>JAGARW010000002.1 GCA_017621975.1 Lachnospiraceae bacterium | reverse complement strand
TTTCTTTAATTTATCTGCTATACGTCAGAATCAAAAGCTCAACGCTCATACGATCGTCCAGCTTTCCCGTTTTGACGCTTTCCTCCGCCTCCACGCAGGCGCCGACCGCTTCGCGAAGCGTATCCTTTTCAAAATGCGCCGCCTGCGCCAGATATTTTCCGACGACAAAGCTGCGAAGCCCCGTCTTTTCCGCGATCGTTTTGTTGTCATAGCCCTGCCCGCGGTATTCCTTTACCTGCATCAGCAAGTTGAACTGTCTGGCGATCAAAAACAAAATACGCATCGGCGGCTCCTTGAGCGCGAGCAGATCATAATACAGCGCGAGCGCCTTTTTCTGATTCTTGTCTGCGACCGCACCGATCATCTCAAAAATCTGATTCGTTACCCTGCGGGTACAGATCGCGTCGATTTCTTCCTGCGTGATGATTTCTTTGTCGAGCGCATAACAAAACAGCTTTTCAAGCTCTGTTTTGATATTTGCCATATCCGTACCTGTTTTTTCTATGAAATACCGAATATCCCGATCGGCAATGCGCTTTTTCTCCTTCGCCGCCATCCCCGCGATCCAGCGTCCGAGCGTATTTTCATCCTGAACCGGAAATTCCGTCGCGCGCCCTTTGTCCCGGACCGCTTTAAAAAGCCTGCTCCGCTTATCTACTTCGGTTTCGACAAATACAAAATACGCCGTCTGTGCCATATCCGGGATATATTCCGCCAGAACCTCTCCGCCCCGCTTGAACAGTCCGCTGTTTTCTATGACGATAACGCGGCGCGGCGCAAGAAAAGGCAGCGTTTCCGCAAGATCGACGATCTCGGCAGGGCGCACGTCCTTTCCCTCAAAATAATGGCAGTTCATCGTATCCTCTCCCGCCAGCGCCTCCTTCAGCCGATCCCGGTACTGCTTACGCAGATAAGCTTCCTCGCCGTAAAGTAAATAAACCTGTTTCAGTTGTCCTGCTTTGATGTCTTCATTGAGTTGTTTCATATTTTCATTCTACCACGCAACCCGCTTTTCTTTCAACTAAAACCATTTTATATCCGTATGCCCTTCCCCGCGCTTTCGCTTTTACGATCACCGCGCCGTATTCCGGCGTCGTCAGGACGCTGCATCCCGCGCTCTTAAGCCGTTCTACCGTTTCTGGCGCCGGATGCCCATACCGGTTATTTGCGCCGCAGGAAATCACGGCGGTCCGCGGTCTTAGCCTCTTTAAAAATTCCGGGCAGGAAGATTCCCTGGAACCGTGATGCCCGACCTTCAATAAATCGATTCCGTGAGGAAGCCGCACATTATTTAGAAATTCCCGTTCTGCCTCTCCATCCAGATCTCCCATAAAAAGCGCAGAAAAGGAATCGTTTTCTGCATACAGAACAAGGGAAGACGCATTGCGGTCTCTCTGCCCGCCGCTTTCGTCAGGATGCAGGCAGACAAACGAAAAGCCGCAGGCAGAAAGCGTTTCTCCCGCCCGCATCGTACATACGCGAATGCCTGCCCTCTGTGCCCGATTGACGATCCTTATATATTCTTCGTCCATTTGCGGCAGCCGGGGCAGCACAAGCGTGCGGATGCGCACTACTTCCGCGCCCTTTGTCTCAATCAGCTCTTCTATCCCGTTTATGTGATCGGCGTCCATATGCGTCAGAAAAACAAACGAAAGCTCCGTGATCTTCTGCGATTTCAAATAAGGAAGCAGCGTATATTTTCCTAGCTTTGTTTCCGAACTGCTGCCTCCGTCGATCATAACGGCACGCCCATCCCCGCAGTTCTCTCTTCCGCGCAGAACGATGCCGTCTCCCTGACCGACGTCCAGTACCGTTACCGTATCTGTAGTCAAAAACGGCGTGTGCAGTACCCAAACCCCGCAGCAAAGCAGCAAAACAGCGTAAAATTTTGTTATGTAACGTCTCTCCAAAAATAGCAGAATGATAAGACCCGTATACAAAATAAGCTGAAGGGCCGACGGCTTTCCCATTACCCATAAGCTGCCGGGCAGCGACCGCGACGCACGGCAGGCTTCCTCAAAGAGCCAAAGAATACCGTGCGCCGGAACAAACAACAGCTTTCCAAGAGGCACGGAAAAGAAACCTGCAAAAAGCGCCAAAAGTCCAAACGCCATCACAACGCTCATCAGCGGTATGACAAACAAATTCAGGAAAAAAGAATACACTGGAAACGTAAAAAAAGAAGTCAAAAGAACCGGAAACGTAATCACCGTAACAGAAACGCCGCCAAGAAAAAGCTTCGCCGCCTTTCCTTCCCATAGCTGCGTGAATACCGGATAAACAAGCTCCAATCCAAGAATCGCTCCGTAAGAGAGCAAAAAGCCGCTCTGGCTAAGCCAGCCGGGATGAAACGCCCCAAACAGCAAAGCGGAAAACGACAGCGCTGTCAGACGCTCGTAGCTGCGTCCAAGGCTGTCCGCCAAAAGAGAAAGTACAAACATTGCACACGCACGGCAGGCAGACGGACTGGCTCCGCTCATAACCACATAAGAAAAAAGCAGAGTTCCGGATATGATACCCGCTGCCGGAACCGGCGCATACATTCTTTTTAAAAACCGGTAAAGCCCCATTCCTAAAAACGAAATATGAAGTCCCGAAATCGCAAGGATATGGGAAATACCGCCGTCCTGATAGAGCTTCTTCGTATCCGCCTCTAAAAATGTCTTATCCCCAAGCAGCATCGCCTGCATAATACCGCTGTCGCTTCCGCATACCTCCTCCAGCACACGCGTCATATCCGTCCTGACGCCGAATAATACCCTTCTGCAGCCGCCTCCTGCATAACGCCGCACGACCTTTGCCTTTTTCAGCGAAAACGAAAGTCCCCTGCCGCGGTAGTACGCCTCTTCGTCAAAACCGCCCGGATTACGGCTCTGCCGGAAACGCTGCGCCCTGCCCGTCACGACAACGCGGTCTCCGGGCGCCGGATATCCTTTCGTTTCTTTCAGATAGCACAAAATACCGCCCGCTTTTTTCCATTCTGTTTTTTGTGTGGAATTTCCGCTGCAGAACACAGCGGATTGTAAAGATAATAGAATCTGTTTTTGTCCTCTGCCGTTTTCTTTTTCCTGGATGTCCCCGACAACTCCCGACGCCGTTATGTTCTCCGCATCTTCAAAGGACGCGCCGTCTCCCGTCTCCATGCCAAAGGAGACGGGCGGCGGCTGTTTCCATGTTGTCAGAGCAAGAATAGCAAGCATACAAAAACAGAATTTACATAGCGTATAGCGCTTGCAGAATGCGCAAAGCCCCTCCGCCGCGCCGCGCTTACTTATTTTATAACGCTTCAATCATACTCTCCTATTGCTCGATCAGCTCCAGATTCCGTTCAAACACAGTCGAAAACGGAATGCTTTCCCGATACGTGCCTTCCGTATCGCCGTTAATGGAAATCTGCACCTTGTTGACATTCGGCAGCTCCACAAGTGAATTTGTGATCGAATAAATCGTTACTTCCGAAGTCACATTTGTCATCTGTGTCAGGAAGTTTTCATTCAAGTTTACATAACATATCCCGTCTTTTACGGTAACGTTATTGACCTTTGTTTCCGGATTGACCGTAGGATAAATCTCATCATTGCCCGGTCCCTTAATCAACTGTTCTACAACAAGCTTTTCCATAGAAATATTCGTATTGTAAACAACCGACTTTGTCGTTTCTATCAATTTCGTACCGCTTTCATCCGTAAAGTACAGCGTCAGACGCACCTTTTCATACGTATTGATCTCATCGCCCGCATTATCAATAAACATCGACGCTTCCATAATACCGATCGGATTCCCCGAACGGTCGGTCAGAGGATCGTCCCGCAGCTTCATGGAAACATAGCGAATACCGTCCACCTGCGTCAGCGTCCGTACAAACGCGGCCCTTGTCAACACTTCCGTCGTCGGAGACAGCTTGCGGTATCCCTCGTCCACTGTCAGAATAATCTGTTCCTCGTCCAGAACCGCATCCAAAACGGTAAATTCGCTGCTGATGACAGCTTTATTTTCCGCATTATCCGGCGCCTGCGCCATCAATTCAAGCAGTTCCCCGACCTGCTGCGGCGCATCCTGCGCCTGCAGTCCATGCGGTTCACTGCTGATCTTTGTTTCTTCTTTATTCAGATAATAGACGTCTACCGTCTTTTCCCCTTCCTGCTCCCTGCTTCCTCCGCAGCCGGACAGGCACAGGATACAAACGGCAATGAGCAGCAGATGACTTGATTTTTTCATCGTTTCCTCCATCTTATCCTACCGGATGAATCAGCGGAATCTTGACCGTAAAGGTCGTTCCTTCTCCTTCTTTGCTTTCCGCCCTGATCGAACCCCGATGCATCAAAACCGCATTTCTTGTAATTGCAAGCCCCAGGCCCGTGCCGCCGATCTCCCGCGAATGCGACTTGTCTACCCGGTAAAATCTTTCATAAATATGCTCCATCGCGTCTTCCGGGATTCCGATGCCGGAATCGGACACCTCCACTGTAAAAAACTGATGATCCGCATCCAAAAATACCTTAACCCAGCCTTTCGGCTTGTTATATTTAATCGCATTTTCTACCAGATTGGAAAGCGCAAGCGTCAGCTTTACTTCGTCGACCTCCGCCGTGACCGGACGCATACTCTCATAAATAACCTCAATATTCTGTTTACGGGCAATCGGACGGAGACGCTTCAGAATCAGTTCCAGCAATTCATTAATATCGATCTGGACAATGTTCATATCCGCCGCTTTTTTATCCATTTTGACAAGCGACAGCAGATCGTTGATGATCTTGTTCTCACGCTCGATCTCATTGGCAATGTCCGTCATAAATTCCTGATACAGCTCGATCGGCGCTTCCTCCTGCATCATCAGGGAATCCGCAAGCACTTTCATAGACGTCAGCGGCGTTTTCAGTTCATGCGACACATTGGAAACAAATTCCTGACGGGAATCGTCAAGCGCCTTCATTCTGCCGAGCAGTTGGTTGAACGCATCGACGATATGCTCCGTTTCCACATAATCGTTGACTGAAATCTGCTCGTCGTTGAAGCCTTCCTTCACATCGTTGATTGCCTGCGTGATCCGCTCAAACGGAGCCGTTACCAGATTCGCCATAACAAAAGCAAGCGCAACGATAAAAGCAAGCACGATCAGCTCTACGATCAACGCCCTGCGGTCAAGCAATTCCAGCGTCATCGTAATCGAATCCGTAGAAACGCTTGTTAAAAGCACGCCCTCCGCCAGTTTCTCCGTTCCGTCCTCCAAAACGCCGCTTTCCTTTTCCGCGCTGCTTCCGGCGATCGGCGTCGTAATCTCAATATATCCGTTTCCACTGTCATAGTTGGTCGTGCTGCTGCCTTGAAAGCACCGGATCACCTCCTCGGAAATCACGGTTTTTCCCTCACTGATACCGTAAGTATCTTTTATCACTTTAAAATTCTGGTCAATGATGAGAACACGACCGTCATATACGTTGGAAAGCTGTTCCAGCTCCGTATTGACAACCTCAGAAGAGGTATCGTGCAGGTAACCGTAAGTAATCAGATGATTTGCCAGAATTTTAAACTGGTTCTGTACATCTGCGATCCTTACATTGACTGCACGGTCCTCGTAATTTTGCAGAATTGCCATACGCATAATAACGCACGGAACAATGCCTGCAAGCAATATGATAAGAAACAGACGAGCCTTCAGACTTCTCAGTATTTTTAATTTCTTAAGGTATCGTTTTCCCTTTTCCAGCATGTAAAAGCCCCGCTAATGTTTAAAATAGTATCCTACGCCCCATTTTGTATGGACATAACGCGGTTCGCTCGGACTTGTCTCAATCTTTTCACGAAGTCTGCGGATATGAACGTCAACGGTACGGACATCTCCCGGATAATCCGCGCCCCACACAATCTTCAGCAGATTTTCCCTGCTGTAGACCTTATTCGGATTGAGCACAAGCAGCTCAAGCACCTCAAACTCACGGGCTGTCAGATTGATTTCTTTTCCGGCGATCGTCACCCGCCTGTTGTCCCGGTCGATCCGCATATCGCCCGCCTCAAGAATCCGGCTGTCCGCACTTTCTGTCTTTTTCGGCGTCGTCCGGCGCATGATCGCTTTGATCCTTGCCTTCACCTCAAGAATATTAAACGGTTTTGTGATATAATCATCGGCGCCGTATTCCAGCCCCAATATTTTATCCATGTCTTCGCCCTTTGCCGTCAGCATAACGATCGGCACATTGGAAAACTCGCGGATCTGCTGACACACCTCAAGTCCGGTCAGCTTCGGCAGCATAATGTCAAGCAGAATCATATCGTACTCATTTGCCTTTGCCTTTTCCAACGCCTCTTCCCCGTCATAGGCGCAGTCGATTTCCATACCGTCCTGCTCCAGACTGAAACGAATCCCTTTTACAATTAATTTCTCATCGTCTACAACCAAAACCCTTTTTGCCATGCTCTCCTCCAGTTTACTCTCCCTGCATCCCTTATCGCTAACCTACCGTGATCTGGTTTTGTATCTTTTCATAACCGCTCTGCTTGATTCCCGTCACCTTCATAATATCCTCCGGCTTTGCGAATCTTCCATGCGTTTCACGGTAAGCAATAATCGCCTGTGCTTTCGCTTCTCCAATGCCTGTCAGCGTACAAAGCTCTTCCTGCGCGGCAGTGTTGATATTGACCTTTCCGCCCATCTGCGCTTCCTGCGTCGGATAAAACAAACCCGCGTTATCATCCGTCCCGCCTTCCGCATCTGCCGCTTTGCCTGCCCGCTGCGCCGTCTCCTCTTCTCCCTCGCGCCTCTGCTCTGCTTCCTGCTTTGTCGGAATCCATATTTTAAGTCCGTCTTCCACGCTTTTCGCCTGGTTGACATAATCTTCACAGGCGTCGTCCGTAAATCCTCCGGCACGCTCAACCGCCTGAAAAATGCGATCACCCGGATTCATCAAGTAGACTCCGGGATTTTTTACCGCTCCATAGATATGAATATAACATTCCTGCGCAGAGACCTGCGTACCCGCGCCTTCCGCATTGCCGTTTTCAATTCCCAAATCCGACGCGCCGCCTTCCGTTCCGGAGACCTCCGCATAGATATCTTCCGTTTCCTGCAAAACGATCTCGGCAAGCGCCTCTTCATCCTCTCTCCGTCTGCATCCGCTCATAAGCGCCGCCAGACAGACAGCAATCAAAAACAATGATACTGCGTTTTCTTTCTTCTTCATAATTTGTGGCTCCTTTTCTAGTTTGGAGCCTTTCGCCGACTGTCTTTATTGTATAAAAAAAGCCCTGCAAATGCAAGGCTAACTTTCTGATTTTCACTCCCATTTAAAGAGGACGACTCCGGCGATCGCAACCGCCATCCCGACCGCCTTCCGCATCACAAGCGGCTGCTTCTCTACGCCGAACAGCCCTAGCAGCTCGATCAGATAGGCTACGATCAACTGTGAAATAACGATCAACATGACCGACCGCGCCGGACCGAGCATGTCCATGCTCCGAATGACCGTATACGTAATGAAAGCGCCGATCGCTCCGCCGAGCAGCATATACTTTGGCTGTACCTGAAATACCGCAAGCAGGCTGCCGCGTTCCGCAGCCGCCCATGCCGCCAGACAGACGCACAATGCCGATAACTGCACAAAAGCGCTCGCCGCCCAGATACCTGACGCTTTTGTCACCTGCGTATTGAATACTCCCTGCACGCTCATAAGCGCGCCCGAAATCAGTGCAATGATCCATCCAAACATAAAAAGAATCCCCTTTCTGTAACAATATGTCCGAAGGGGATTCTTTTTATGCGTTTATCATTTATTTTTCTGACGTTCTCTCCTGCCCGCCGTCTTTTGTCCTTAAATAAGCTGCTTCGCGATCTGCTCCGCCAGCTCGTGAAGCAGACTCTCGACGTCCTCTCCCTGCCAGATACGGGAAAAGCAGATTTCAAGCCGTACCCAGAAATTGCTCGTTCCGAGCATCTTCGGCATGGAAATAGAAGCCTTATACTCATCCGAATATGCCGTAAGATTCGGATTTTCATATGCGACGCCGCTCCGTGAAGCAAGTTTTCCGGTTTTCGCATACAGCTCATCCGTATGCTTCCGAATCAGAAACGACGCAAAATCGTTCGCCGCCTCCGATTTTTCAGAATAACCGTTAACCGCGATCGCACTCGTTACCGACAGGCTGCGCCCCTTTAAGCTGTCCGTCAGATCGGGCATCTTTGCAATCCCATATTCATAAGCAAACTGACCTGCCGCCTTCGCCTCTTCAATACGGGCCGCCGCGTCGGAAGTCGCCACCGCCATAACGATCTTTCCGTCGATAAAGTCCTGAAGCACCGAATCGTAGGTTACTTCTTTCGTATCGATCGAAAAAAACTGGTTCAGATTCTGATAAATCTGAAGGCATTCCTTCGTCTGCTCATTGTCGATATCGATCTGCTGCGGATCGTCTCCCGCCTCTCCGCCTACGATCATATAATTGCCCGTAAAATAATAATTATAAAAAATATCCGAAACGTCCCACTTAAATACGGCCTCTACCTGCTCCGGCGCATCGTACGCATCGGCAAAGGCAAGAATCCCGTCAATGGTTTCCGGCACTTCCATTTCCGTCTGATCCATATAGGTCTTGTTGTATAAAAGCGCGCTCGTCTCGTAATAAAACGGATAACCGACATATTTTCCCTGATAGCTGACCGCATCAAGCGCAGTCTGCGGGAAATTGCTGTCCGTACACAGCCCGGCTTCATCCTTGATCGAAGCCGCAAGCCCGGACAAATACGCCTTTTCCAGGCTGTCATTGCTGACAATATACAAATCGGGCATTTGCTGCGAATCCTCCGACGGATGCACGGAAGCGTCGTTGATCTCCTCCAGATATTCCAGACCGGAATGCAGGATCGGAATAACATGCGTTCCTTTCTCTTCATAATATGCCGCTGCCGCGTTGGTCAGATATTCCGTCAGGGAATCGTCCGCATACCAGAAATAAAGCGTATCGCCGGAAGAAAACATTGTTTCCGCCGCATCTCCGCCCGCCGCCGGTATCGTTTTCGCCGTCAGCACGGAACCGGTCAGCAAAAGCAACGCCGCAAGAACGGATATTATTTTCTTTTTGTTTACGCCGTGCGGTTTATTTGCACTATGCATTTCCCTTTTGCTCTGCATGTTTTTCTCCCTTATACCGTTTCCGCCAGACATTCGTCCAGAATCCCGATCATCTCGTCCACATGCTCCCGCGTGATGATAAGCGGCGGAACGAGACGGATGATCGACGCGCCCGCGTTAATGAGGATCAGCCCTTTTTCCATCGCTTTTTTGATAATCTCTCCGACCTCTCCGCGGCACGCAAGCCCCTGCATGAGACCGCTGCCCCGGCGCGTCTCAATATAGTCGTATTTTGCTACAAGTAAGTCCAGTTTTTCTTCCAGATACGGCGCGATCTCCCTTACATGCGAAAGAATGTCGTTTTCCTCAAACAGATCGATCATCTTGCAGACCGCCGCCGCAGCGAACGGATTGCCGCCGTAGGTCGTCCCGTGATCTCCCGCCGCGAGAGAGCTTGCGCCGACCTTTTCCGTCATCATAAACGCGCCGACAGGCACGCCGCCTCCGAGCGCCTTTGCCGAAGTCATCACATCCGGCTTCACGCCGTATTTCTGCCATGCGTAATAGTATCCGGTCCGTCCCATGCCGCACTGAATCTCGTCCAGCATGAGCAGAATGTCGTTTTCATCGCAAATATGACGAATTTCCTGCAAAAATGACTCCTGCGCCGGATAAATGCCGCCCTCTCCCTGCACTGTCTCAAACAAAATCGCGCACGTTCTGTCGTTCACAAGCGCCTTAACGCTCTCGATATCGTTCATTTCCGCAAAGCGGATATTGCCGATCATCGGTTCAAACGGCTCCCGGTATTTCGGCGTTCCCGTCACGGAAAGCGCTCCCATCGTACGCCCGTGGAACGAATGATTCATAGCGATGATCTCATGATCCGTCCTGCCGTCCTTCAGATAAGCGTACTTTCTCGCCGTTTTGACCGCTCCTTCAATGGCTTCCGCGCCGCTGTTCGTAAAAAAGACGCGGTCCATTCCCGAAATCTTTTTGATCTTTTTGGCAGCCTCGATCGCAGGCACATTGTAATAATAATTCGAAGTATGCAGCAGCTTGTCGATCTGCGCTTTCAGCGCGTCGTCATAATCCCTATAATGATAGCCAAGAGCAAATACGGCGATGCCGGACACAAAATCCAGATACCGCTTTCCTTCTATATCATAAAGGTATACGCCTTCTCCGTGGTCAAGCACGACCTGATACCTGTTATACGTATGCAGAAGAGCCTTTTCCGCCTCTTCGATATATTGCTTCATCATACCGGTTCTCCTTCCTCGTCCCTGATAATCGCCGTCCCGATTCCGTGATCGGTAAAGATTTCAAGCAACAGGCAGTGCGCGACCCGTCCGTCTAAAATATGGACTCTGTTGACGCCGCTCTCGATCGCAGAAATACAGTTGTTCAGCTTCGGAAGCATCCCGCCTCCGATAAAACCGTCGTCGAGCAGCTTCTGTGCCTGCGACGCCGTCAGTCTCGAAATAAAGGACGACTTATCGTTAATATCCTTGTATAAGCCCTCAATATCGGTCAGAAACGCCAGTTTTTCCGCATTGACCGCCTTTGCGATCGCGCACGCCGCGTCGTCGGCATTGATATTATATGTATGGAAACCGTCGTCTAATCCAACCGGCGCGACGATCGGCAGGAAATCCTTTTCCAGCAGGTCGAACAAAATCTTCGGATTGACTTCCGTTACGTCGCCGACATAGCCGATGTCCTGCCCGTCTGCATATTTCTTTTCCACCTTGAGCAGACCGCCGTCCTTGCCGCTCACGCCGACCGCCTTGACGCCCAGCTCCTGCACCATTGTGACAAGGCTCTTATTGACTTTGGACAGCACCATTTCCGCAATCTCCATCGTCTCGTCGTCCGTCACTCGTAAGCCCCCGACAAATTTTGCTTCCTTACCGACCTTGCCGACCCAGCGGCTGATCTCCTTGCCGCCGCCGTGTACGATGATCGGCTTGAAGCCGACGAGCTTTAACAGCGTTACGTCTTTAATGACGTTTTTCTGCAGCTCCTCGTTACTCATCGCGCTGCCGCCGTATTTGACAACGATGATCTTCCGGTTGAATTTTTGAATATAAGGCAGCGCCTCGATCAGTACCTCCGCTTTCTGCAATATTTTCTGCATTTCTCTTTCCTGCATTGTTTTCTCCCATCCGAAGCGCCGTCCGCTTCTTTGATTTTTTATATAAAAATTCGGGTGTCAAAAGCCCTTGTCTTTGCTATGCCTCGTCAAACTGTATCAAATATTTCATTTTCTGTTCCAAGCTGCGGATATAAGTCTTTCTAAGCGTTCCGATCATGATTGAGACAAGCTGACGCAATCGGCTCAGATTCGCCATCCATGGCTCAGCTTCGCCTTTTTCGGACGTCGTGTCCGAAAATTGCTGTTGACAGAGCGGAACACTAAGAAAGTCTAATATCCTGCGCAGTCACAAAATGAAATATTTGATACAGTTTGACGACGCAAGCTTTATACAAAGGCTTTTGCCCCCTAACTGCATGACGCAAAGGCTTTTCAGGAACGGTAATCCGCGTTGATCTTAACATAATCATAGGTGAGGTCGCAGCCCCACGCGCACGCGGTTTCTTCCCCCATCTTCATATCGACAAGCACCGTCACTTCCGGCTCGGAAAGCAGCTTCGTCGCTTCCTCCTCGCTGTAATCGGCCGCCTTTCCGTTCTGGAAAATCAGCATTTTTCCCGCTTTTCCGGTAAAATACAGCTCTATTTTTTCCGGATCGAACGACACGCCGCTATAGCCGAGCGCGCACAATATCCTGCCCCAGTTGGCGTCATGCCCGAAGATCGCCGCTTTCGTCAGACTGGAGCAGATCACGGATTTCGCAAGTATTTTCGCGTCCTCTTTTGTCGCCGCGCCGATTACCTTCGTTTCAAACAGCGCCGTTGCTCCCTCGCCGTCTCCCGCCATTTTCTTCGCCAATGTTTCGTTGATATAATGAAGCGCCCTGTAAAAGGTTTCGTAATCTTCCCCTTTTTCGGAAATGACCGGATTGCCCGCTTCTCCGTTCGCCAACATAACAAGCGTATCGTTTGTGGAGGTGTCTCCGTCTACCGAAATCATATTAAACGTATCCTGCACGTCGCTGCGCAGCGCCTCCTGAAGCAGCTCCTTTGTAATGCACGCATCCGTCGTAAGAAAAGCAAGCATCGTGCACATATTCGGATGAATCATACCGGAGCCTTTGCACATGCCGCCGATCGTGACTTCCCTGCCGCCGATCGTAACCGTGACCGCCGCCTGCTTCGGCACGGTGTCCGTCGTCATGATCGCATGCGCCGCGTCGTCTCCCGCTTCCATGCCCTCCGCTTTTTCCGATACCAGCATGGAAACGCCTGCCGTAATTTTGTCCATCGGAAGCTGCATTCCGATCACGCCGGTCGAAGCGACGAGTACGGAATCCTCCGAAATACCGAGCGCCTCCGCCGCTGCCGCTGCGGTTTCTCTACAGTAATCATAACCCTGCTTTCCCGTACACGCGTTTGCAATTCCCGAATTGACGACGACCGCCTGCACAGCTTCCCCGCTTGCGATAATTTCCTTATCCCAGACGACAGGGGCCGCCTTTACGACATTGCTCGTAAAAACGCCCGCCGCCGCGCACGGCGTCTTGCTGTATACAAGCGCCATATCCTTTCTGTTTTTATATTTTACGCCCGCCGCTACGCCGGCCGCCTCAAAGCCCTTCGCCGCCGTTACGCCGCCCTGTATTTCTTTCATAATCTCCTCCGTTCCGAAACGACCTGCGTTTCTGTTTTTGATTCGGGTATCAAAAGCCCTTGTTTAAAGGTGATGTCATCAAACTTCATAATATATTTCATTTCCTGTGCCTGCGCAGGATATTAGACTTTCTTGGCGTTTCGTCTGTACGCAGCAATTTTCGGACACGATGTCCGAAAAAGGCGAAGCTGAGCCATGGATGGCGAATCTTCGCCGGTTGCGTCATTTTTTTCTCAGAGCATATCGAAACGCCTAGAAAGACTTATATCCGCAGCTCCGGCACAGGAAATGAAATTTTTATGAAGTTTGACGAAATATAATAAAAACATTGGCTTTTGAAGTCCGAATTTCGTTTTTCTTTCTATACAGTCACATTTCCCCGATTCTACTGGTTAAACGCGATAATATTTTCGCGGTTCAGCACAAAGTCATAATAATTCAGGTCTTCCCGCCTTGTCCAGCCGATCCGCTTCCAAAACGCGTTGCCGATATCGTTTGCGGTAAACGCAATCAGCGAAACCTTGCTGATCTTCTCCCGCTTCAGCGCTTCCATTGCAAATACGACCATTTCCGTACCGATGCCCCGGCGTCTGTAATCCGCGGCCACGCATACGTGATACAGGCACCCGCGTCTGCCGTCGTGCCCGCACAGAATCGCGCCGACGATCCGCCCGTTTTCCTGTGCTACGACGCTCGTGTGCGGATTCCTTTTAAGGAATCTGCATACGCCTTCCTTGGAATCGTCGATGCTGCGCATGGCAAAGCCCTTGACCGTCGTCCAGAGCGCGTATACCTGTTCATAATCTTCCGGTTTCATTTCCCGTACCATCATAAATCCCCTCTTTATTCCGCTGTTTTACCGTTTCTCCGCAGCGTTTTCTTTTGATCCTGATCCCTTTTTTGTTTCTCCTTTGTCCGGGCCTTTTGCTTTCTGGACTTTGCCGTTTTTTTCTGCGGCGCTTTTTCCTTCGTATATTCCGGATCGCGCAAAAGATAGCATTTCTTTCCAAAGGCAACGATCAGATGCCCTTTCGGAAGTCTCCGCAGATCGGCTTCGTCAACGCCGCCGAGCGCCATCACAGATACAAAATAAACGACCGCCGCAATCGGGATCGCAACCGCAAGAGCTGCCGCGTTCGTAATCATCTCCGATACGGAAAGCATTTCCAGCAAAATACTGACGCCTTCATAGACGCCATATGCGGTAATCCCCATCAAAATCGCCGCCGCAAACGGCTTACAGAATGTTTTTATCATTTCCTGCTTATACCGGAGCGACCTTCGGATCGAAAGCTGGTTGAGTACGCACATCAGAAAAGAGTACGCGATCATCGCAATCGAAAGCGCGTAAAGATTACAATCCGTGTAAAAAAGCAGTCCTGTCAGAACGACCGTCTGAACGATCAGCGCCGCCGCCGCGTTGATGACCGGCAGGTTTACCTTACCAACCGCCTGCAGCACCCCGTTCGTAATCGTCGAGAGTCCGTAAAACACGACGGTAATGCTGATCGAAGCAAGCAGCATGGACGCCTGGTCAAGTGAAGACTTCTGAGGAAACAAAAGCGCCGTCACCGGTCTTGCCAGAATCGCAAGCCCTACCGCGGACGGAATCGAAATCAGCATCGTCGTACGCACCGCCTCAGAAATCTTTGTCCGCACCTGCTTCTTATCGCCTACCGCATAAGAAGAAGAAATCGCCGGAATGACCGCCGCCGACATCGCAGAAGCAAGCGCGATCGGAATATTTGAGATCACGACCGCCTTTCCGGCAAAAATACCGTACATCGTCGCGATCTCCGACTCCGCCATTCCCTTTACCTGCTCCATCACGCGCGAATAGATCGTCTGATTCAGAGACGTGCTGAAGTTATAAATAAACGTACTGAGTATGATCGGCGTTACCATACTGATGATAACGCGGAATACCTCGCCGTAAGTTTCTTCTCTGTGTCCCGTGTCCCT
Source organism: Lachnospiraceae bacterium (assembly GCA_017621975.1). Lineage (GTDB taxonomy): Bacteria > Bacillota > Clostridia > Lachnospirales > Lachnospiraceae > VSOB01. The sequence goes on along the minus strand of JAGARW010000002.1, from coordinate 1,318 downwards.
GCGCACCTGCCGCAGAATCATTTTCCGGTTCAGCAGATAAACGCCCGCCATAAACAGAAGAGCCGTCAGAACGCCGATTCCCGTGCCCGCCGCGCTGCCCGCCGCGCCGTATACCGCCCGCGTCGTATCGGAAGAACGCTCGACAAGCGAAATAAAGAAAAGCGCCGCGCCGATGCTCACGATCGCGTTTAAGATCTGCTCCAATATTTGAGAAAACGACGTCGGCATCATCGTTCCGTACGCCTGAAAATATCCTCTCAGCACGCCGAGCAGACCCGACAGAAAAATCGTCGGCGCAAACACGCGCAGTACCGCCGCGGAATTCGCCTGTACAAGAAAGTCCGCGCAAAAAAAAGTAAACAGACTGGCGATCCCGCCGACTGCGATCACATAGAGAAGCGCGCACCGGAACACCTTATACGCGTTTCTGTATTCTTTTAACGCCAGCTTTCCGGCAATGACTTTGGAAATCGCCGACGGAATGCTGTAAGAAGATACAAGCAGAATGATCACATAAAAGTTGTACGCGGAGCTGTAATAGCCGTTGCCTTCGTCGCCGATGATACTCGTCAGAGGGCTTCGGTAAAGAATACCGATAATCCTGCATAAAATGCCTGCCGCCGCAAGAATGCCTGCCTGCACAATAAATCCGTCTTTTTTCTTTTTGGTTGACATAATAATATCCTAATCTTGCCGTTATCCTATGGGAACACCGGAACCATCATAAGCCCTTCGGTTTCCGGCAGACCGAACAGCAGATTCATATTCTGCACTGCCTGTCCGGCAGCTCCCTTCACAAGATTGTCCAAAGCGCCCATCATAACGATTCTGCCCGTCCTTGCATCAATCTTGAAATTCACATCCACATAATTGCTTCCTTCCACCCATCTTGTCTCCGGGCAGACGTCTTTTGGAAGCACCCTCACAAACGTTTCTTTCTGATAATAAGAATCATAAACCGCCTTGATCTCTTCATAGGACGGCAGTGATGCGTCCGCCCGCCTTATCAGCGACGCATATTCCGTTACAAGAATGCCCCGGTTCATCGGCACGAGATGCGGCGTAAAATTGATCGTGATCTCTTTTCCTGCCGCATTTCCAAGCTCCTGCTCGATCTCCGGCGTATGCCGGTGCGTCGTTACGCCGTACGCCTTAATGCTTTCGTTGACTTCGCAGAACAGATTCGGCACCTTAGCGCCTCTGCCCGCTCCCGACGTCCCGCTCTTTGCGTCGATGATAAGCGTGTCCGCGTCAATCAGCCCTTCCTTCACAAGCGGATATGCCGTCAGGATCGAACAGGTCGTATAACAGCCCGGAT
>JAGARW010000160.1 GCA_017621975.1 Lachnospiraceae bacterium | reverse complement strand
TATTGGAAAGCATCATCCGCCGGTAACCGATTGCAGAAAGCCGTCCCATCAAAGCGACGCTGCGTTCATCGGCAGGCGCGCCGTGCGGCACAAGCGTATTGTCAATATCAAAAACAACGCCGCGAAAGCCTTTTTCATATAACGCTTCATAATCGATCCCATATGCGGAATCCACATACTCGTCCGGGTAAAATCTCTCTAACATAAGCCTTTCACATATTTCCTTTTCTCCGCTTATTCCAGCACTTTCTTCAATTCGTCCATAAAAGTATTGATGTCCTTGAATTCCCGATACACGGAAGCAAATCTGACATAAGCTACCGCCTCCAGATTTTTGAGCTTATTCATAACAAGCTCTCCGATCACCTGACTTGGCACTTCCTTTTCTTCCATATTGAAAACTTCCGTTTCCACCTCGTCGACAAGCTGTGTGATCTGGCTTGCGCTGATTGGGCGTTTATGACAGGCGCGCAGTACGCCCGCTTCAATTTTGGAACGGTCGTACGTTTCCCTGTTGTTATCTTTTTTTATAATAATGACAGGGATCGTCTCTACTTTTCATAAGTTGTAAAACGTTTGTCACATTCATCGCACACTCGTCTCCTGCGGATTGAATTATTATCCTCCGCCGGTCTGGAGTCAATGACTCTCGTATTGTCATGACCACAAAACGGACACTTCATCTTTCCCTCATTTCTGCACCGCTTTCTATGTATAGACAGCGCCATGCCAAACAGTGCGCAGACACGGCGCTTTCATGTGAAAATCCTCTTTTCACATACTCCAACCAAAAATATTATACAAAAAAAGAAAACCTTGCGTCAACCATTTTATGGAAACTGACCATATTGCAGCGGCCATAAGCATTCCGCACGCACCCTTTCCAACTTTTTCTCATACTATGATACAAAGGAGTGTGCCAATCTTATGTTGTTCTCCGAATTTCAAAAAAAAGAAGTCATCAATATCAGAAACTGCCAGAAAATCGGAAACGTCGTGGATCTTGAATTTGACGAATGTACAGGGCAGATACACAAGCTCATCATTTCGGAGGGATTTCATTTCTGCCGCTTTTTTGAAGGGCATACCGATATTATTGTCAGCTTCCGTGACATCAAGCAGATCGGTCCCGACATCATTCTTGTCGATCTCGGCTGCCGGTAATATATCCGTCTATATCGCGCGCTTATTCCAATCCGGTCCGAGATTGCCTTCTTTATAATGTTTCCGGCAGAGCGCAATATACTTGTCGTTGCCGCCGAGGCAGACCTGTTCTCCCTCCCGGATCACCTTGCCTTCCCCGGTGAATCTTGTAGTGCATGTCGCGCCCTGTCCGCACCAGCAGACCGTCTTGATCTCCTCGATCACGTCCGCCCATGCGAGAAGCCATATAGAGCCTTCAAAGGGGTTTCTCTGGAAATCGGTGCGAAGTCCGTAACAGATGACCGGAATATTGCATTCGTCTACAACGTCTACAAAAAATGCGATCTCACTTTTTTTACAAAACTGCGCCTCGTCTACGATGATGCAGTCATATTCCATGATCTTTTCCTTTGGATAATGAACGAAATCCTCCACGAAACGGCATTTCTTCCAAAGTCCCATCCGGCTTTTGATAACGCCTTCTCCGTCCCGCGTATCCAGTCTCGGTTTAAGCAGAAGCGCGCATTTCCCGCGCTCATAATAATTGTACTCTACCATAAGCGCGTTGGCCGTCTTAGAGCTTCCCATCGCTCCGTGCCTGAAATATAATTTTGCCATTATTTTCCCCCTCTTATTTACCGCCGTAGGTTTTCCTGCTGACCGGAACGCTGCTGTCCATATTCCAGCGCATACCAAGCGTCATATAGTCTTTGTCGGAAAGCAGGTATGTCACATAGCTCGACGTACTGTCGTCGCAGAACACGTCTACGATATACCATTCTCCGTCGATCATAACCGTATTCCACATATAATCCTTCAGGGAAGAGCTGCTATTTGCCGATACGATATAAGCGCCGATTCCCATAGCGTCGCACAGAGCTTTCATTGCCCTCGCATAACCTTTTGCGTTCGCCTCATGATAAACGAGCGCGCCCCACGCATTATCCGCATGATTCCGGTTGCCCGGCGATGTCGGAATACAATTCTGCATGAGAAAATCATGCGCGGTACGTACTTTTTTCAGGTCGCTCATCGACGCTACGTTATTATTGACAAGAAAATCGGAAACTGCAGCCTGTACCTGCGCGATTTCCGTACTGTTTAAATCCGATCCATACACGCTGCCGACGGCAAAGCTTCCCCGGTTGCCGCCGGAAGCCGCCCCAAAGTTCGTAATATCGTTGGCGATTACAATATCGTCTTCCGTCGTGATCTTTTGAATCGATGTGGAAGATTCTGTCAAAAGCTTATCCAGATCGATCTTTTTGCCTGCATTCAGTTCATTCAGCAGAATCTGTACCGAGGGCCAGTCATTGTTGAAAAACGTATAATCCGTCGTACCGTCCTCATGTCTTGTAACGAGCACCTCGCCGTATACGTTGGAATAAATCACCCCTCCCGAAACCGCATCCGCAGGCACAAGCGTATTATCGCCGCTTTTCGCCAGAGCCGTCATGGGAGATACGAGCAGCATCCCGCAAAGCAGGGCGCACAGCGCGGTTCTGCCGCCGCAGCGTTTCATTTTTAACGCCCTGCCGCCGCACGCGCGTCTATCTTTTTCCTTTCCGAAATCGTTCTTTTTCTTACTCATACTCTCTCCTCCTTCGTCCTTTCTCCTTGTCTCTTTCTTTTCTTCTCCGGCTTCCTTTTACCGATCAAAAAGTAAAGATAATGATTGTATACAAAGACAATCGCCGCTTCCATCAGCGTAATCAAAACCGCCATTGTCGCAAACAGCACCCATTCCTTTGCTCTTGTCACAAACCGGTTGAGCCAATAGGATATTTGGATCGTATGCATCATAACCTTAAATTCCATATGGGTCGCCATAATAACAAGCGAATTTTTCCCAAAAAAGAGCAGCAACCGAAGCCGGGGCAGATTTTTGCAGACCAAAATAACGCCGAAAGAACCGGCGCAAGAGCATATCATATACAAAATGAAATTGCCAAACACCATATAATTCAGATCGACCGACCCGTTCCGAAAGCAGAGGACGCCGCCGGTTATAAGCAGAATAAGTCCTAAAAACAGCTCCGCCACGGCGCCGCGCCCATGTCTTTCCCCCGTGAGCAGGCGCGCCGCCTGATAACCGATCAAAAGAAAGACCGCAGAAAACAGTCCCCGCATTGCCGTATGCAGCAGCGATCCAAGAGCCATCATAACAAGACCCGTCTCCCAGCCTTCCCATCGAAGCAGCGGCGAGAAAAACATCAGGAAAAAGCCCGCCGTCCCGATCAGCGCCGCCAAAGCGCCGTCGCTTAGGCGTTTCCGGCACCAAAGGAAGCATACCTCGCCGATAAACAGAGCCGGCAGGAACCACATAACCGATACGCCGCGGAAGGTCACGCTGTAAATGAAAAATTTCCAAAGCTCCGAAAATTTCAACAGCTCGGGATGAAAGACGCATGTCCAGACATTGATGACGAAATAGACCAGACTAAAAGAAGCATACGGAAGCAGCAGCGTCTGCGCTTTACGGCTGACGATCTGCCCCATCTCCTTTTCTTCTTCCCTTGTGACGTAAAGAAGAATTCCCGAAATGATAAAAAAAAGCGGCATATGGAACGACGCGATCCACTGATATGCGGGCGCAAAATAAGGCTTATTGTCAATCGACTGCAGCGAACCGATCAAATGCCCTGCCACCATCAGCACAATACCGACGCCTTTTGCCATATCCAGATATGTGATGCGTTTTTTCTGATTCATAACTGCTCCCCTTTTGTACTTCTTATCATAAAGTATAAGTTGCCCGGAAAGAGAAGTCAATTTATTCTTGGATTATCCTGCCAGATATGCCCGCATGACCTTGAGCGCGTTTTTCTCCAGACGCGATACCTGCGCCTGCGAAATGCCGATCATATCCGCCACCTCCATTTGTGTTTTTCCTTCGAAAAACCGCAGTCTGATAATCTCATTTTCCCGCTCCCCGAGCCGTTTCATCGCTTCCCGAAGAGAAAGATGCTCCACCCATGTCTCTTCTTTATTTTTTTTGTCGCTCACCTGATCCATCACGTAGAGCGTATCTCCGCCGTCCGTATAAACGGGTTCGTAAAGGCTCATTGGATTCTGGATCGCATCGAGCGCATAAATAATATCCTCTTTTGCAATGCCGATTTCTTCCGCGATTTCGGTGATGGTCGGCTCTTTCATATTTTTTCTCGTCAGGCTTTCTTTCGCATAGATCGCCTTATACGCTGTATCTTTTAAAGATCTGCTCACACGGATGCTGCTGTTGTCCCGCAGAAACCGTCTGATTTCCCCGATGATCATCGGTACGGCGTAGGTTGAAAACTTTACGTCCAGTTCCGTATTGAAATTGTCGATCGCTTTCATCAGCCCGATACAGCCGATCTGGAACAAATCGTCAGGATTTTCGTTGCTCCCCGAAAAACGCTTAATGACGCTCAGTACAAGCCGCAGATTGCCTTCCGTATATTCGTTTCTGGCGTCCATATCGCCTTCCTTGATCCGTTTAAAAAGCTTTGCTTTCTGCTCGTTGGACAGCGAGGGCAGCTTTGCCGTATTGACTCCGCAGATTTCTACTTTATTAAGCGCCATAGCAAGATCCTCCTAGATTTTTTTCTACTAAAATGATTCTCACTATGGCGCTTTGCTATGCGTCTTTTTTGAAATTTTCCCGAAGAATCTTTCGCCTCTTATTGTGCCGATCAGACATAATTTTTCCTTTGCGGATTTTCCTGATACGGACGTCTTTTCCTACGCCTCCTTTACCATCTCCCGCTTCAGCCTTTTGATAATTTTCTTTTCCAGACGGGAAATATAAGACTGTGAAATGCCAAGCAGGGAAGCGACCTCCTTCTGCGTCATTTCTTCTCCGTCCGGCGTGCTAAGCCCGAAACGCAGACTGATAATCGTCCGTTCCCGCTCCGACAGCTTACCGACCGCCTTAAACAAAAGCTTCCTCTCCACCTCGCTCTCAATATCTTTATAAATAACGTCTTCATCCGTCCCCAGAATATCCGAAAGAAGCAGTTCATTTCCGTCCCAGTCAACGTTCAGCGGTTCATCGATCGATACCTCGACTTTTGCCTTATTGTTTTTTCGCAGATACATCAGTATCTCGTTTTCAATGCAGCGGGAAGCATATGTCGCCAGTTTGATATTTTTACCGGGATTGAAAGTGTTGATCGATTTAATCAGACCGATCGTCCCGATCGAGATCAGATCTTCCACACCGACGCCCGTATTGTCAAATTTCTTCGCTATGTATACGACAAGCCGCAAATTATGTTCGATCAGAGTCGCTTTTGCCTCCTGTTCGTCCTCCATTCCGAGACCGCCTATCACTTCTTCCTCCTCTGCCGCTTCGAGCGGCGGCGGAAGCACTTCTGCCCCTCCGATATAATGGATGTCTCCCTGACTGTGCATCAGTATCTTCGGTTCTCTCCGAATCATCCGAAATTGTATTTTACCCGGTATTGCCACTTTAAAAATCATATACTTTCCTCCTGTTTTTGTTCGGTTTTTCATAAATCATCCGGCATCTCCTTTTTGAAGCAGCTCCGGATGCAATATCATCTGATATGCCGCGTCCGTTGACAGCCTTCCGTCAAACAGCCCTACAACCGGCTTTTTTATCTTTATTTTTTCATTCTCCCCTGTAACGGTCAGTTCCGTAATTTCATAACCCTCCAGAATTCCATGTCCTTTGCCGATGCTGCGAAACGGCACTGCCCGGAACACTGTCGGATATACGCCGCCGAATAGCTGCTCCGCTATCCTTTTTTCGACAATGGAAACCGGCTTTCCGCTAATCGGTTCACGAAGACTGTTTCCTGTATCCACAAGCGCGCGCACGGTCAATTCTCTGCCCTGCCATACGAGCCGCACCGGTACGAAATGATCTTCCCTGCTCCTCTTCCATTTCTCATACAGGGAAGCGACCGCTCCCGCGGCGCAGATGGAAACTGCGCAGACGGCAGCCAACGTCATGCCGTGCCTTCGAAAAAAAGAGATCTGAAGCGACAGCATCTGCAACAGACCGCCAAGCAGAAAAGCAAAGCCATATAAAACGATCCCGGCTCTAAAAAGCGCCTGCAGGCGCAGCCCGGAGAAGGTAATGCGGAGCATACATATACTGATGATCCCATAGCCTGCGAATAGCTTTCCCCATATTGGCAGAAACGGAACAACGGTAAGCACACACGCCATGCCTGCCCCGAATGCCCCTCCAAACAGCAGCCTTAGGTGCGTGGCAGTACACCCAAGAACTTTTCCAACCAAAAATAAGAGCAGCGTATCGATCACAAAATTCAGCAGGAAGAATGCATCAATATACAATTCATATTTCACCATTCACCTCCCGTATGTCTCACTGAAACTATTATAAAAATTCCGCCTTAAATTTTTTGTCAAAACAGAACTGCCAACAGACAATATTTACCTACAAAAATCAACAAAAAAAGCCCGGAAGAAAACTTCTTAAAGAAATTTCCTTTCGGACTTCACAATTCATCTTATGCAATAACCGCCGCCCGGCGGCTTGTCCCATTTCTTAAATACCGGCTCTGGAAACGCCGGACAATTTATTTCTTCTGTAAAAAGCTCGGAATACTGAGCGTCTTTTCCTCCACGCTGCTCTTAATATCAGCCGGTCTTCTGATGCCGGAAAGCGGCTGCACGTTCAGCGCCGGAGACGCAGCGGATACCTGCGGCGTAATCGTACCTGCATTGCCGACCGGCTTCACAGGCGTCTTATAGGTCTGAAAATTATTCGGCGTGATACGCGGCGTAATATTTGATTCCAGCCCCGTCGCAATCACGGTGATCGTACAGCTGTCGGACGCCGATTCGTCGTACATCGCGCCGAAGATAATATTGACTTCGTCTCCCGCCAGATTCTGTACATAATCCGCCGCGTCCGCCGCATCCGCCAATGTAATATCGCCGGAAACGTTGATGATCACATGCGTCGCGCCGGAAATCGTCGTTTCAAGAAGCGGGCTTTCCACAGCCATCTTGACAGCGTCGGCCGCCTTGTCGTCCCCTTTTCCGGAACCGATACCGATATGAGCGATACCCTTGTCTTTCATGACAGTCTGAACATCTGCAAAATCCAGATTGATAATTGCCGGAAGATTAATCAGATCCGTGATTCCCTGTACCGCCTGCTGCAATACCTCATCCGCTTTCTTCAAAGCGTCCGGCATCGTCGTCCGTCTGTCGACAATCTCAAGCAGCTTATCGTTCGGAATCACAATCAGCGTATCTACGTTTTCTTTTAATTTTTCAATCCCGCCGATGGCATTGACCATACGCGCTTTCGCTTCAAAACGGAACGGCTTTGTGACAACGCCGACCGTCAGAATTCCCATATCCTTAGAAATTTTCGCTACAACAGGCGCAGCCCCTGTTCCGGTTCCGCCGCCCATACCGCATGTAACAAATACCATATCGGCGCCTTTTAATGCGCCTGTAATCTCTTCTACGTTTTCCTCGGCCGCTTTCTCTCCGATCTCAGGCTTTGCGCCTGCGCCGAGTCCTTTTGTCAGCTTCTCGCCGATCTGAAGAAGCTTTGGCGCCTTACAAAGCTGAAGCGCCTGCTTGTCCGTATTAATCCCGATAAAGTCTACTCCGTCAATGTTTTCATCAATCATTCTATTTACAGCGTTATTACCTGCCCCGCCAACACCGACTACGATAATTTTGGCAGCAGATTCAGCGTCGTTTGTCTTAATTTCTAACAAAGGTATATCCTCCTTTATGGCCCCTTATAAACTCCATATACTTTATAATATTATTTTTCACCCAATTAATCAACTGATTTTTTCATTTTTTAAGACTTTTTCATGGTTCTATTTCTTGATCCAGTTCAAATGTAATGTTTTTCATCTCTTCTGAATAATTGTCCATGCGCAGCAAACCCTTTTTGCCTTCCAACTCGGGAAGAATGGCTTTCAGCTTCATAATCTTCTCTCCGATGTTGTCGTTCGAGCCAAGACTGACTCTCGCCTCTCCGAAATACAGCGTCTTATGCATCGACTTATCGAACTGTATCTTATCCGCCTGAATGCCGTACTTATTCAAAAGCTGGGTAATATCGAGAATGTCGGCAAAAATCTCCGTATTCTCCACCGGAAGCTTTTCATACATAACCACATGGTCAAAGGAAAGTCCCGTCACCTGCGGAATTCCCGAAGTCCGCTGCTCAGACGCCTCCACGATAATGCCGTCCCTGTCAAAATACATGTATCTGCCAAGATATTCGATGTATCCCGCCATCGCTTTCTCGTATACGGTAATCCTGATCGTATCCGGCGCAAGGATGTCCACATCCATCGTTTCAACAAAGGGGACGTTATCGATCCCCTTGTTTTTATATTTCAGCGCCAGATAAAGGGAATTGTCTCCCAGCTCTCCGGTCATAACCAGATCCATGATCTCTTCATTGGTATAGTGCGCGCTTCCCTCTACATATACGGTCGTTACTTTATAATGCTGCAGGAGAAATGCCGCCGCAGCTCCGAGTGCAAGCAGAAATACCGCCGCGCCAATCAGTATGATCGTCCTTTTTTTCATATCCTGCCTCCAAGGCTCCTGATATCCGTTTCCAAAGCCTCGTATCCTCTGTCGATGAAATGCCGGTTTCCGATATAAGTATCCCCCTTTGCCGCAAGCGCCGCCATACACAGCGCCGCTCCGCCCCGCAGCTCCTGAGCCGTCACCGCGCATCCGCGCAGCTCGCGGACTCCTCTGATCACCGCTTTTTTTTCTTCTATCTGAATATCCGCTCCCATTTTACACAGCTCCGGTACAACGCGGTACCGGTTTTCAAAAATGGTTTCCTCCACAACGCTGTCTCCGTCCGCCACCGCAAGCGCCGCCAGAAGCTGCGACTGCAGATCTGTCGGATACCCCGGATAAACCGCCGTCCTGATATAAGGAACCGCCCGGGGTCTTTCGGGCGCGGTCAGCGTGATCTCCGCCGCGCCGCATTCACACTCGCCGCCCATCTGCCGGATCGTATCGAGCACCGCCCCAAGCGCTCCGGCGTCCGTCCCGCGCAGCCGTATCCTGCCGCCCGCCGCCATGCAGCCGAGCAGATAAGTTCCCGCTACGATCCGGTCCGCCGGAATGCGGTATGTGCACGAATGCAGACGCTCTACGCCTCTGATTCTGATCGTCCCGCCGTCCTCTTCCCGGACAATATCCGCTCCCGCACAGACTAAGAAATCACAGAGCGCCTCGATTTCCGGCTCTCTTGCCGCGCCGCGGATCACACTTTCCCCCTCCGCAAGCACCGACGCCAGAATGACGTTTTCCGTCGCGCCCACGCTCGGAAACGGAAGCGCGATCTCACTTCCCACAAGACGCTTCGTCCATGCTGTGAGCGCATTTCCATTCTCGCAAAGCTGCACGCCCATATGGGAAAATGCCTTAAGATGCATATCGATCGGCCGCTTTCCGATGACGCAGCCGCCCGGATAGCTGATCGTGACGCGTCTCTTCCTGCCAAGAACGGCTCCCATCAGAATAACGGAAGAACGCATTCTCGTTACATACTCTTCCGGCAGGCTCACCGACGTGATCTGCCTTGCGTCGATCACAATGCGCCCGTCCGTCCATTCGACCATGCAGCCAATGCTGCGCAGAAGCCGGAGCATACAATGTACGTCTGCAATGCGCGGACAATGCGTAAGCGTCGTTATGCCGTCTGTCAAAACCGCGGCCGCAAGAATCGGCAGCACCGCATTTTTGGAACCCTGCACCCATGTTTCTCCATCCAGTGAATAACCGCCGCAGATATGAATAGGATCCACTGCTTCACCCTCTCTACCTTTGATGAAAAAGACCTATTCTATCTTATGACATACGGCGCTTTCCGGTATCTTGTACCGTGCGCCGGTACGGTCCCATCAGAATGCCGTGCGCGTGGGACTCGCAAAATAAACGCCGGGCATTATACCTCCTTTAAGCGGATCGAATGCGACACGGAAAGGACAAGCCCGATCTCTATTAAGAGGAACATAACGGACGAACCGCCGTAACTGATGAACGGCAGAGAAATACCCGTATTTGGAATCGTATTCGTAACGACCGCAATATTAAGAATTACCTGAATCGCTATATGTCCCATAACACCGACGACAAGCAGCGCCCCGAACAAGTCGGGCGCATTGTTCGCAATAATCATAAACCGCCAGATCAGCAGCAAAAACAGCAGAATGATCGCAATCGCGCCGAATAACCCGAGTTCCTCACAAATAATGGAAAAGATCATATCATTCTGCGCCTCCGGAATAAAGCCAAGCTTCTGCATACTCTGTCCGAGTCCCTTGCCGAATACGCCGCCGGAACCGATCGCATACAGCGCCTGAAGCGTCTGAAACCCTTTGCCGCTCGCATAGGCTTCCGGATCAAGCCACGCAAGAATACGCTCCCCGCGGAAGCCCAGACCTTCAGCATCCGCCATCTGCTTAATCGTATAGACCATGCCCGCTGCAACGGCCAGACCGCCCGCGCTGAGCACGATAAATTTCTTATAATCGGGACTGGATACAAAAAGCATCAATGCCGCAATGCCGAATATGATAATCGCCGAACTCAGGTTATCCGTAATCTGCCAGATCATCAGACTGATCGGCAGCGGTACTGAAAGCACGATAACAAATCCTTTCATCGTACGTATGCTTCTTCCCATCCGGCAGACCATGCTGGCAAGAAACAAGATCATGCACAGCTTAGCGATCTCCGCCGGCTGCAGACGCAGACCGATACCGAAATCAAGCCAGCGGCGCGCTCCCTTTACCTTAACGCCGAGGGGCGTCAGGACAAGACAGATCAGCACTGCCGATATAACGTAGCCCGCTACGGCAAACCGTTCCCAAAAATGATACGGAATATTTGCCGTCACGATCATCGCCGCAATGCCGAGCGTCGTTGCGATCGCCTGCTTTTTCAAATAATAAGCGGCGTCGCCGTAGTCCTTGCTCGCCTCATAGGAGCTTGTGGAATAGATCATGACCATCCCAAAACCGAGCAAAAACAGCACAATGAACAACAGGCTGAAATCAAAGTATTGATCCGACTTATTTCTCCTTCCCGAAAATCTATTCAAATCTAATCCTCCAGCTTATGAACAAGTTCCTTAAATATCTTTCCCCTGACTTCATAGTTAGGAAACATTCCCCAGCTTGCACAGGCGGGGGAAAGCAGTACGGCGTCGCCTGCCTGTGCCTTCTGCGCGCAAATATCGACGACCTCTTCCAGACTCTCCGCCATAATAATATTTGTAAAGCCGTGCGCTCTTGCACACTGCGCAATCTTTTCCTTTGTCTGTCCGAGCAGCACAAGCCACTTTACCTTGCCGTCAAAGGCTTCGATCCACTCGTCATATTCGCTCTGCTTATCATAACCGCCGCCGATCAGGACCGTCGGGCGGTTCATTGCCTGGATTCCTTTAATTGCCGCATCGGGATTGGTTCCCTTGGAATCGTTATAATAATCGACGCCCTTTTTCGTCGCCACATATTCGATTCTGTGCTCGACCGCCTTAAATTCCTTCACGGTCGAAACAATGCGCTCCAGAGGAATGCCGATGCTCCATGTCAGCGCGATCGCCGCCATTACGTTCTCGACGTTATGCGTGCCAAGCAGTTTCATTTCATGGATATTCAAAACTCTGACCGGCTCTTTGTTTTCATCTTCCGCCAAGTAAATATCGTCGCCGTCCAAATAGATTCCCTTCTCAAGCTTCCTCGCGGAAGAGAAGTAAAAAGGCTCCGCCGATGTCCGTTCCCCGAACGCCTTTGTATAAGCGTCCTCATAGTTCAGGATACAGCGGCTGCTCTTATCCTGGTTCTTAGCGATCGACTCCTTTACCGCCACATAATTCTCCATCGTATGATGGCGGTTTAAGTGGTCCGGCGTAATATTCAGAATTGCCGAAACAGACGGCTGAAAGGTATGTATCGTCTCAAGCTGAAAGCTGCTGATCTCCGCAACCGTTACGGAATCGTCCGCCGTCTGATCCGCCTCCAGCGTATACGGCGTGCCGATATTGCCGACAACAAAAGCGCTTCCGATCGGTTGGGAAACAACCGCGTTTCCGACGCAGTCCTTTACGATCTGTCCGGCAAGCGCGGTCGTCGTCGTCTTGCCGTTCGTACCGGTAATCGCGATCAGCCTTCCTTTTGACGCGCGGTAAGCAAGCTCGATCTCGCCCCAGATCTCTATACCTCTGTCCCGGAACGACTGTATAAACTCCGTATCGGTCGGTACGCCGGGACTGACGATCACAAGCTCTGTCTTTTCCTCCGCTGCTTTTGGAAGGAAGCCTGTATAAATTTCCGCCTCCATGCCTTCCGGCAGCTTCTTTTCCACTTCTTCTTTTGTCAGCTTATCGTTTCCGTCAAATAAAATGACATGCGCGCCGCCCAGATGAAGCAGCTTCGCAGCTCCGATCCCGCTGATGCCAAGCCCTACGACAAGCACGTTTTTCCCTTGATATTCCATAATAATCCTCCATGTCAGAGCAATTTATTGCGATGACACGCGTCGGAAATGTCAGATTTCCGACTGCGATCAATGCAATTTGAGGCTCTGGCTCAAATTGTCGATTGAAAAATCAGCTCATCAGAGTGATTTTTCAATCCATTCTCCATTATAAAGCCAGCAGTCCAATCAGGCAAAGGATTGCCGTTACAATCGAAAATACTGCGACCACACGCGTTTCCGACCATCCGCACAGTTCAAAATGATGATGGATCGGCGCCATTTTAAAAATGCGTTTCCCACCGGTCGCCTTAAAGTAGCTCACCTGAAGAATGACCGATACGACTTCAAGCAGATAAATAAAGCCTACGATCACAATAAACAGCGGCATCTGCATCATATAAGCGCAGGCTGCCACAAATCCTCCGAGCGCAAGCGACCCGGTATCTCCCATAAATACTCTCGCCGGATAAACGTTAAACAGTAAAAAGCCAAGCAGCGAGCCGACGACCGCGCATGTGATCGGTTCGATCCCGCTTCCCGTGCCGATCGCAACGACCGTAAAAAAGGTCGCCACCATAATTGTCACACTGCTTGCCAGTCCGTCCAGTCCGTCCGTAAAATTTGTGCCGTTTACCGTACCGATTACGACGAAAAACAAAATCGGCAGATTCAGAATTCCAAAATCGATCGTCTGACCGTGCAGAAACGGAATTTTCATCGCAAGGCTCACATCTGTATAATGAAGAAGATAATAAGCAAAAATACCGGTCACAACGATCTGCCCCGCCATCTTCTGCATCGGCGTCAGACCAAGCGAGCGTTTCAGCACAACCTTAATATAATCGTCCAGAAAGCCGATCAGACCGAATCCAACCGTCAGGAAAAGAATCGGAATAATCTTCGGATAGCTTCTGATATAAGGCAGAGAGGTAAGCACAACGCTGCCGAGAATCAAAATGCCTCCCATCGTCGGCGTTCCCGACTTTTTCAGATGGGATTTAGGCCCGTCATCTCTCTCGGTCTGTCCGACCTTCAGTTTCTGCAAAAAAGGGATCACGACCGGTCCGAGCACAACGCTGATTGCAAACGCAATAATAACCGGTACCGCCACCGTACTGTATGCTGTCATATCTTCTATCCTTTCCTTCGTTTCTAAAAAACTCTACCGTCTATTATAATCCATTCTTTCCAAATAAGGAAGAATATTTTCAAAAAGCTGTCTGACGATCGGCGCGGCGATCTGTCCGCCGTAATACGCGCCCTGCGGATTGTTGATGATCGCAAGCGCTATGACCTGCGGATCGTTGGCAGGTGCAAACCCAAGGAATGAAGAAATATATCTGCCGCTCCCGCGGGGCAGCGTCTGGCTCGTCGCCGTCTTGCCGCCGACGCGGTAGCCTTCTACGATCGCATTTTTACCGCCTCCGTTTTCCACGACCTGCTCCAGCAGCATTTTCATCGTCTCGGACGTTTCCTCACTGACGATTCCTTCCCTGACCGGATAAGAAAACGTCTTTACACTGCCGCCGTCAGGAGCCGAAGACCGTACTCCAAAATGCGGCGTGACACGCCTGCCGCCGTTGACGAAGGACGACGCCGTCGTCAGAAGCTGAATCGGCGTGATCTGAAACGACTGTCCGAATGAGATCGTCGCCAGCTCTACCATACCGATATTTTCTTTCTTATGCATGATTGTCGCCGCTTCGCCCGGCAGATCGATCCCCGTCTTGTCAAGCAGCCCGAATTTTTTGAAATAATCGTAATACTGATCGCTGCCAAGCCGCAGCCCCACCGTGACGAACACCGGATTGCAGGAATTCATCGTCGCATGAATGAAATCTTCGCTGCCGTGCCCGCCTCTCTTGTGGCACCGGATGCGCCTGTCCTCCACGACAATATAGCCCGGACAGTGAAACGTATCCGACGTATGGACGACG
>JAGARW010000159.1 GCA_017621975.1 Lachnospiraceae bacterium | reverse complement strand
TGTCACGAGAATATTGGCCGGGTCCGTTTTGTGCATATTCGTCATCGTCGCCATAACAGAAGCATATTCCGGCGCCTCCGAGATCTTCTCGCCCGGCTCCAGATTTGCAAACAGATCTGCAAGCTCCTGATCGGCTCCCATCTGCCTGCTGATCTCCATATATTTTGTAAAATATTCGCTGATCTGATATGCGGCGGTCAGCGAACTGTTTTTAATATTCTGATTCTGCAGATGTTGTATCTGCGTTCCCGCGATGATCGCAATCAAAACGCCCGCGATCACAAGTCCCGCTACCGTAGGCGTAATCGTGCGCACCAGCATTTTTTTCTTGATCGACTCCCGGTTCCCCGCGGCTTTTCTTTGCTTCGTTTTTTGTTTTCCCATACAAGTCTTCTCCTTTTTTCCGCTGCCGGAACCGTCCCCGAAGACTATGGTCCCCAATCCCACAGTCTTGTTCCGGCAATCGCGGTTTTTAGTACCTTCTTACCATTTCATTATACTATCAAAGGAGAAGACTTACAAGCAAAGAATCCCTCTTTGCCTTATTATTTTGTTTTTCTTTCCCCAATCCAGCGCTGCAAAGTCTTCATTAACTGCCCAACGTCCAGCGGTTTCGTGAGATGCTCGTTCATACCGGCGTTTTTGCTGCGCTGTATGTCTTCCGCAAACGCGTTTGCAGTCATCGCAACGATCGGGATTCCGGCTGCGTCCCGGCGCGGAAGCTTCCGGATCGCCTGCGTCGCTTCATACCCGTTCATGACCGGCATCTGGATATCCATAAAGATCAGATCGTAATAATGCTCCGGCATTTCTTCAAAACGCTCCAGCGCCTTCCTGCCGTTTTCCACGCTTTCGACCGTTACGCCCGTCTGTCCGATGACTTCCTCCGCGATCTCACGGTTCAGTTCGTTGTCCTCAGCCAGAAGGATCCTCTTTCCTGTCAGATCGATCTCGCCGCCTTCCTCTTCTTCCTGCTGCCGCCGGTCGCTTCCCGCGATCTGGTTGAACAGATAGACAAGTCTGGAACGGAACAGCGGTTTGGAAATAAAGCCGCTGATGCCCGCGCTGCGCGCCTCCTCTTCCACGGCGCTCCAGTCGTACGCGGAAAGGATGATGATCGGAATATCGGGGCCGACTCTTCTGCGGATCTCCCGCGCCGTCTCGATCCCGTCCATATCCGGCATCTTCCAGTCCAGAATCACGGCGAAGTAATCCTCATCGTTCTGATGCCGCTCCCAGACACGGTCTGCGGCTTCCCTGCCGTTTAAGACATATTCTCCCTTCATGCCGATATTTCCAAGAATCAGACACGTCATCTCTGCCGCCGCCTGATCGTCGTCCGCAACGAGCACCGGCAGATCGACCAGCATCTCCGTATCCGGCTCCACTGCGTTCATGATACGGAAGGAAAGCATAACGGTAAACCGCGTTCCCTTCCCCGGCTCGCTTTCTACCGTAATGTCCCCGTTCATCCTGCGGGCGACGTTCCTCGCGATCGTCATGCCAAGTCCGGTTCCTTCGATCCCGCTTATTTCCGGGCTGTCCGCGCGGCTGAACGGCTCGAACAGTCTTTGCTGGAATTCCCGGTTCATGCCGATTCCGTTATCCTGAAATACAAATTCATAATTGCTGTAGCCGAAGGTATGCGACGGTTTCTCGCTGATCTCCACTTCGATGTTTCCGCCCGCAGGCGTGTATTTCACCGCGTTTCCGAGAATATTCATAAAAATCTGCTGCAGACGCATCGGGTCGCCGATTACATGCTCATGCTCCACGTTTGCGATCCGCACGTTAAAATGATGCCCCTTCTCTTCCATAGAAGGGCGGATCATCGTTACAAGATCTCCGATCAGATCGGAAAGATTGATTTCTTCCTCCGCCAGATTGATCTTTCCCGACTCTATCTTGCTCATATCGAGCACTTCGTTAATCAGGGAAAGCAGATGTTTGCTGGAGACTGTGATCTTGCTAAGGCAGTCCGCCACCCGCTCCTGATCGTCCAGATATTTCCCTGCGATCGCGGTCATACCGATGATCGCGTTCATCGGCGTCCTGATGTCGTGGCTCATCCGAGACATAAATTCGCTCTTTGCTTCGTTGGCATGGTTCGCCGCCTCGCACGCCTCTCTCAGCGCCTGCTGCTCCCTGGCTTCCCGCATTTTGCTTTCCGTTACGTCCTGCGCGGCGTACAAAGCCTTGACGGGAACGCCGTCATCGTCCGTTTCCGCCAGAACGACCGTCGCGCGTATCCATGCCCTGCGCCCGTCGCTTCCCGGCAGCATACGGTATTCGAAAGCAGTCAGCGGATATTCTCTGCTCAGCGTACGCAGCAGTCTCCGCCTGTCAAGATGCTTTAAGTATTCTTCCTGATCGTCAGGATGAATAAAGGTTTCGGCGTACAGCCTGATCGCCCGCGTATAATTTTCCTCGTCTCCGAGCACGCTTCCGACCTCTTCCTTCTGGATGACGGTTCTGAAGGAATCCTTCTGAAGATCGGCGTAATAGGTCGCGAAAAACATGCTGCTCAGTCCGTTGATGATGGACGCTTTTTCCTGAGCGTCCCTGCGCACATGCTCTTCCGCCGCTTTTTCCGCGGTAATATCCCGCCCGAGAATATTTACGACTGTTTTATCCTTCTGGCGCAGATACAGCACGTGCTCCTCCATCCATACGACCGGTTCCCCTTTGCACCGGTACTGGTACACCTGTTCCAGATAATCCTGCACGCCTTCCGCCCGTTTCCTGAGATTTTCAAGCAGAAACGCGTCCCTGAATTTTTCTCTGTCCTCCTCTGCAACAAGCCCGTTCAGCGCTTTTTGGATATAATAGCGATAGTTTCCCTCTTCCTTCCTGTCCTGATCGTCTTCCCCAAGATAAACCCGTTCGCACATTCCGCTTTCCAGATCGACCGTATTTAAAACGCTGTATCTTGATTTGATAATGGCAGCCATTCTCCGGTCGTTCCGCGTACGCTCCATATCGTTTTTGGTCTTTTCGTCCACGTCCTGAAACGTCACGATCGCATAACCGCCCTGTTTTTCGCTTTCCCTGAAAAACGCAGTCACAGAAATATACCGCCAACTGCCATGCAGAAACGCCCGGCACACAATCGTCTTTTTCTCTTCGCCTCTCTCCTGCGCCTTTTGCAGCTCGGCAAGAGAGAATCTGCTCTTAAATTCTTCCTGATCTTCCGCCGCAATATAACCGCCCGAATTGCCCGAAAAGATTTCATCCCAAAGAAAAATTTCCGCTTTCACACGCTTTCTGATCATTTCTGTCGTACGGACAACGTTTACGCCGCCGCTTTGCAGATCTACGACATAGATCGCGAAATTCATCTCGCTCAGCGCGTTGATGATCTCCTGATTCCGCGCGTTGACCTCTTCCATCTCCAAGCCGTCCCGGAAAATCGCATGCACATCTTTCACATAGATCATAACGGTCTGGTTGTCATCCTGATAATCGGACGCGGGAATCACCTCGATCGTATGCCATTTGAACCGCTTTCCGGCCTTGCGCCGGTAAATACAGTGAAGCGTCCCCTCTCCGTCCTTCAGCTTCCTTTGCAGCCGCTCTATCTGCGTGAATTTGCGGTATCGTTTCAGATCCTCTTCATATATGTAGCCTCTTTTAGCGACGCCCTCCATCCACTCGGAAAGAGAACCCAGTCTGCCCTCCATATCCTCAAGCTCCTGTTTATCAACCTTGACGATATTGTAGCTGTCGTCGCTCAGATTCGCTTTCAGCACTTTATGGTAGACATAATTAGCGCCCTCCGCATGCGGCGTAACCGCGATCATAAACGCCGGAACCGTATCCTCCCAGAGAAGCCTCGTCGCGGCGATCTCCACCGCCTTTCCGAACGGATCGTCATAATTGACGGAACGCGCCTCCTTTTTGTCTCCGATATGCAGCAGAGGGCAATTTTCACATGTGCCATGAAACAGCTCGTGGCAGATCATCCCTTTTCTGACATTCGGAGCGACTTCCTTTACCCGCTTGTTGTAATACAGAATTTCATGATTGTCTTCCCGTATCACATAAACTCCCGTCATCTGAAGGGCGTCCAATATCATCTCATATTCTTTCGTTTCCAACTTTATCCCTCCGCGCCATACTTGTTTTTCTTCTTTTCTCAGCCCAGAAACTGCTGCAGCAGGCGGATGCAGGCCTTTAGATCGATCGGCTTTGCCAGATGCCCGTTCATCCCGCAGCTCATACAATACTCTGCGTCGTCCGTAAACGCGTCCGCCGTCATGGCGATGATCGGCAGATCCTTATCCGTTCTCGTAAGCGCCCTGATCCGTCTCGTCGCATCGTAACCATCCATAACGGGCATACGGATATCCATCAGAATCGCGTCGTAATATCCGATTTCAGAAGCCTCCATCATTTCAACGCATTCCTTACCGTTGACGGCACGTTCGATCGCGAGGCCCGTAGAAGAGAGCAGTTCGTACGCCACCTCCCAGTTGATGTCGATATCCTCCGCCAAAAGGACGCGCTTTCCGGAAAAAACGGCCTCCTCCCGCGTCTCCTCCCTGCGTTCGCACTTTTCGTCATATCCGTCCGCATACCGGCTCAGCCGTTCAAACAGCGTCGATTTG
This sequence comes from Lachnospiraceae bacterium, assembly GCA_017621975.1. Taxonomy (GTDB): domain Bacteria; phylum Bacillota; class Clostridia; order Lachnospirales; family Lachnospiraceae; genus VSOB01. Next base: position 3,204 of record JAGARW010000159.1, on the reverse strand, counting down.
AAAAGCGGCTTGGAAATAAATTCTACGCCGGAAAGATCGCTTATTTTTTCCTCGATATCGCTTAAATCATAAGCGGAAACAAGAAAAATGGGGACCTGTTTTTTCATGCGCCCGCGAATCTTCCGGATCGTTTCGATTCCGTCCATCCCCGGCATCTTCCAGTCTACAAGAATGAAATGATACTCTTTCCCCTGCATATAGCGCTCTTTGATCAGTTCCACCGCCCGACCGCCGTCCGTCGTCCACTCCGCATGGACGCCGAGTTCCTCCAGATTCGCGGCCGCGCTCGTACAAAGCAGCTCATTGTCGTCCACAACAAGCACGTCCCATGAGGGAAGCCGCATATTCTCTTCTCTGACCGCCGCTTTTTTGAAATCCAGAATAATGTGGAATCTGCTTCCCTTATACAGCTCGCTCTGCAATTCTATCGTTCCTCCCATGAGATCTACGATAGACTTTGTGATCGACATCCCAAGTCCCGTTCCGGTAACCTGCTGGACAAGCTCCGATTCCTCCCGTTCAAACGTCTTCCATATCCTTTTCTGGAATTCCTCCGACATGCCGATTCCGGTATCTTCCACAATGAAATGCGTCCGCACATATTCTTCCCCTTTCGGCGAAGCTTCCTGAGATACATGCACGGAGATCATTCCTTCCTCCGGCGTAAATTTTACCGCGTTGGACAGCGTGTTGATCAGCACCTGATTCAGACGCACGGCGTCGCACTTTACGTCTTCCGCCGCAATATCCCGGATAAAAATATCGAAATGCTGCCGTTTCTCCCTGACCTGCGGCTGCATAATATTCACAAGATCGTCCATTACGTTCCTGAGAGACAGCGCGTTTTCATTCAGATTCATCTTTCCGCTTTCTATTTTCGCCATATCCAGAACGTCGTTGATCAGGCCGAGCAGATGATTGCTCGAAAGCTTTATTTTTTTCAGATATTCCTGCGTGCGCTCCGCATCCTGCGTATTCCGCATCGCAATCTCCGTCATGCCGATAATGGCGTTCATCGGCGTGCGGATGTCGTGGCTCATGCTGGAAAGGAACTCGCTCTTCGCCTGATTGGCATGAACCGCTTCGCTCTGAGACTTTGCGAGCGCCTTCATCTGCCGGCGCATCATTTGATAGTACATCAGAAAAACGACAAACATGCTCAAGACGATCACCAGAATCGAGACGATCACCGCGCCCGCTCTCGCCGCGCCAAGCTCGAACAGCGGACCGCTTAAAACGTCTTCCGGCATAACGGCCACCAGATACCAGTCGAAGCCTTCGAACACCGGCGAAAAATACACATGCTTTTTTTCTCCCTGATATACAAGCGTCGTAAAATAATCCTCCTGCGCCGCCATCTTACCGCGCAGCTCCGTTATCTCCCGCTTCGCGCGCTCCTCGTCGCTCTCTCCGAATCCGGCGCGCATCCGGGAAAAATAATTATTTTCTTTTACGCCCGCGTTTTTAATCACAAAATTTCCGCCGCCGTCGATGACATGGAAATACATGCCCGACTCGTTTTCGTCCAGAAACAGCGCGGCGTTCAGATCCTTCATCGGGATCCCTGCGATCAGGGCGGCGCTTGTTTCCCCGTTTTCCATCGGATAAGCCGCTTCCACGCCAAGGACAAGCATCGGTTCTCCTCCTCCGCTTTCCCCTCTTTCCACCGTTCTGCCGCTGTCTCTCAAAAAACCGAGCGCCTGCTGTGTTTCGGGAAGCGTGATCTCTTCTCCATAGACCGTTTCGATCGCGCCGTCTTCCGCCAGAAAGCCGAGCGAAGCAAACGCCCTATCTTCCGCTCTGTCGCCGAGCCGGGCGAGCGTCTCTTCTCTGTTATCCGCCGTTCCCGGCGGCGTACGTCTGGAAATCCCCTCCAGCAGAACGACGCGCATCCCGATCACGGAGCTGAACTTTTCCCGTATCTGGCGGTTGATCTCCGACATATAGATATTGCTGACTTCCACAACGGAGCTTTCGGTTTTCGAAGAAATAAATGCGGTCAGCGTCGCAAACGTCATAATACAAATGACGATAACAATGCAAAAGCTGACCTTCAGAACTCTGATACCCTTTTTACTCATTTATGCCGCACCCTCATCCTGCGAACGTTTTGTCATCCGACATAATGCTCCAGATAATATTTGATAATATCGGTCTTGCTTTCTACAAGAAGCTGCAGGACTGTTTCGCTGACAAGCCCCTTGTCCCGTTTCAACTGACCGATGACATAATCGAACTGCATCTCGTTGTGCCTGCTGTACGGATAAAACAGCTTATCAAACGCTTCGAGCAGCCCGCACATCTGCGCGTAAACCGGAACGCCGCTGCCCTTCAGCCCGTGCGGAAACCCTGTTCCGTCATACCGCTCATGATGATACAGGCAGATGTCGGCGCACATCTTTACGAACCATCTGCAAAGCTTCGAATAATTCAGACGGACCATGTCCGCGCCGAGCGACGGATGCTGTCTGTATCTCTCCTGCGCCGCGGCGTCGCCTGTCCCGCTCCCGTCTGCAAGAAACATGTTGCCGATGTTGCACAGATACGCCGCTTTGCACAGCATCTCCGTCTTAAAATCAGCGATCTCTTTTTCCTTATCTTCCGCGCCCTTCGGATAATGCTTCAGCATAAAGCCCATAAACTGCGCCCTGCGTTCGTCCCAGTCCTTGTCCTTTCCGTTCAGCTTAAGATCGCGGTTGTAGATGCATTCCAGATCAAACGCATACTGCCGCATTTCGTCCATCTCCGCCTTTGTCAGACCTACTTTTTCCTTCACACCGAGCTTAGTCCGCACGCGTTTCAGAATATCCGCCTTATCAAACGGTTTTTTGATAAACTCAACGATATTGTACTGCGCCGCTTCTTCTACCTTTTCCTTCGTCGCCTCTGAAGTTATCATAAAAATCGTAATGTCGCTCCCGCTCTCCCTCAGAATGCGCAGAACGCTGAGTCCGTCGAGCAGCGGCATCGACACATCCAGAAGAATCGCGTCGATGCTTTCTTTTTTGTTCAATATCATCTCAAGGGCAGAATACCCTTTATCTACTTCGTGCACTTCAAATTCGTCGTCCAAAATGCTTTTCAGCACCGCTCTGTCGATCTCAGAATCGTCGACAATCAAAATTTTTTTCACTTCCGCCATATTTCTTCCTTCTCTGCCTTTGCAGCCAAATCCCCTTCTGCTGCCGTTACCGTTGCCCTTCT
>JAGARW010000158.1 GCA_017621975.1 Lachnospiraceae bacterium | reverse complement strand
TCAGACGTGTGCTCTTCCGATCTCACAAGGCAGTCTCCCGACCGCAGATACGACGCGATCTCCCGGAAATGATGATGCGACGTCTCTCCCGTCCGCTTATCGAGCACAAGCAGTCTCGAACTGCTCCGGTCGTCAAGCGGGTCCTGCGCGATCAGCTCCTGCGGCAGATCAAAGTAGTAATCCGACGTCTTCAGCCCCTTCATTTCTTCTCTTGTTTCTTCCATTCTTTATTCCATTCTTTATTCCGTTCTTTATTTTCTATTCCGTTAAATTCATTCCATTCCGTTATGCGCAAGGAACGCCGCATAACCGCGTTTCGTTTCATAGACGTCCGCTTTGCTCGTCGCTTCCCACGGCGCGTGCATATTGAGCACGGCGACGCCGCTGTCGATGACCTGCATACCGTACAACGCGAGAATATAGGCGATCGTTCCGCCTCCGCCAAGGTCTACCTTGCCAAGCTCCGCCGTCTGGAAACGCACGCCCGCTTCCTCAAAAATTCTGCGGATATAAGCGAGATACTCCGCGTTCGCGTCGTTGGAACCGGATTTTCCGCGGGAACCGGTAAATTTGTTGAACACCATACCGCCTCCAAGGTACGCGACGTTTTTCTTATCAAAGCTTCCCGCGTAAGTCGGATCGAACGCGCTGCTGACGTCGGAGGAAAGCATCGTGGAAGCCGCAAGGCATCTGCGCAGCGCAAGCTCGCCGTAGCCTTCCGGCGCAGCCTCTCCGCCGCAAAGCGCAAACAGCTCCGCCACGCTGTTTTCAAAGAAACGGGAGCGCATACCTGTCGCGCCTACGCTTCCGATCTCTTCTTTATCTACCAGAATGCAGCACGCCGTACGCTCCGGTTTATCCAGTTCCAGCATCGCTTTCAGGGAAGCGAACGCGCACACCCTGTCGTCCTGTCCGTAAGCAAGAATCATACTGCGGTCAAAGCCCGCTTCTCTCGCCCTTCCTGCCGGAACGACTTCAAGCTCTGCGGAAAGGAAATCCTCTTCTTCCATATCGTAGCATTCTTTCAGAATTTTAAGAACGCCCTGCTTCACGGGATCTTTTCCCTTTTTCTCGTCCTTTTCATCGTCGCCTGCCAGTTTCAGCGGGCGATTGCCGACAATGAGATCGAGCGCCTCGCCCTCGATGACCTTGCTTGCCTTTTTCTCCATCTGCTCCGACGCCAAATGGATCAGCAGATCGGAAATAAAAAATACGGGATCGTCCGCCTCCTCTCCGATCGTCACCTCGACCGTCGTACCGTCCTTTTTGATCACAACGCCGTGCAGCGCAAGCGGGAGCGTTACCCACTGATATTTCTTGACGCCGCCGTAATAATGCGTATCCAGATACGCAAAGCCGCCGTCCTCATAGAGCGGGTCCTGCTTCACGTCAAGACGCGGGGAATCCACGTGCGCGCCGAGAATGTTCATTCCTTCCGAAAGCGGACGGCTTCCGACATGAAACATCACAATAGATTTGTTCATGCAGACGGAATACACCTTATCGCCTGCCTTGACCTTTTTCCTTTCCTTTTGCAGCGCGGCAAGCTCCTGATAGCCTGCCTCCTCGATCTGATTGACGATCGCGTCGATGCATTCGCGCTCCGTCTTTCCCTGATCGAGAAACTGCATATATTCTTTTGTAAACTGCTCCAGTTCTTCTAACTGGGCAGCGTCATACGTTTCCCAAACGTTTTTCTTTTCCATGAAAAGTCCTCCACATTTTAATGTCGTATCAGCGGAATCTGCACACTATTGGCGAAGCTCGATTCCCATGCTTTCCAGTCCGTTCAGAATCTTCTTCATCGCCGAAGAAACATCGCCCTCCTCCAGCGTTCTGTCCTTTGCGCGGAACGAGATCGAATATGCGACGGACTTAAAGCCCTCTTTGATCTGTTCGCCTTCATAAATATCAAACAGCTTGTAGCTTTCCAGAATTTTGCCGCCTCTCTGCGCGATCATCGCTTCGATCTGTCCGACAAGAATATTTTTTGGAACGACCATACTGATATCGCGTGTCACTGCCGGATATTTCGCAATTCCCGTATATTTTCTGTCGAACGTAGCGAACTTCACGACTTCCGGCATATCCAGTACCGCTACGTAAACTCTTGTGCCGATGTTGTAATTGTCGGCTACCTGAGGATGCAGCTCGCCGAGGAAGCCGACTGCCTGATTTTCATAACGAATCAGCGCCTGACGTCCCGGATGCAGGAACGGTTTGCCCGCGTTTGGATCGTACTGCGCCGGCTTCGTCATGCCGATGCTCGTAAAGAACTCCTCGATCACGCCCTTCATTGTGAAGAAGTCTCCTTCGCCGTACATGCCGAGCGTAAACTGCATTCTTTCATCCGGCAGCTCCGTTACCGGAACCTGATGCGGCAGATAAATGTTGCCGAGCTCATACAGTCTGACGTCTTTGTTTCTTCTATTATAATTCGTTGCAAGAGAAGTTAAAATACCGTTTAAGGAAGTCGTTCTCATCACAGAGAAATCCTCTCCAAGCGGATTTGCGATCGTAACCGTCTGTCTGTGCATATCGTCCTGCGGCAGAAGCAGCTTGTCAAATACCTTCGGGCTTTCGAAGGAATAGGTCATGCCCTGCGAAAAGCCGCAGTATTCCGCAATGTCCCTTGCTTTCTGTTCGATACGGAGCTTGAACGGCAGCTTGCCCGTCGTCGCTTCTCCGCTCGGCAGCGTCGTCGGAATCTTGTCGTAACCGAAAAATCTTGCCACTTCCTCGGCAATATCGGCAAATCCGGCAAGGTCCTGACGGAAGGACGGAATCACAAGCACGTTCTCGTCTTTTTTGTAAACAAGCTCAAGCTTTTCAAAAATCTTCAGCATATCTTCCGCGGGTACGTCCGTTCCGAGCAGTTTATTGATGCGCTCCGGCTCAAACGGAATCTCGCGAAGCGGCGCAAGCGGCGCTCCCTCGTCCGCCATGCCGCGGATCACCTCGCCGCAGCCCAGCTCTTCGATGAGCTGACATGCGCGGTCGATCGCTTCCTTTGCGTTACGGGGATCAAGCCCTTTCTCAAATTTGCCGGAAGCCTCCGTCCGCAGTCCGATCCGCTTTGCGGATTTTCTGATATTCGCGCCGTTAAACGTAGCCGCCTCAAACAGAACCGTCTTTACGTCGTCCGTGATCTTGGAATTCTCGCCGCCCATGATACCGGCGATGCCGATCTCTTTTTCCGCGTCGCAGATCATCAGCACTTCGGAATCCAGCTTTCTGATCTGTCCGTCGAGCGTCTGGAACTCGTCGCCGTCCTTTGCCCTGCGTACGATAATTTTATGTCCTGCGATCGTGTCAAGATCATACGCATGCATCGGCTGACCGTATTCCTCCATGACATAGTTCGTGATATCTACGAGATTATTGATCGGGCGGATGCCGCTTGCCGCCAGTCTTCTCTGCATCCATTCCGGCGACGGCGCGATCTTGATATTTGTTACGACTCTTCCGCAGTAACGTGTGCAGAGGTCTTTGTCCTGTACCTCTACGCTGATAAAATCGTTTACGTTTCCCGTTTCGTTTTTAATCTCTACAACCGGCGCAGCGAACGGCTTGTCAAAGGTAGCAGCCGCCTCCCGCGCAATGCCGAGCACGCTGTAGCAGTCCACTCGGTTAGAAGTGATCTCGTATTCGAATACGGTGTCATGCAGGGAAAGCGCTTCGACCGCGTCCGCGCCTACTTCCGCGTCCTGCGGGAAAATATAAATGCCATATTCCGGCGCTTCCGGGTACATATCCCTGTTAGAGCCAAGCTCTTCGATCGAGCACATCATGCCGTTGGAAGGCACGCCGCGCAGCTTTCCGGCCTTGATCGAAATGCCGTCTTCGGGAAGCGGTCCGTCGCTGTGCGCGCTGCCCGCCACTTTTCCGCCGTCTAAAACGACCGGCACCTTGTCTCCTTCCTTTACGTTCGGAGCGCCCGTTACGATCTGGATCGTTTCACTGCCGATATCGACCTGGCAGATAATCAGCTTGTCCGCATCCGGGTGTTTTTCGATCTTTGTGATCTGACCGATCACGATCTTTTCCAGATTTTTGTCCTTCCGCTCATATCCTTCTACTTTTGTGCCGGATAACGTCATCGCGTCGCAATATTCCTGATCGGTGCAGGAAAGCTCCGGCACGTACGCTTTAATCCAAGATAATGCTGTGTTCATATTAATCCTCATTTCTGCGCTGCTTTATACGCATAAAACGGCTTTGTGTCAAACAGCGCCCAGACACAAACCGCCATTTGTCTCAATCTTTGTTTTTCAGACCCTTCCGTTTCTCAGAACTGTTTTAAGAAACGGATGTCGTTTTCATAAAGCAGACGCATATCGTCGATCTCATATTTCAGCAGAGAAATACGCTCCAGCCCGATCCCGAACGCAAAGCCCGTATATTCCTTCGGATCGATGCCGCACATTTCAAATACGTGAGGATGCACCATACCGCAGCCGAGAATCTCGATCCAGCCGCTGCCCTTGCAGAAACGGCAGCCCGCGCCCTTGCACTTGAAGCAGCTCACGTCCACCTCCGCGCTCGGCTCTGTGAACGGGAAGTGATGCGGTCTGAATTTTACCTTCGTATCCTCCCCGAACAGTTCTTTCGCAAATTCCGCAAGCGTTCCTTTTAGGTCGGAGAACGTAATGTTCTTATCTACGACAAGCCCTTCGATCTGATGGAAGGAAGGGGAATGCGTCGCGTCGACCTCGTCCGCGCGGAATACGCGCCCTGGCGCGATCATACGGATCGGCAGCTTCCCCTGCTCCATCACGCGCGCCTGTACCGGAGACGTCTGCGTACGCAGCAGAATATCGCCGTTGACGTAAAACGTATCCTGCTCGTCCTTCGCCGGATGATCCGCCGGAATGTTCAGCGCCTCAAAGTTATAATAATCCTTTTCCACTTCGGGTCCTTCCACGACCTCATAGCCCATACCGATGAAAATACGTTCTACCTCTTCCAGCGCGATCGTATTCGGATGTCTGTGTCCGACGCTGTTTTTCTTTGCCGGAAGCGTAACGTCGATCACTTCCGCCTTCATCTTCTGCTCGCGGATGATCTGCTCCATCTTCGTCTTCGCGCTCTCCAGAGCCTTCTCGATCTCCTCTCTCGCCTCGTTGACGAGCTGCCCGACCTTGGGACGATCCTCAGGCGCAACGTCCTTCATACTCTTCAGCACCGCCGTCAGCGCGCCCTTTTTTCCGAGAAAGTTGACTCTGACGTCGTTCAGCGCATCGAGAGCGCCCGCGTTCCCGATCTGCTCCAATGCTTCCTTTTTGATCTGCTCTAACTTTTCTTTCATGATTTCCCTCATTTCTCCTGTTTTTTCTTTGCGATTTCAATTAAATACTTTTTATGCGACAGGCTCCGGGCGGCAAAAGCCCTTGTTTTATGTTATTTCGTCAAGCTGCGCAGTCACAGTCAACGAAATATTTGCGCCGTTTGACGACATCAGATTTTCATAGAGGCTTTTGACGCCCGGAACCTGTCGCATAAAAAAATCCCCTGCATATCGCTATGCAAGGGACGAAATATTCCGCGGTACCACCCATATTCCTGTCAAAAAAGTGACAGACTCTCGATCTGCGTAACGTGCAGCCGCGTTCCGACCTACTCGCGAAGGAAAACCGCTTTCCGTCAGACGGCTCCGGCGGGAAATTTCAAACCGCATCTGAACTTGAAGGAGCTTACAGCCGGCGACTCCTTCTCTCTGGAAGAAAATGCGTTTTACTGACGCCATCTATGCCTTTATTTTCTGAAACTGTTTTCATTTTAGTGGCTTTCCGCGTATTTGTCAAGCCGCCCGATCGGATTTTTCCCCTGATAACGGAGCCATACGCTGTCATATCATCCGTATCCTTAAAATATGAACTGAACCAGCAGCATATAACAAACCGTTCCTCCCGCTATGGAAAGGAGCATCTGCCGCTTCCAACAGTGAAGCCCGATCACCAGCGCAATCAAAATCAATTCAGGAAGCCCGTGGCTGCCGGAAATAAGGCTTACATTTCTTAAACAATAGATTACTAAAAGCCCAAACACCGCCGACGGCAGAACCTTTCCAAGATACTGTACGTATTTCGGCGTAGCCTTTCCGGCTGGAAACAGAAGAAAAGGGAGGAATCTCGTCAGCATAGTTCCAAGGATTACAAGCCCGATAGTAATAAACCGCTGCGTCATCGTCATTTTCTCCAAACCTCCTTTGTAAGCGGATCCCGAAGCAATGTCAGCACGCCAAGAATCGCGATCATTGCCGGAATGATAAAATTTTCCGAACCGAAAGCAAGCAGACACAGAAGGGAAATTCCAAGCCCTAAGAGGGCGCCGGTATGCGTTTTTTCTTTCAGCCACTGATCCAGAAAAATCACTACAAACATTGCCGTCATCACAAATTCCAGACCTTCGGTATTGAAATGGATCAGTGAACCGAAGACGCCGCCCAGAGTCGCTCCGGTAAACCAGTAAAGGTGATTGAGCAGGGTGACGAAAAACATAAACCAGCCCCGGTCAATATCTTTTGGAATTTCCGCCGTGTAGTTAATGGAAAAGCTCTCGTCACACATGCCAAAAATGAGATAAAATTTCTTCCATCCGGTCCCTTTAAATTTGTCCAGCATGGAAATACCGTAGAACAAGTGGCGCGCGTTGATCATCAGCGTCATGGTAAACGCCTGAACCGGATTAAAAGCGCCCAAAAGCATATTGACCGTCACAAATTCCACGGAACCGGCAAAAATAGTCAGGCTCATTACCATAGGATACCAGAAACTGAATCCTGCCGTATTCATGTAAACGCCGTAAGTAAGACCTAAAAACCAAAATCCGGCGAAAATTGGTATTGTTTTCGGAAAGGCAGCTTTCAGCGCCCTCCAGCGTATTCCTTTTTCTGTCTCCATTTTCTTTACTCCGTTCGATGTCCTGAAAAAGCTTTCAAAATCCTATCTGCTCCAAAATCATTACCGCGTCTCCATGGAAGCGGTCATACCGCGCACATGGATTCTCGATATCGTCCCGCTCCCCGCGCATACAGACCGACCGGAACAAAGCCGAGGATTACGGGGACGCCTGATATGCGACAAGCTCTGTCTTATTCATTTCCTGCGCCCAGTATGGCAGAATATGACAATGACCGGAACCGCAAACGGGATCTTCCGCTGTCTTTAATTTAAGGGGCAAAAGAACGCGACACACAATCATAGTCTTTTCCTCTCGCCGTCACTTGCAGAAGCAATCCGTCCAGCCCAAGCAGCTTATCCATATCCGGGTTTAACCGCCGCACCGTTTCTTCACTGTCCATAACGCATACGGCGGCCGGATTACCGCCGAATACTTCGTCGGTAAACGCATCCACAACATATTGTTTCACGGTACTAACCCTCCATATCAAAACAATTTACCGGCTCCAATTATAGCGCAAAAAAATATTACACACAATCGCAGAATTGTGTGCAATACAATTTTCCTGTTTCAAACGAGTTCAACACTTCGGTTAAAATCAACAAGCCACGCTCTAATTCTTTCGGACTGTCAGTCGCGCAGACTGCCCGCTCCATCAGCTTCGCGGCGGCCGCAGTCTGCCGCCTGCGATATCATTTTCCAACTGTGCGGCAAGGCGGATATATAAAGGCTCCGCGCCATTTTTCAGCGTTGGACGCCACGACATCGTCATGATTCTTTTTTAACACGGCACATCCAACTGGCGCAAAATTTCATCCATACTCCGTCTGCCGTAAATAATCCGCAAGACAAAAATCATTTTTTTCTCAAAATCCGGCAAATAGTACATAATATAATTACCTGCCAGTTTTTTCCTGATTTCCGTATCTGGTACAAATTCATTGACAACGGAAGAACCGCTTTCTGAGTCAACTGGTATCCCCATTTAGATTCCATACTTTCTCCTGATATCGTTGACCGCTTTTTCTCCGTCCACAGTCCGCCCGGCTTTTACATCCTCCAAACCTTCCATGATCTTTTTCGCTTCATACATTTTCTGCATGGTCCGTTCGTAATACTCAATATCCATGACGACCAGACGACCATATCCATTCTTCGTTACATAAACCGGTCCGTTTTCTTCGGCGCAGCGCCGCTCTACCTCAACCGTATTTTTCAAATCGCGCATAGGAATAATCTGCATAAAAGCGCCTCCTTTTGTGGCTTTATTTTGCCCTAAATTTAACCGCAGGTCAAGAAATAGAAAGATTTTGTGATTTCCAAATAGCGCCAAAATTCATCAAACTTCTCATGCGCGCCGCCAGCCCGCCGGAAGCCTCTCTCCTTTGCTCCTATTACAGCGCCGACCGTTCCATCTCCTCGTCCGTCCGCGTAATATCCCGCAGCCACTTGCCGCTTTTATAATACCGGTAAACGGGAAGGAATTTCCACGCTTCGTCCATGCAAAGAATCACATAAACGGCCATCGGCGGCAGCTTCAGCACAAACGCGCTCAAGAAACCGAGCGGCACGCTGATTCCCCACATAACGACAATATCGCAGACCATACCCCAGCGGGAATTGCCGCCCGCCCGGAAAACGCCGGAGATCAGCAGCGTATTCATCGCCTGTCCCACAACATAGTATGCGCTTATGATAAGCATCCATGATAAATATTGCTGCGCGCGCGGCGTCAGCGTAAAAAAGTACCCGGTAAACGGGCGCAGCGCCAGAACGACTCCGCCCGTCAGAATTCCGATGAAAAGCGTCGCCCTGCACGAACGGGAAGCGTCCGCCTTTGCAAGGGAAAGATTTCCTTCCCCGATCTCGATTCCAAGCAGCACCGCCGCGCCGGACGCAAGCGCAAAGCACAGCACGGCGCACAAATCCCTGATCGTCGCCGCAACGGAAGAAGCCGCCACCATATCCGCGTTCAGATGCCCCAAAATAACGGAATACGTAGAAAAAGCAAACGTCCACACGCAGTCGTTGACGAGCGCCGGCGTCGCATACTTCAGAAAATCCTTCCAGAGAAGCGGATTGCGCCCGCACAAAGCGGAAACTCTGAGCCGGACGCCCGCTCCCGCAAACGCGTCCAGAAGACAAAGCGATAACTCCAGCATCCTCGCTATGACCGTAGCGACCGCTACGCCGGTCACGCCCATTTCCGGCGCGCCGAATAGTCCGAAGATCAGCACGGCGTTCAGCGCTACGTTTGTAAGCAGCGCCGCCGCGCTGATCGCGGCGCTCTTTGCCGCGCGCTCCATACTGCGCAGCGCGCTTATGTATACCTGAGAAAAACTGAGCGTCATATAAGAAATTCCAACGATTCTCAGGTAAGACGCGCCGATTTCGATCAGCTCCTGATCGTTCGTATACAGACGCATCAGCACGTCGGGAATCAGGAGCGCTCCGGCCGTCACCGCCGCCGTTATGACAAGACCAATCCTGACCGCGATCCCCATGACCGCCTGAATCGCATCCGTGTTCTTCTTGCCCCAATACTGTGAAGAAAGCATTGTCACGCCGGACGTAATTCCGAAAAAGATGCCCATAAGCAGAAACTGAAACTGATTTGCAAGCGATACGGCTGCGAGCTGCGTCTGCCCGACATAGCCGAGCATCAGCACATCGGCGGAATTGACCGCGTTCGTAATCAGATTCTGCAGGGCGATCGGAACGACCAGCCCTGCCAACGCTTTGAAAAAACGTTTCCGCTCGTCCATTTTAATCTCCATTCCGAAGCGTAGCGTAGGAATCGCGCAATCGAAGTTCGCGCAGGCGACTTCGGTTGTCGCATCAAGGCTCATTTGCGACGCTTCGGCGCAAATGGCCGTGTGAAAAATCAGCACATCAGTGTGATTTTTTACACTATTCTCCATTTCTATAATCCCGTATCACGTCCATGACCGGAAGGATACGGCCGTCGTAATCAAACACCGCCTGATTCGCCCATTCGTTGCCGCACGGGCCGGGGTCCTGTATGTACGCAAGCGATTCCGGCGTCGCCCAGCCGCTTCCCGGCACAGGAATCCAGCCGCCCTCCCAATAATAAAAGCCTTCGCACGCATGGTCTGTGACTTTAGATATTCCCTCAAGCAGATCGCGCATAAAAGCGCACTGTCCCTCTTTCGTCATCGGATAATCCAGCTTCTCGGCCAGAGCGGGCTTCGCCGCCATCCCCTTCCTCATGGAAGGAGCCAGCTTTTCATGATCCGCATAATCCTCGAGCGTAAAACCCATAGAAACCTCCGCGATAATCAGCTTTTTCCCGTACCGCGCCGCAATATCGTTCATATTGTCAAAAAGCTGCTTCTGCGTGCCGTGCCAGAACGGATAATAAGAAAGTCCGATGTATTCGAACTCCTCTCCGCCGTCCGTAAAATGATCGAACCATTCCCGGTAAAGCGCGTTGTTGCCGCCGTTGTCCAGATGGAGCATGACGGGAATGTGCGGCGCGGCCTCCCGAACGCCCCGGATTCCCGCGTTCACGAAACGTCTGACCGCATCATAGTTCGGCGTCTTTCCATTCGGCCACAAAAGCCCGTTGCTCAGTTCGTTCCCGACCTGCACCATATCCGGCAGCGCGTTTTCCTCCCGCAGCTTTAAAAGAACCTCCTTCGTATACGCATACACCGCTTTCTCAAGCTGCGCATCGTCGTAGTCCCGCCACGCTTTCGGCTTGTACTGCTTTCCGGGATCCGCCCAGAAATCGCTGTAATGAAAATCAAGTAAAACCGAAAAGCCTCTCTCCTTCGCGCGCTTTGCAAGCTTGACCGTCCTCGCAAGGTCGTTCGTCCCCGCTCCATACGGCGCGCCGTCCTCGGAATACGGATCGTTCCACAGCCGGATGCGCACGCTGTTAAAATCATATTCCTTCAGGATCGTCAGATAATCCTTCGGCACATATCCGTTTTCCGTTTTATCATAATATACCGCGCCCAGCTCTTCCAGCTCCGGCAGCACGGAAATATCCATTCCTTTGATCATAGCTTCCTCCGTTTTCTCATAGAACCCGGACGTCCCAAACCCTTGTTTGGAGCTGATGTTGTCAAACTGCACAATAAATTTCATTTTCCGTGACTGCGCAGGATATTAGACTTTCTTAGTGTTCCGCAAACGCGCAGCAATTTTCGGACACGATGTCCGAAAAAGGCGAAGCTGAGCCACGGATGGCGAATCTTCGCCGGTTGCGTCAGCTTTTCTTGGATAATTGCCGGAACGCTTAGAAAGACTTATATCCGAAGTCCGGAACAGAAAATGAAATCTATTGTGCAGTTTGACGAAACATTGCAAAACAAGCGCTTTGGACGTCCGGGTCCCGATAAAAAAACTGCCAAATAAAGAATATACTTCAAATATTGATATATTTAAGCGAATTTGTCGAGCACGTCACCCCGACCTTAGGCTCAAAGCGAGCGCAGACTGAGCGGAAAATGTATCAATATTTGTAAGAGAGATTTTTATTCGGCAGTTTCTTTCTTATCGTTTAAATTCCGCGGAAATAAAAAGTAAATTCTTTATGTCCGTCAGGTACGTCCAGCAGGTATTCGGGATGCGTCCGCGCGCCCCAGCTGTCGTCGCCTCCTACACCCATCTGCGCCTGCGCCGCGCGCACTACCGTATAATGCGCGGGCGGCAGTTCAAAGCCGTGAGAAGCGTTCTCGATCTCATGCGGCGTATACGGAAGCGCGCTGAAGGAAAATGCGTCTCCGAAAAACAGCATGCCTCTTCCCTTTTCGTCCGTTACCTTCGCATACCGCACGCCGCACTTGTTGCCGCATTCCTGAGGCACCAGATAGTCCGCCATCTGATCGGCGACTTTGCCCTCATAAACGCCGAGCTTTGCGCCCATCTGCCTGTCGGCGTACGTCTCCTTTGGTCCGAGCCCGTACCACTGCACTCTGTCATAATCCGCGTCCAGCTTAAACAGCATACCGAATTCCGGCATATCGCCCAGCTCCTTTACGCAGTCGTAGCCGAGCGTCGTCTCGATCGTGCCGTCCCCGAACACGCGGTACGTCACCGTGCAGCCGCTTGCCGGCTCGGTCGGCATCCGGTACGTATAAGTGATCTTAACGCTGCCAGGGAGCTCCTCTACCTTCGGCGACGTGTCCTCGAACCGGTCGTTTCCTTTCGTCGTCACATACATGCTCGCGATCTTCCACTGAGCGTAACGCTGCGGCATCAGATTACCGTAATCGTTGTTCGTCGGCGCGCGCCAGAAATTCGGAAGCGGTATCGTATTCGGAAGCATTTCCACTCCGCCGTATACATAAGATACCATACCGATATTCACGCGTGAAAACAAAGCTTTGAACGACGCGCCCCGCACGCCGATATTGCTGTTTCCGATCACGACCTCAAGAGGAGCGGCGCACGCATACGGTTTTCTCTCTTTCGGATAAACGAACTGACCGAACGCGATCTCGTGACCCGCCTTCGCCCAGAGCGTATCGCCCTTAAGCAGGAACGATACCGTTACGGCAAACTCCGGCGCTTCTTTTCCCGCTTCCGCACAGCCTTCTTCGATCCGCCTGCGGTATGCCGCAAGCTCTTCCGGGAGCGCAAATTCCCGCTCGGAAAGCGGAGGAACGGATACTTCCGCCTTCTGCTCCATCACAGTCCTTCCGTCGCTTTGCAGGCTGATCATGCAATCAAACGCCGCCGTATCCAGAAACAGATGCTTATTTTTGACCGTAAAGCCGTCCGCTTCGATCTGCACGGAAATGTTCTGATAATGGAACTTCACTTCCTGCATTTTGGGCGAAGCCTCCCTGCTTTCGGCATACACAATGCCGTTGCCGCTGAAATCCCCGTCCGTCGGCCGGTCGCCGAAATCGCCGCCGTAGCCTAAATACCGCTTTCCGTATCTGTCCTTTCGGGCAACTGCCTGATCGATGTAATCCCAGATAAAACCGCCCTGATAACGCGGCTCCTCTTCGGCAAGCTCCGTATACTTATGCATCGCGCCGACAGAATTTCCCATCGCATGCACATACTCGCAGCTTATCATGGGCTTATCCGTATGCTCCTTTAAAAAGCTTCTGACAGCCTCGGCGGACGTATACATCTGGCTCTCCATATCCGACGTATCGGGATATCGTCTGTCCGCATAGATGCCTTCGTAATGAACTAGCCTGTGCGGATCCAGCTTTTTAAAGAGCCTTGACATCTCATAAATGACTTCTCCGCCATAGGATTCGTTGCCGCACGACCAAATCAGGATCGACGGATGGTTCTTGTCTCTCTGATAGCACGAATTGACCCGGTCAAGCAGCATCTCTTTCCATTCCTGTCTGTCATTCGGCACGATATAGGATTCGTCCATCCTGCCTTTTAAATAAGCCTCCCACGTGCCGTGGCTCTCCATATTATTCTCGGCGATCATATACAGTCCGAACACGTCGCACAACTCGTAGATGGCGGAATCGTTCGGATAATGGCTCGTACGGATCGCATTGATATTATTCTGCTTCATCGTAACGACATCGCAGAGTGCATCCTCAAAGCACGGAACGCGTCCGCACGACGCGCTGAATTCATGCCGGTTGACGCCTTTGAACACGATCCGCCTACCGTTCAGGCACATAACGCCGTCCTTCATTTCAAACCGCCGTACGCCTACGTTGCAGCTAAACACCTCGATCGGACGTCCGTCGCCGTCAAACGTCTCGCCGACAAGCAGATAAAGATTCGGTTCTTCTGCGCTCCAGAGCTTCGGCTGCTTCCATTCGTAGGACAACGTCACTGTTTCTCCTTCCGAAAAGGAAACTCGATCCTCTATGACGACGGGCTGTTTCATCGCTTCGTATACAGACAGCGACGTTCTGACCTGCGCGTCGTACACCCTAAGCCGCAGCGCCGCCTCTCCTTCCGTGCGCAGGGAGAGCCTCAGCTTCGCCGTCTCCAGACTCTCGTCCGGCAGAGCCTCCGCAGACAGATCCCACACGTGCGCCTTCGGTACGGCGTATAAATAAACGTCGCGGAAAATACCGGAAAACCGGAAAAAGTCCTGATCCTCGCACCAGCTTCCCGCCGTCCACTGAAATACACGGACCGCCAGCTTGTTTTCCCCGTCCTTCAGATACGGCGTCAGCTCAAATTCCGCCGGATCAAACGAATTTTCGCTGTACCCGACATAGCTTCCGTTCAGCCAAAGCGCAAAGCCGCTCTCCACGCCCTGAAAGGAAACGCATATCTTATTTCCCTGCATCCGCTCCGGCAATGTGAAATATTTCACATAGCTTGCCACGGGGTTGAACCGCCGTGGAATCTCTCCCGGCCGGATCGCCTCGCTGCCGTCCCACGGATACGTCGTGTTCGTATAGTGCGGCGCGCCGTACCCCTCCATCTGGATATGGGCGGGAACGCGGATGTCGTCCCATGATCCGCAGTCATAGGACTCCTTTTCAAACCCTTCTATCGCCTGTTCATAACAATTCGCATAAGAAAATTTCCAGATACCGTTTAAATCCATACGGTAGCTGCTTTCTCTCTGCTCCCACTCATAAAGAGAAGCGTAACCGATATGGTCCGAATGCGCCGGGAGGCGGTTCTGCTGAAATACTTCCGGGTCCCGGACGATCTGATAATCAAACTGCTGCATGTTTTTATCCCCTTAATCAATTATTTTACCGAACCGGTAATACCTTCCGCAAACTGCTTCTGCAGAACGAAGAATACGATCATCGTCGGTACCGAGCAGAACAAAACGCCCGTCATCAAAAGTCCGTAATCGATCGTATACCCGTTCGCCACGTTGGCGATCAGCATCGGCATCGTCTGCGCCCTGTTGTCCGTCATAACGACCTTCGGCCACATGTAAGAATTCCATGCGTTCATAAACGTGATAACGGCGGCAGCCGCATAAGTCGATTTCATAACGGGCATATACATTTTAAAGAAAATCTTAAATTCGTTCAGTCCGTCGATCCGCGCCGCCTCCAGGATATCGACCGGAAAGTTCCGGGAATTCTGCCGGAACATCATGATCAGGAACGGCGTTGAAATCGCAGGAAGCATAAACGCCCATACCGTATTGAGCAGCTTCATCTTCGACATCATCCGAAACAGCGGGATCATCGTCGCGACCTGCGGTACCATCATCGCAAGCAGAAGGATCGAAAATACCCGGTCTTTATATTTATCATGATACAGTTCGAAGCCGTAGCCTGCAAGAGAGCAGATAAACAATGCGACGATCGTCTGAGCGATCGAATATTTAAAGGAATTGCCAAGCGAACCCCACAGATCCTGTCCTGCCGTCAGATTTCTGAAATTTTCCAGCGCGTGCGAGCCGAACGTGATTTTACCTCTCGCCACCTCTACCGTCGTATTTGTCGCCGCCGTGATCATCCAGTAAAACGGGAAGACCGAAATAAAGGACACGATGCTCAAAAAGATATAGGAAGGAATCAGCCTCTTCTGGATCGCCGAACCGTTTGTTCTCTTCGTCTTAGTCACGTGTATCACCTACTTTCATATTGATGAACGCCAGAACCGCTACAAGAATGAAAATAAAGAACGACATCGCGGCCGCATATCCGAAGTTCGTCGTCCCTTCTCCGAAGGAGCTGTTGTAAATATAATGCGACATCGTGATCGTCGAGTTCGCCGGACCGCCCTTCGTCAGGTTGACGGATTCGTCGAACAACTGCAGCGTACCGTTGATGGACATGATCATCGTCATAACGATCGTCGGCTTTAACAGCGGCACCGTAATATGCCAGAACGTTTTCCAGCCGGACGCGCCGTCGATCTTCGCCGCCTCATAGACGGAATACTCGATATTCTGCAGACCTGCAAGGAAAAAGACCATGTTGTAGCCGGTCCATCTCCAGATCAGCGCGATGATAATGATCGCCTTCGCCGTATACGTTGTCCCAAGGAAATTGAAATTCTCACTCAGAATTCCGACCTTTACAAGAATACTGTTGATCAGACCTTCCGTAGCGAACAACGATTTGAAAATCAATGCGTAGGAAACGAGCGACGTCGCGCACGGCAGAAAGACGCACGTACGGAAAAACCCTTTGAATTTCAGGTCCTTGTTGTTCAGAAGCTGCGCCAGCAGGATCGCCAGAACAAGCATGATCGGCACCTCTATCAGCAGGTATAAAAACGTATTGACTACGGAACGCATAAACAGCTTATCCGAAAACATACGCGTAAAATTGTAGGTAATCGGCTCGCACCACTGCATGTTGGCGCTGGAACCCGTCTTGAGCGCCATGATGAACGCCTGTATGATCGGATAAAAGCTCATAATAACGAGCAGCAGCGTCGCAGGCGTCAGAAACGCCCAGCCCGCAGCCTGCTGCTTCGCCGTAATATTCATTTCCTTCTTTTTTCTGTTCAATGTAAAGCCTCCTTTGCTTTTACCATAAGAACCTTCCCCAAGAAGACCCGTTCTTTTAACATAAATGGGGAGTCGGAAACGCCGATTCCCCATTTTTGCTTTCTATTTCATTTCAAATTCCCGGAAAGCGCGGATTAGTTGCCCATTTCAAAGTTAAGCTGATCTTCCGCTTCCTGTAACGCCGTCATCGTATCCGCTCCGTTGTGGATATTGATAACCGCCGCCGCAATCTGGGTACGGCATGTATAATGGTAATCGCTCTGCTCTACGATCGGCACGTTTGCGCCCATCTCAACGATCTTTGCATAGATCGGCTGATCGTTGAAGTATGCTACGCCCTGATTGTAAACGTCGGACTGACCTGCGGATACACAGCATGTAATTACGCCGCCGTTCGTCAGCGCCGCGTCATAAGTAGCCGCGCTGCCGCCGAATGTATAAGAAAGGAATTTCTTTGCCAGATCTACGTTTTTGCAGTTCGCCGTGATGTAAAGGGAAGAACCGCCGTTGGAAGCATAGCCTTCTCCGCCGTTCAGCGTCGGCAGGGATGTGATCTCCCATTTACCGGAGTTCTCTTCTACCTGAGAAATCGTCGGGATAATCCAGTTACCGTTCATAACGCCTGCTACCATATCGCCGAGGATCGCCTGATTCGTATAGCCGGACCAGTCGTTCGTCAGATATAATACGTTTTTGTCAAGCATTTCTTCGATCACGCCGATGATCTCAACGAGCGTACCGTTTTCCGTTATGTACGGCTTGCCGTCCTTAAACTGGGACTCGCCTTCCGCCTGCAGCATCATATAGATCAGGTCGTTGCCGTCGCCGTCCATGCAAAGCAGATATTTGCCGGTCTTGTTGTAAACCTCTTCGCCGATCTTGATGAAATCCGCCCAGGAAATACCCGTCATATCGTCGATCGTATAACCGCATTCTTCCAGAAGGTCTACGCGGTATGCGAAAATAACCGTGCCGTTATCTACCGGGAAGCCGTAAGGCGTTCCGTCTACGACCGAATAGGAAAGCTTCTCAGCTCCGAAGTCGTTCCAGTCTACTTCCGCGTCGTCTACCGGTACGAATGCGTCCGGATAATCCTTCTGATATTTGTGGAACCAGTGATCCTGGAATAATACGATATCCGGCAATGTACTGTAGTCCCCTGCGGAGCCTGCCAGTGTGATCGCGTTCTCAATGTCGGAGGACTGTGACTGCTCGATGATCTCCAGCTCGAATTCGGAATCTACGTTCGCCTTATAGTCGTCCGCAGCCGCCTGAAGAGCCGGGATATTGAAGTTTGCATCCCATGCGTATACGGTCAGCTTGTTTTCACCCGCTTCAGATGCCGCGCCTTCTGAAGACGCCCCTTCCGAAGCTCCCTCCGTCTGCGCCTCGCCGCCTTCTGCCGTCGCGCTCTCGCTGCTTCCGCAGCCCGCTAACAGCGCGGCCGTCATTGCCGTTGCCAGCAATGCTGATAATAATTTCTTTTTCATATTTTTGCCTCCTTTTAATACGTTTTCGGAATGATTTTTCAGCACTTTTTTCATTCCCATGCGTTTCGCATTGTCTGTTTTGTATAAAACTTTTTGTGTTTAACCCGATTGCATAGTCATTATAACAAAAAGCAAAGCGGAAAAGCGTACATTATTAACAAGAAAAGACGCAAAAAAAACCAAATTCACGTTTCCTGCGTTTTTTGCGTGAATTTGGCTTTTTTCCTGTCCATGTTGAACAAAAAAATTTGCTTAATACCAGCCTTTCAGGGCAGATATTTTAAAATCGAGCAGCCTGCTCTCATAATTTCCCGGATCTATCTTCCATTGATAAGGAGAAATATTCAGGAACTTGCGGAAATTCCGGTTGAACGTCGACGTTGTCGCAAAGCCGCAGCGCGCGGCGACCATATCCATCGAAAGATCGCTTTTTTTCAGCAGCTCGCACGCTTTCTGAATCCTGCTTAAATTCACATAATCCATCGGCGTCATATTCACATACGACTGAAATACGCGCCGGAAATGCGTTTCGCTCATCCCGCAGATATCAGCAAGGTCGCTCACCCGTATTTCCTGACTGTAATTCTGCGCGACGTATTCCAGAGCCGCCGCAATATGGGACATATTGTTTCCGCTTACGTTCGCTTCCTCCGCCGCGCCGACGCACATCCTGACAAGTTCCGCTACAAGCTCCTGCACCTGGAGCTTCTTGATTCGTTTCGAAAAGGGTCTTTCGTTTCTGGTCTCTTCGATGATCGCGTCGATCAGATCTGCAATCCGCTTATGCGACGCGGTGTCCATCATCACCCCCCCCCTTTTCGTTCAGCGCCTTTACGACTTTTGCCTGATAGATCGGATCGCCCGGGAACAGGTCGCTTACGACGGCGTGCGGATCGATAAAGAGGTATTCCCAAAAATTCGGTTCCATGCCGTCGCTTATCGTAATGTGCGGATAGTTTTCCGGTATGACCGTGATCGTTCCGTCTCTATAGCGATAAACTTCCTGATCCATACCCATCTTTCCAAGTCCCTGCCTGCAGATCCCGATCTCCATCAGATTATGGAAATGAAAACGCAGATTTTCATGTCCGTACGTGCGTACCCATGCTTCGCCATACAGAACGAGCGCCGCCTCTCCCTGCGGCACTTCATAAAAACGCAGTTCCACCGTATCTTTTTTCTTTTTCGCCATAGCCTTACCCTATTCCGATTTATCCTGCCGTCAGTCGAAATCAAACTTTGTAAAACGCTTGCGCATCGCCCCGTAGCGGAAGCGGATCATTTCGTTTTTCTCCAGAACGTCCGCTTCCGTACCGCGGTACTGACAGCGCAGGCAGTAATATTCCTCTTTTTCCTTATCATAAAACATATCGATATCCAGATCCCTGAAAAAGCAGGACGGACATCTGTAATTTAATTTGCCTTTTCCAGCCTGAGCCATGTCGTAAATACCTCCTTATCAGAAATCTGCTTCTTATAGCCGAGCGTAAACATCGGAGAAAACGCATAGCCTTCCCGGACGTAGCCTTCCGCCGCTTCGTCCTGTGCCGTCAGGGAAACCTTTGTTTCGATCTGAGGAATGGTCGCGCTCACTTCCCTCGCTCCCGCCAGAGCCTCTTCCCGGCATTTGTACGCGTAGGAGATCGTCTTTTCCGTATCGCCCGCGCAGCGAAGGGTAATGCCGTTCATATCCTCCGGGTACTCCGTCGTGCCGTAGCACGCTACCATATATTCGTTCAGCGTAACTTCCGCGTCCGGATCGCTCATGGAAAGCACCTTCCGTTCGATGCCGATCCGGCTTGAGCCTTCTTCGAAATATTCCTTCGTCTGAAGCGTTACCGACAGTCCTTTAAATTCAATCGTCACCGGGTCGAGCGTCAGGATCCTTGTCGTTCCTTCCTTTGAAAAATGCGCTTTTGTCCGGCACAGGCACAGATCGACCTCTTCTCCCTTATAAGAAAGCTTCGCGCTGCGCACCGTTCCCTCGCCCGCATAATGCGTGAAGTAACCGGCGCGGTACTTTTCCTGAATGAGGAACGGATAGGACGCATCCTGTACGTGCGGCGTGCCGATCCCGACCGGCCAGTTCAGCTTCGCCGCATACGGACGCAGATCTACGATCGCGCCGCCCTGATCCATATTGACGCAGGCTCTCATATAAGGATCGCAGTACCAGAACACCTGCTTGTCGGAGCCGTACAGAATATCCCGCCAGAGCGCGCATTCCGGCTCCGTATAATGCTTTTTCTCACGGTAATAATCGGCGAACTCGCTCATCGTCATATCGACGAGCTTTCCTTCTTTTTTCAGATCGCCGTAATATTTGCAGCCGTCGCTGTAGGATTTCAGCAGCAGCTCGTACGGCGCTTCCCAGCGTCCCATCTTGTTCATCCAGCCCGGTCCTACGAACATCATATTGTAAGCGTAGCCGTCGTTATATTTTGCAAGATCTCTGTACTGATCGATCAGATTGTACAGATAAGGATATTCCCACGTTTTGGTATCGTAAATCATGCCGCGCAGCACGTTTTGGGGATGCGTGCCGAAATTCGAGCCGTTTCCGTCGTAGCACGCGATCAGATCGCGGGATAAGTGAGGAATGGCTACGATCCCGGAATCTTCCGCTTCGTCCGCCGCGGGCGCGTGCGTATTCTGCTTCGAAGGAATCCACGGCGCCCAGGGGCCTCCGTCGAACAGCGTATACCATGAATTGTTGCATGTATGATAGGCCTTCGGACCTTCCTCCCAGCAGGTCGCGACCGCGCATTTCACGCTTGGATATGTTTCTTTTATGTAATTGATCAGCTCCGCGTCCATATAATAGGAACCCGTCGACTCGGGGTAAAAACCGAAACGGTCGTAAAATTTTTCAAACACGTCGTTTACGATCGCTTTCTTATCCTCCATTGAAAACATCCAGATGCAGAAATCTTTCGTCTTATATTTTTCCCGGAATTCCTCGCACGGCAGTCCGAGCAAAGAAAGCGCGATCTCGTCGCCGTACGTTTCGTGGTCGTGTTTCGCCAGCGCAACCGCTTCTTCATTGAACAAAGAAGCGTATGTCATCTGAATCGTGCATTTCAGGCCGTTTTCATGAGCAAGTCTCTGCTGCGTCTTAAAAATGTCGAGCGATTCCGTCAGAAGAGCTTTGTCCCCGATGTCCTCCTCTTTTCCCTGACCGGTGATCGTCGCCGAATATTCCGGCACCATTTCCGGTCTATGGATGATATTCACAATGAATTGATCCATTCTTTTCCTCCATTCCGAAGCGGTCTTTCGCCGCTTTTCCATACCGCGCGCCGCGCCCTGCGTTTTCTTTCTCTCATTCATTTCTTCCGCCGCGGCCGCATGCATCCTTTTTTGTTTCGTTTGCATTCGGGTTGTTTTCTTTTTTATTGGTTTTATACATTTTTTCATTTGAGCAATCGGTTGTCCACTGTGTATAATATACATCGGCGCATTTCTCTTGTCAATGCGCCGATGTTAAAATGTACTTCTTCTTTTTCATTTTTTATGCAAAATCCGGTATAAAATCTATCCGCTCCTTTCTGAACAGCTTCCGCTTTGCCGCTTCGTCCGCCGTCCCAGGTACGACGCTTCACGCCGGACCGTCCTTCGTCGATTCCCGCAGCAGCAGCTTATGCGGCAGCAAAATTCTTCTCCCTGCCGATTCTTTTTCGATCCGCTTCAGAAGCTGCCTGCAGCAGACAGCCCCAAGCTCCCTCGCGGGAAACGAGATTGCCGTAACGGCGGGACTGTTATTTTCCAGGATTGCGCTGTCGTAACACGAAGCGACCATGACCTGCTCCGGCACAGCGACGGAAAGCTGCCTCAGCAGACGCAGTACGAGCGTACAGATCCGATCGTCCAGACAGACGATCCCGCCGACGCCTTCCTGAAGCGACCGGCGGACGATCCGCTCTATTTCCCCGTCCGACACAAGCCCGCGGTACAGACGCTCCTCCGGAAACGGAATGCCAAGCGCGCCGTACGCGCCCCTGATCCCGTCGATCCGCTTTCGGTTTACAACGATCGATTCTCTCCCGCCCAGAAAAACAAGCGGCAGGTCGCCGCCTCTTTCTTTGGAAAGCAGATACGTCACCAGCTCCCTGCACGCCCGCTCATGATCGTGATCCACCTGAAAGACTGTCTCGTCTTCCAGCGTGCCCGCCGTCACAAACGGAACGCCCTGCCGCGCCAAGAACGCCGCCTGCGCATCCTCTACAAACGTGCGGAGCAGGATCACGCCGTCCACCTTCTGATTTTCCACGATCCGCTCCAGCGCGCTAATATCGTCTTCCTGACAGACGCACAAAAGGACGTCGTATTCCGCCGCTCCGGCCTCCTGCTGGATTCCGATCAGCGCTTCCTGAAAAAACGGAAGCTCTCCGAGCGCGTAATCGCCGGGCATCGCCACGCACAGATTAAAGGTCTTTGACTGCGCCAGCCCCTTCGCTATCACGTTCGGTTTATAATGGTGCTCCTGAATATAGGCAAATACCCTGTTTCTTGTTTCCTCGCTGATTCTCCCTTTTCCCGAAATCGAACGGCTCACCGTCGTTTTGGAAACGCCGAGCGCCTCCGCTACGTCCGAAATCGTTATGTTTTTCTCCCGATTCATCGTTTGTTTCCACCATTTCGAAATAATTTGTCCTGCTCCGTATGTTCCCTTCGCTCTGCCTACTCCCACAGATGATTGATCTTTGCGCCGATCAGCATAATATACATACAGAAATAGAGCCAGAGCATGATAATGATGACCGTCGTCAGCTTGCCGTACATGCTGAAACCGCCGAAATAATCAATATACACGGAAAAGCCCCATGAAAAAACGCTCCATGAAACCGCCGCAAAAACCGCTCCCGGAATCTGTCTGTGGAATGTCAGACGCTTGTCCGGCACATATGTATAGATCAGCGCGAATACAAACGCTAAAAGCACCCAGATGACGAGAAACCGAAATCGCATGACGATCCGAAACAGAAGCTCCACCTGCGGCACCGCCCGCACGACCATTTTAGCGATCACATTGCCGAACACAAGAACCATCAGCGTACCCATAATAGCCGCAAGCATCAGGACTGTATATAAGCTTGCCTCCAGCCGGAGCAGGAAATAATTTTTCCGCATTGTCACGCCGCCTACCGCATTCAGCCCGCGCATCAAAGCCAACATCCCTTTCGCCGCGATCCAGAGAGCGCCGATCGCCGCAACCGGCAGGATGCCCGACGATTCGTCGTATACTTCCTCGATCAGCGTGACCATAAGCCCGTTGGTCGAATGCGGCGTCAGCCGCGCGATCACTCCCATCAGCATGCTTTCCGTAATCGGCGTATACGGTATTATGGCGCATACTACCATCAGAAGCGGGATCAGGGAAAGAAAGGTAAAAAATGCCGTACTGGCAGCATAGGCGCTTACGTTTTCCGTCGAAACCTGCCTTGCAAAATTACGTATCATCTTATATATTTTCCAGTACATATCAATAAACGGCCTCCACTGCGCTGTTCTCATAGAAAAATGTGAGAATTTCTTCCGCATTCATTCCTGAGAGCGCCATATTTCTGGCGCCGTTCTGGCTCATACCGATGCCGTGTCCGTAACCGCCGCCAATTATGGTATATCCTACCACAGTTTCCTCTTCTTTGCTAGTCTCAAGAAGAAAGAATGCGCTCGGAAGAAGCGTAGGCACATCCGCTTCCGTTCCGTCCTGCCGCTGCGCGTAGTGCTTTCCGTTTGCAAGCAGGTACCTGATATTATACTCTGTCTGTACAAGATACGTTCCTTCGCTTCCCGTCAGCAAAAGCTCCGCCGCCCCGCCGCCCGGATTTCTCGAAACGATCCGCACCTCCCGCAGTATGCCGATCCTACCCGGTCTCTGACTGATATAACCGCCTTCTCCGTTCTGCGTCAAAATAAACTGCGGCTGCGCCGCATAACGCTGCAAAAGACGTTCTTCCATCTCTCCGACGTCAATCTGCTCCACGCGGTACTGCCAGCGATACCATGCCTCGTCACGTTCAAAATCATCCGGCTGCGTGCCT
>JAGARW010000157.1 GCA_017621975.1 Lachnospiraceae bacterium | reverse complement strand
GTCTTTCCTGTCCTTATTTTCCAAGACACGTTTGACAAGCACCTGAATATTTTCCAATACAGCATTCTCAATGACAGACGCCCGGATCAAATGGTTCGTGCACAATTTTTTTCTCGACTTATTTGCCAGTTGGCACCTTAAATTCCAGTCCTCCATTTTATCGTTGGTATATCCTGATTTAATCAAGGTAGAGCCGCAGTCCGCGCATCTTATCTTTCCGGCAAATTTATGTACCTTTCCAGCGGTGCCAGTCCTTCTGCGACCGACCTTGATTCTCCGGACTTTATCAAACTTTTCCTGAGAAATGATTGGTTCATGGTGATTTTTTACTACGATCCATTTATCCCTTGGATTTTCTTTGACTTTTTTGTCTTTATAGCTTATTTTTTCCCATCGTCCCTGTGTCAGATGTCCTAAATAAGTATCATTAGCCAATATCCGATTAATTGTGGTCGTGCTCCAGAAATTATACTTAACGCTGAATTCGTCAGCTTTTACATTCGCATAATTCCCCTGCTTCTTTTTATATACGGTAGGACTGTCAATTCTCCTGTCCTCTAAAATATGACTGATCGACAGCGCTCCATACCCCTCTATCGTTAGGTCATAGATCAGATTCACAACCTTCGCCGCATATTCGTCCACAATAAACCTGTGCCCATCTTCCGGATCACGCAAATACCCATATGGAGCAAAAGAGCCCAAAAACTGTCCCGCCCGCATTTTCTGACGGAATACCGATTTAATATTTTTGGACAGATCTTCGCAGTACCATTCGTTTGTCAGTCCGTATATCTGCCTTGTTTTCTTATTGCCTTCCACATTCGTATCTACGCCATCTACAAGACCGATAAAACGGATTCCCAAAAGAAGAAAGTCATGATGCAGATATTTTTCCAGATGTTCCATGTTCCGGGTAAATCTGGATTGGGATTTGCAGAGTACAATGTCAAATTTCCCGAGCCTGCTATCTCGAATCAATCGGTCGAATTCCGGACGGTCATCATACAATCCGGAGTAATCGTCATCAATATAAGTATCCACGATAGCCCAACCCTGTGACAATGCATACTCTGTCAAAAGGAGCCGTTGATTTACAATGCTGGCGCTGTCATCCCCCGCATTTGCCTTATCCAGATCCTCTTTGCTCAGGCGTAAATACAGGACGGCTCGTAACCGTATTTCCATATTTCCTCACCTGATTCTTTCCCGATCTCTTCGATTAAAATATTCATTACCTTTTCTTCTCGTTCTTTTTCATCCAAAACAAAGATGTTCTGAACAATGACATTCCCCATACGTCTTCTCCTCTGAACCATTTACATTATTACCTAATATATATTGCCGGCGGGCTTGTTCTTATTATTCTGCTTCCCTGCCCGCTCTCTTGTCCTCTTCGTCAAATCGTTTCAGCGCTTCTGGATCGATCTCCGCCAACACCTTCCTTTCAATCCGCTTCATTTCATCCAAAAAATCTCCGTCCGCCAAAATAATCTCTTCATCCGTATTTTTTTCCATAGCTGATACTCTCCTTTACCTGTTATATTTGTACTCTTTTTTTCTCGTAATATATTCAAAGCCGTATTGGGGAAATACCTCTTTGTAATAAGCGTTTAACACGCCTACCTGCTTTTGCCGCGCGACATGCCTCGCCTGTTTTTCGCCATGCAGCTGTTTTTCCTTCAGATATGCCGTTTTGTATGCATCCTCTGTTTTCCGCTGCAATTTCAGGTAATCTTTGTTAATCCGAATCCTCAAAGCAGCTGCGTCGGCCTGATCGGTCCTCCGCATTATGTAATTCATCTCTCCTTGTCCGGATGCAGTCGCCCTATGCTCCTTCCAATCTGAATTTAGCATATTATTAATATCTGCAAAAGAGAAAGTTCCCCCGAATTCTTCATATCCTTTAGGATGTCCATGCGTTACCGTAATATCTTTTTCCTTCAGCAGGCTTGCCGGGAATCCCACGCTTACAGCGTCCCCTTTATATGCCTCAATCACCTTTCCGCTACTATCAACAGCAAACAATTCTTCATGCGGCAGACTCCGAAGCCTTGCTTCTATCTTTTCCAGACTTTGTCCCTCATATTTTCCGACATCGATCGGCTCTAATTCCGTTTTAACCGTCCCCTCCCCTTCCATACTGAGCCAGTCCGTATAATTATTGATCCCGGAATTTGCTCCCCTTCCTCCGAAATACTGCAAATAAATTACCACTGTGAAATCACCGCCTTGCTGAGCCTGTCCTGAAACTTGGCAATCCTAACGATATTCCCCTTACACTCCTCCGGGATAATTCCATGAAAAATAACTTGTGTAGGTTTGAGCCGTTCTAGCATTTCGCCATATCCTTCTAGGAATTTTGTCCTGAATATTTTATTCATCATGCAGCCTACAGATGATACCGCTACACAGCTTCCTGTCGGCTCCCCGTCAAAGCACCATGCATAGCTGTTCCGATCACTCCAGCATATTGTAGGAATCACCTTTATTCCGTGCAGTTGCAGATAAGCGCCAAGCCAGTGCTTCCGATAATGATTATAGAGTTGCAATGCTTTGGGAAAATCCGCATATAAACTAAAATCCGGCGACATCACATACTTAAATTTTTTCAGTACCGCAATATATCTATCAGGATATTTCCATAATCGATCAAATTGATAATCGTCCAAAAAGAAATGAACCCCTTTTTCTGCCGGATGCTTGTCGCCCATCGCATAATTGAAGCCTATAAATTCGCATGAATCATATTGAACCGGGGCTATTTCCGGGATTCCATATTGCCCGGTTCCCTTAAATAGCCACCGATTAATATTTTCATAATTTCGCTTATTTATATATTTCATTTGTCCACTCTTCCGCCGTATCCTAATTTATGCTTTCTTTCGCCAAGTAAAAGGCATCATCCGGTTTCATTCCTAGCCTTAAATATCTTCTTATTGTGGATTCTTTATCTGTCAAATTTAACTTTCTTAATGCTGAAGCTATAGAATTATATAAAATTCCATTAACAACGATAGGAGAACCCTGCCTTGCTATCTTTTTAGGCTTATTAAGGGCATCTTGCATAGTGTATCCATAGCTCAACCTGTTTCTTACCAAAAACTCATTTTTGGACTGTTCTCTGCATATTTGTGAAACAGATTTTTTGCTATCTCCATCCTTATAATATGAGCATCTGAGATCTAACAGGTTGCATGCCTCATCTATAGTCATCCCTTTCCTCAATCTTGCAGTTATGGTCTTTTCATTTTTTCCTACATATTCTGCTAAAGCCTTAATAGAATGAAATTCTTTATTTTCATAAACATACGTGTTTTTTCCCATATATCAGATTTTACCTTTGCTATAAAGTGAGTCCCTCTCTAAAAACTATATGCAATATTATTAGAGACACTAATGTTTAGATT
>JAGARW010000156.1 GCA_017621975.1 Lachnospiraceae bacterium | reverse complement strand
GAACCTAAGCAGCTCGCAGCCCGCTTCGCTCTCTGCTCGCTGTTCGTTGCACGATCGGAAGAACGCTTTCAAGCGTTCTTCGGTGTGAAACTTAGAAACTCTTTGCCAGTGTATTTTACTGGCTTAGAGTTTCTTTTCACACTCTTATCGTTCAAATTCCCCTCTGATGTCTTCCTTTGGGGGATCGATCGGATAGTCGCCTGTAAAGCATCCTTTGCAGATGCCGAGACCGTTCACGATCTCCGAAAGGCGTTCGATTCTTAAATAAGCAAGGGAATCCGTGCCGATTATATCGCTGATTTCCTCTACGCTGCGGTTATATGCGATCAGCTGCTCCCTTGCCGGCACGTCCGTACCGAAGTAGCACGGCCAGAGAAACGGCGGCGAGCTGACGCGCATATGAACTTCCTTCGCGCCTGCCTCCCGCAGCATCCTGACAATGCGGTCGGAAGTCGTACCGCGGACGATGGAATCGTCGATCATAATAATGCGTTTGTCCCTTACGACCTCGCGCAGCGCGTTCAGTTTTACCTGAACGCTGCTTTCTCTGCTCTTTTGCTTCGGCTTGATGAATGTTCTGCCGACGTAAGTATTCTTAACAAATGCCTGTCCGTATGGAATCCCCGACTGCATCGCATAGCCCATTGCGGCGCAGTTGCCGGACTCCGGAACGCCGACGACCAGATCTGCGTCCACCGGAGAATCGAGGGCAAGAAATTTTCCCGCCAGAATTCTTGAATTGTAAACGCTGACACTGTCGACATAGCTGTCCGGCCTTGAAAAATAAATATATTCAAAAACGCATCTTGCATGCTTTTCCTTTGGAATGCACATGCTCATATCGGACTCGATTCCCTTTTCCGGCGAAATCGTAACGATCTCTCCCGGCAGGACGTCGCGGACGAACTGCGCGCCTACCGTATCGAGAGCGCAAGTCTCCGAAGCCAGTATATAAGCGTTGTCACGCTTTCCGATACAAAGCGGACGGAATCCGAACGGATCGCGCGCGCCGATCAGCTTTCTCGGAGACATCACGATCAGGGAGTACGCTCCCTTGATCTTTTTCATAGCTCGTCCGACCGCTTCCTCGACCGTTTTGGAGTTGAGACGTTCCCGCGCAATATGATAAGCGATCACCTCGGAATCGATCGTCGTCTGAAAGATCGCGCCGGTATATTCCAGCTCGCGCCGCAGTTCAGGCGCATTGATCAGGTTTCCGTTATGGGCAAGTCCCAAAGTTCCTTTTACATAGTTCAGGACAAGCGGCTGGGCATTTTCACGTGTGGAGCTTCCCGCCGTCGAATAACGTACGTGTCCTACGCCAATATCGCCCTGCAGCTTTCCAAGTATTTCCGGCGTAAAGGCTTCGTTCAAAAGCCCCATATCCTTAGAGCTTAAAACCTTGCCCTTCGGACCGTTCGTATCGCTGACCGCAATACCGCAGCTTTCCTGTCCCCTGTGCTGCAAAGCAAACAAACCGTAATAAATGGTAGACGCCACATCTCCGCCGTCAAAATCATACATACCGAATACGCCGCATTCCTCCCGCAGCTTATCGGTCGTTTCCGTTAATTCGTTTACTCTTTCTGTCATTCCGATTATAACCCCAGACGTTTGAACACTTCGTTGTATGCTTCTTCCACATTGCCAAGATCCCTGCGGAATCTGTCTTTGTCTAATTTTTCATTTGTATTGACATCCCACAAACGGCATGTATCAGGTGAAGTTTCATCTGCAAGAATGATCTGTCCATGATATCTTCCGAATTCGATCTTGAAATCGATCAGCTTGATATCCGCCTGTAAAAAATATTCTTTCAAAACCTCATTTACCTTGAACGCATATTTCTTGATCGTTTCGATCTCTTCCCATGTTGCAAGTCCAAGCGCTACCGCGAAATAAGAATTAATGAGCGGATCGCCCAGCTCGTCGTTTTTATAGCTGAATTCAATGGTCGGCTCTTTGAACGGAGTGCCTTCCGGTACGCCGAGACGTTTGGAAAAGCTTCCCGCCGCCACGTTACGGATAATTACCTCAAGCGGCACAATCTCGACCTTTTTAACGGCGGTCTCGCGGTCGCTCAGTTCCTCAACGAAATGAGTCGGAACGCCTTTTTCTTCCAACAGCTTAAATACATGGTTCGTCATACGGTTGTTGATTACGCCTTTGCCGACGATCGTTCCCTTTTTCTCGCCGTTGAACGCCGTCGCATCGTCTTTGTAATCAACGATCAGCACATCGGGATCGTCCGTCATAAATACCTTTTTTGCTTTACCTTCATAGAGCTGTTCCAGTTTCTTCATCGTCTTCACCTTGTCCTTTTCGTATTTTTACCTGATATCCCGCTTTAAGCCGGAAAAATATCCTATCGAATAGAGTATACCTTACCGTTTCCCAGAAATCAATCATGAGTTGAAGGCATCGGGTTCTACTATATAATATCAATAATATTTTTCAAAATCAGCAGATTTTTATAGTAATTTTATCCAATAAATAGTATAATAAAAAAGAATTATCAGACATTTCATCTGATATATTACCATCAGGAAAGCGAGGGATTTTCATGCAGGAAGTTAAAAAAATGGTTTCCAAATCACACCCGGGCATTATTTTACGCGCCATTCCGGGACATTTTGTAACGCCCAGTTCCCACATCAACTATTATCTGGATATGTCCATGTTAAAGGCAAGACAGAGCGAAGCGCTCGAAGCCGCGAAGGCTATGGCGGACGCTTATGTCGCTACGACAGTTGTCGATACGATCGTCTGTATGGAAGGCTGTGAAGTAATCGGCGCTTATCTGGCGGAGCAGCTTACCAAAGTGGGCGTGCTTTCCATGAACGCACATAAAACGATTTATATTACTTCTCCTGAGATCAATACGGCGGGACAGATGATCTTCCGCGAGAACTTGCAGCCGATGATCAGGGATAAACACGTGCTGCTCCTTCTGGCAACCGCCACGACCGGCAATACGATGGCGCGCGCGCTTGATTCGATCAACTACTACGGCGGTACGATCACAGGCATCTCCGCTATTTTCAGCGCAGTCAGCAAGGTACATAACGTTCCGGTCAACGCGCTCTATACGATGGCTGACATCGCGGATTACAAGATGAGTTCCGCAGATCTGTGTCCGTTATGCAAAGAAGGAAAACCGATCGACGCAATCGCCAACGGCTACGGCTATTCATTGATCCAGTAAGCCGGAGATTCCTAAAATAATCTGAAAAAGAGCTGCCTCAGGATTCATAAAACGCTCCCTTGGCAGCTCTTTCATGATTATTTTATCTCCGTCCTCCGGTTCCCCGCGGAGGACAGTCTATTGTTTCCTTATTTATTTTCCCCAATCTGCTTTTTCTGAATTATTTTTCCCCGATCCATTTTTTCCGTTCTACAAATCTGCCCATACAGAAAGCGATTACGCCGACGCCGATCCCCGTCTGAACGCAGAACAGAAGGCTTTCAAGCTCACCCGGCAGTTCGCCGCCGATCGCCGTCTCAAATACCGGATCAAACCACGGTTCATACGCCCCCGCGATCTCTTCCACCATAACGCTTCCCGCATCGTCGGAGCCTCCAAACTCCGCGCCTTTCAGCGCAAAAATCGGAACGACGATCATGACGGCTACGAGAACAAGTAACATGATAACTGTTTTTGTATTTTTGCTCATTACGCTTCCTCCTTTTTCTGTTCCAGAATCTTCAGTTCCGGCTGCGCATACACTTCCAGCCCGATCATGATAATGACGGTAAGAATGCCTTCGATCATCGCAAGCGGAAGCTGCGTCGGTGCAAATACGCCGAGGAATTTAACCGCGGACAGCGCCACGCCGCCGTCCGGGGACGGAAACGCAAGCGCAAGCTGAACGCTTGTCACACAATATGTAAACAGATCGCCGAGCGCCGCCGCCAAAAAGACGGATACCCGCTTATTTACCCTGCATTTCTTACAGATCATATAGATTGCGTAAGAAAAGAGCGGTCCTGCGATCGCCATCGAAAAGGTGTTGGCGCCGAGCGAGGTAAGTCCTCCGTGCGCCAGCAGGATCGCCTGGAAGATCAGTACGATAATGCCGAGGATGCTGACTGCCGTCGGTCCGAACAGGATCGCTCCCAGCCCGGTTCCCGTCATGTGCGAGCAGCTTCCTGTCACCGACGGGATCTTCAGGGATGAGATCACAAAAATGAACGCGCCCGACATTGCCAGCAGCGTAATCGATCTGCGGTCTGTCTGTAATCGTTTTTTGATTGAGAAGAATCCTGCAAGCAGAAACGGAATGCAGAGAACTCCCCATGCGATGCAGTACGATACCGGAAGATATCCTTCCATGATGTGCATCGCGTTTACTTTCGGTACAATGCCAAATAAAACGGCTAATACTGCCGCCGTTAATACTATTTTTCTTTGTTTTCGATTCATAATTTCTCCTTTCTTATATGAGAATGTGTTCTTCCTTACAAACGTTCAATTTATATCATTCCAGTTCGCATTGCAGTTTACATAACACATCTCCTGAATTTCATCATCGCTCGTAACGAAATCCATCCGTTATGGAGGGTAGGTCTTCTGACTCAAGCGTCGCCGCGCGTCCCGCGTCTTCCCGGTTTCCCAGTGACCTTTGCGGGCGTGCTCTGCTTATACAGCGGCGGGACCGTAAGGGATTCTCACCCTTTTCCCTATTATCCTGCGGAGAACACAGGCGCCTCTCCATTATCGTATCCTTACCTCAAAAGCGCTTCCAGTTCCGTCAGCGTCTTTGGGGTTCTTCCCTTCTCCTTCAGAAGATTTTTTTGTTCCAGCAGCCTCACGACCTGAAACAATGCGGGACTTTTCAAGTTCGCTTCTTTGCACAGCTCCTGCTGTGAAAAGACTGCCAGCGGCGTCCCGTCCGCCCGCACTCTGCCGTCCTTAAATACGATCACTCTGTCCGCCCATCTGTAGGCGAAATCCACATCGTGCGTGCTGATCAGCAGCGTCTTTTTCCTCCTGCTGAGCAAATCCAGTACAAGCTCCAGCTGCTCTGCATTCGCAGGATCGAGCGAAGCCGTAGGCTCGTCAAATAAAAAAACGTCCGGATCCATAGCGATAATATCCGCGATGCTGACCCGCTTTTTCTCGCCGCCGCTCAGGTAATGGGGCGGTCTGTCTTCAAAGCCTTTGAGATTCATAAAGCCGACGGCATTGTCCACACGACTTTCCACCTCCTCTTTCGGAAGCTTCAAATTCATGGGACCGAAAGAAATTTCCTCGCGCACGCTCGGGGCTATCATCTGATTGTCCGCATCCTGAAATATAATTCCAACCCCTTTGCGCAGCTCGTTTAAATTCTTTCGCGTAATTTTCATTCCTTTGTAGCAGATTGTTCCCTCAGTCGGCGAAAGCACTCCGTTTATGTTCAGGAAAAATGTGGATTTTCCCGCGCCGTTCGGTCCCAGCACCGCAATTTTTTCTCCTGCATGGATATCCAGACTGACATGCCGCAGCGCCGGCTTTCCTCCATGATAGGCAAAGCTCACATCACACAGCCTAAGGATAGGTTCTTCCTTCATCCGCAAAACCTCCTTATTCCCACCATAGCACATATGTACAATACTGCTCCCGCGCATTCATGCAGCCTGCATTTCTTTGATTCTTCCAGAAAACAAAGATCGCCCGCGTAGCATCTCGACTCCATCGCATTGTAAAAGGCGTCCGCCCTTCTCATCGCCAGAACAAGCAGATTTCCCGCAATCCCGCCGAAAGTCCGCAGCGACGTCCGGTAATCCACATAGCCCAGCCTCGCCTGCGCCGAGATGTTCATGAAGTTCCACACATCCGTCAATACAAAAATAAAACGGTAGATCAGATACATCAGCTCGATAAACAGCTTCGGCAGACGGCATTTTCGCAGTACGCCGAGTATCTCGCCGACCGGTGTAGACAAGATCAGGAAATAAAACGCGCTGATCCCGCCGATCGCCCGCAGCGTCACCTCTGCCGCCCTTCCTGCGTCATGCGTGGTAAAGATCAGGGCGATCCCTCCGAACACTATAAAAAACAGGGGAATCCCCAGCAGCCGGATATAATCCGTCAGCCTGACCCTGCCGATTCCTACCGTTACCGCCATCATCGACAAGATAACAAATACCGAGACAGGTATACTGTCCAGGACCACGCACAAAAGCAGTACCGCTATGCTGAACGCTGTCTTCAAAGACGCATTGCTGTGCCGTATTTTAGAAGCATACGCGTATTGCTCCATATATACGGTGTGTTCCTTATGCATGTTTCCTCCTTTCTCACAGGATGCAAACAGACATATTATAGCACATAAAAAATGACCGGTCTACTCTGCTAAAGTCTATCTTTTCCGGTTAATCGGATGAATTCCTTCTTCTCTTACATTGTGTTTTTGATTTTGATTTTCCGGCGTCCTCTTTTGGGTAATGCTGTTGAATTCATTGTGATTTTTCTGCTGCTCTGACATTTCCTCTGATTTTTTGCCCATGATCTATTCTCCTTTTTCAAACAGTATGCGCAGATACGGGAAATTTCATGTAGGAAATTATTGATTGGCTGCTTTCAGAAAATTCAGGATACCGTTTACATTCTTCTCCCACTCTTTCTCGGACAGCATTAGGCAATCTTTGCTTTCATAAAGCGCCGGTATTACCTGGCTGTCCAGTATAGCCGCAAATTTTTGATCCGCCTAATATCCGCATTTCCGTTATGATAAGAAATATCCGGTCCTTCATATAATACTTTTCTTTCCATCTCATTCTCCCTCATTTCCATCCCTGATCTGTAACAGTATTTTTCTGAATGAATCCGGTATAGGAATCATGACCGCCGCATTTTCCAGCAGACTCAGCCCTTCATTGGAAATAAAAAACATGATAACAGTTTCTCTGACAGGTATCGTATTACCCATAAGAGGCTGCAGGATATTGGCTGCCGCTATCAGCATGAACACCATTATTTTCTTTAAAATTCCGTGAAACCCGATCCCGGAAGAAAGCTGTTTCTGGTAAACCGCTTTGATCATACCGGTAATATAATCAAGCACTGTCATGCAAAGCATCGTCCGCAGCAACATGTCATATCCTCCCAGCGCTTTTATAAATGTTCCTCCGATAGCGCCTATTACGATACTTGTCCCATTTAAATATTTTTCCATTGATTTCCCTCCTGATAACTTCTATTTCATCATGCATACACTCTAACCCATATACGGCATGTCATTCTATGTCATACGGAAATCGCCCTGCGGCGGCAGGATATTTTCTGAATCAAATGAAAACGGCGGTATTCCATGACCTTTTAGGTTCAAGAAATATCGCCGATATCAGGTATTATTTAGATATCATACAGAGAAAAAAGTTCTTCCCACTCTCTTAGTCTTTATCAACCAAGATACTTTTTACAAAATCCTTCTTCAACATATGTCTTTACAAAACTTTGAACAATTTCATCTGAATAATCTCCGCCTTTTGAATACGAAATATTCATAATATCTTTTGTCATCTTCTTAAGAATATTATCATTAACACTAATATTTCTCTTAATTAATTCGTTCCTTACAATTATAACACATCGACTCACGTCTTCTGTATTTGAAAATATCATAGTAACCTCCTTTATGGATGGAGTACCTTGCATAGAAAAAACGCACTAGAAACAAAAAAATGAATTAGGCTCTTTTCTCTGACCTTCTCGGCACTTTTCTTCTATGCAGGATTTTGAACGGACACACTGTCACCAGATGTTCAAAAGAAAGTAGATTGAT
>JAGARW010000155.1 GCA_017621975.1 Lachnospiraceae bacterium | reverse complement strand
TATGAGGACAAGATAATCCTTACTTTCAACTATAAGGACGGTTCCAAGACCATCACGCTGGCGGAAGTTGAGGGTTCGGATTTATCCGTACTCGGTGCAGCATGTAGAGGATGCGAGACAAAATTTCTCGTATCCTCTTATTTTTTTAATAAAATGATAAGCGAGGGTGTCTTTGGAATGGAGGAAGAAATGGAAGAGGGATTATTTCATGTAATTACTGAGTATGCGACAAACGAGAAGATTGACAGTATTATTTTACAGGATGAAGAATATATGCGGGTTCAGGGAACGATCGAGCAATACTTAGCGCAGTTTCATGAACTTGAACTGCCGAAAGAGCAGAGGATTCTGATCGACAGGCTGATTTCCGCATACAATGAAAGCGCTGCTTACTACGGAAAGGTATGCTACCGCGAGGGGTTTTGCGACTGCGTATCGCTCTTAAAAGAAATTAAAGTAATTGAATGATAGATATTTTGTATAACGGCGCATTTTGGATATACTAGTATCAACTATTTTTGGAAAGAAGGGCGATATGTAATGGCAAAAAGAATGCTTGACTGTTATGCTTCGGATTTTGCGCATTTTACAAAGAAGGACTTGTTAGAGTCGATTGCAAAAAGCGAGGGCAGGGTGCTTGCCTGTGAAACGATCGGAACGATACAGCCGATGCTCGGCAATGTAACAAACGCAGAATTTGTAGCTGCAATGGGCGCGGATATTTTGCTGCTCAATATGTTTGACGTACTGCATCCCGAGATCAAGGGACTTCCGAAAGAATACTTGAAAGAAAATCCAAAAGAAATCATACATGTGCTGAAACGGCTGACCGGACGGCCGGTCGGAATCAATCTGGAGCCGGCGGAGGGCGACGGAACGGGAGAAGTGGACGATCTCTGGAAAATGTCGGAAGGACGCCGCGCTACGCTGGAAAATGCGGAACGTGCCTGTGAGATGGGCGTCGACATGATTTTGCTGACGGGAAATCCGGGAATGGGCGTGAGCAATGAGGCGATCGAACGAACATTGCAGCTATACCATAAAAACCTTGGTGACAAGATGGTACTGGCAGCGGGAAAGATGCATGCGGCAGGAATCCTTGAAGAAGCGGCGGAGAATATCATGACGGCCGACGATGTGACGCGCTTCTGCAAGGCGGGAGCGGACATCATTCTGCTTCCGGCGCCGGGAACCGTTCCGGGCATTACGATGGAATACGTCAGGGGACTTGTTTCGCATGCGCACAGGGAAGGGGTTCTGACGATGACGGCAATCGGTACTTCACAGGAAGGCGCGGATGTTTCGACGATACGTCAGCTTGCTTTGCTGTGTAAAATGACGGGAACGGATATTCATCACCTTGGAGACGCTGGGTATGCGGGTATGTCCCTGCCGGAAAATATTCAGGCGTATTCGGTTGCCGTTCGCGGCATTCGCCATACGTATCACCGTATGGCTGCGTCGATCGAGCGGTAAGACGTCAGGTAAAACAAAAGAAAAGGCGGACAAAAGGAGTCATATTATGGAATGGATCATACAGATCGGACTGCTTGTCATTGGATTTGTCATGCTTGTGAAAGGCGCGGATTATTTTGTGGACGGAGCGGCGGGAATTGCCGCGAAGTTTGGAATTCCGCAGCTTGTGATCGGACTGACGATCGTAGCGTTCGGAACGAGCGCTCCGGAAGCGGCGGTCAGTCTGACGGCAGCCTTTAAAGGAAGCGCGGAAATTACGATCGGCAACGTAGTCGGCAGCAATATTTTGAATATATTGATAATTCTCGGACTGACAGCGCTGATCGTTCCGCTTCATGTCAAGAAATCGACGGTATTTTTTGAAATGCCTTATGTGATTATCGTATCGATATTACTGGCAGTATTGGGACTGCCGGACGGCGTGGTCGGTTTTGGAGACGGCGTGCTGCTCTGGGCATGCATGATTTTGTTTTTGCTTTACTTGCTGAAATTAGCGAAGGAGGGCGAAGAGCAGGAAGAAGCGGGAGAAGAAAGAAAACCGTGGGTTTTGCCTTTTATGGTGTTCGGCGGCTTAGCGGTCGTCATTTTCGGAAGCCATATAACGGTAGACAGCGCGACGGCGATGGCAAAGATGCTTCATGTGGACGAGCGGATTATCGGGCTGACGATCGTAGCGCTCGGCACATCTCTGCCGGAGCTTGTGACAAGCGTAACGGCAGGTATAAAAGGCAATGCGGATATCGCGGTCGGAAATATTGTCGGCAGCAATATCTTTAACATTCTGTTTGTTGTCGGTACGACGGCGTTGATTACGCCGGTGGAGTATGCGGGCAGCTTCCTGCCGGACAGTCTCGCCTGCATTGGCGCGGCGATCCTTTTATGGGGATTCGCTTTATGGGGAAGAGTGCTGACGCGCATCGGCGGCGTGATCATGCTGCTGTGCTACGGCGCTTATCTGGCGTACCTTTTATAAAAAGGGAGGCTTATTTTGGGTACATGCCCTTGTATTGCTTTTTTTTTTCTGTTATAATCGACTTGCGTATGACGGGATGCCGCATGCGGAGCAGTATGCGTATACCCGTAAAATAAATGTTTAAGCAAAAGGAGAAAGAGAAATGAAAGGAAATATTGTTGTCGGACAGTCCGGCGGACCTACCGCGGTTATCAATTCCTCTGTTGCA
Source organism: Lachnospiraceae bacterium (assembly GCA_017621975.1). Classification (GTDB taxonomy): domain Bacteria; phylum Bacillota; class Clostridia; order Lachnospirales; family Lachnospiraceae; genus VSOB01. Next base: position 40,222 of record JAGARW010000155.1, on the reverse strand, counting down.
GGCGTTTACGCAGCAGCAAAGAAGCTTGGCGTCAAGAAAGTATATGGTATGGTACATGGTATTCAGGGATTTTTAGCGGATAATCTGTGCGATCTGGACGAATATCTGGCTGACGGAACCGGAATTGAATTATTAAAGAGAACTCCGTCCGCATTCCTTGGCTCATGCAGATTCAAAATGCCGAAGATCGAAGGACATGAGGACGTATACGAAAAAGTATTTGAGATCATGGAGAAGCATGACATTGAATGTCTGTTCTATGCAGGCGGAAACGATTCTATGGATACCGTAAAAATGTTATCCGATTATGCGGCGGCTCATAACAAACCTCAGCGTTTCATGGGCGTACCGAAGACGATCGACAACGATCTTCCGATCACAGACCACTGCCCGGGCTATGGTTCTGCGGCAAAATATATTGCGACATCCTTGAAGGAAGTTATCCGCGACAACGCTTCCTTTGGCGTTGAGAAGCCTACGATCCTGATTGTAGAGATCATGGGACGTAACGCAGGCTGGCTGACAGCGGCGGCGGCTCTTGCGAAAGATGTTGACTGCGAAGGCGTTGACGCGATCTACCTGCCGGAGAGAACATTCGATATGGACGCTTTCATGGCGAAGGTAAAAGATCTGTCAGTTAAGAAATCTTCCGTTGTGATCGCAGTTTCCGAAGGAATCAAGGTGGCGGACGGACGTTATGTATGCGAGCTCGCAAACGAAAACGTAGCGGTAGACGCATTCGGACATAAGCAGATGTCCGGTACGGCAGCTTATCTGGCGCAGGCGGTTGCAGCAGAGACAGGATTAAAGACAAGAGCGATCGAGTTCTCCACACTTCAGCGTGCAGCAACTCATCTTGCATCTTTGACGGATATTAACGAAGCATTCCAGGTAGGTCATGATGCAGTTCTGGCAGCAGAAGAAGGCAAGACAGGCATGATGATCACGCTTGACAGAAACGGCGACGACCCTTATCAGTGCGGCACAAGCGCATATGACATTCATGCGATTGCAAACGTTGAAAGATCTGTTCCGGATGAATGGATCACAGAAGATGGCTGCGGATTAAACGAAGGCTATGAGAAATATGCAAGACCGCTCATCATGGGTGAGTTACAGCCATTATTCGTAAACGGAACTCCGAGACATCTGGTACGTAAATAAGGAATCCGGTTGGTTTTCGTCTGAAAACGGCTTGGGAGAATATGCAGGATAGAAGGGGTGCTCCGAGAGACATCCCTTCTTTTTATTTCATAGAATTCGGGTATCAAAAGGTTTGATTGAAAACTGGTATTGTCAAATTGCTCAATATATTTTATTGACTGTGCCTGCGCAGGATATTAGACTTTCTTAGCGTTCCGCTTCCATGCAGCAATTTTTGGACACGATGTCCGAAAAAGGCGAAGCTGAGCCATGGACGGCGAATCTTCGCCGGTTGCGTCAGACTGTTTCAGAACATTGCCGGAACGCTTAGAAAGCCTTATATCCGCAGCTTGGAACAGGAAATAAAATTTTTGTACAATTTGACCAGGCATCGTAAAAATCAAACCTTTTGACACCAGAATTTTTATAGGATTTCACGTAATTGATTTTGCGAATGGAGTTATTATGGTATCGATTAAGGATGTCGCAAAACATGCGGGCGTAGCGATTTCAACCGTTTCCAAGGTATTGAATCATTATCCGAATGTGAGCGAAGAAACGAGAAAAAAAGTAAATGAAGCGATCCGGGAACTGAATTTTGTACCGAATACGGTAGCGGCGGCGCTGTCTTCCAAGCAGGCAGGAAGAGCGGCTCTGCTGCTCGACTTAAATGCACGGACGCAGGCGATCGACGAGATCAGTATGCAGTACTTGTCCGGAGCCATTCAGGAAGCAAAAGAGCTTCATCTCGACGTGATCACCGTATTTTTTTCTATGGTTCAGGATATGAGCCCCGAGGAATTGATCCGGTATTTTAAGTCGCAGAGCATTACCGGTATCGTTATCTTCGGACTGCCGAGGGAAAATAAGGTGCTCCATCGTCTGATCGAGTCAAGGAGCTTTAAGATTGTAGTCGTAGACGCGCCGATTGTGAACGAGAATACGTCTTCGGTCTGGATCGATCATGAACGGGCGCAGTATGACGTCGCGGCGAAGACGATACGGGAAAATCAGGGGAAAAAGATTCTCTATATTTCGGGAAGGAAAGACAGCTATGTGATGGAGAAACGCCTGCGCGGCATGAAGCGTCTGGAGCGGGAGTTGGGCGTGGAGGTTTTTGTCCGCAACGGGAATCTGTCGGAGCTGCAGGCAAGGAAGCTGACGTTTCGTTATGCAAGAAAAAGAGATATTGTTGTATGCGCGTCCGATATTATGGCAATCGGCGCGATGAAAGCGCTGATCGAGATGGATATCTTCCGTCCGGTCTGCGGGTTTGACGGCGTAATGCTGATGGGCTATGTCGGGAAACAGATGAATACGGTCAGACAAAATTTTGCCCGTATTTCATCGGAAGCGGTCATGGAGCTTAGCAGACTGATGAACGGAAATAGCGGAAGAAACGTAATAATGGATTATGAGCTTGCAAGGATTTCCTATCAGGATATTATTTGCTGATAACTTTTTTCATTTACCTCTTGCGGAAAACGTTTTCCTATGTTATACTCTTATTCGGGCAAACGGAAAACGTTTTCCAAACGAGAAAAACTAATAAAACAAGATGTAAAAGGGTATGATACCAGACTGGGGCAGAAGCAGAGTAAGGAGGAAATGATTATGCCAATGGAGCGTGAAATGCAGCAGGAGGTTATTTTAATGAACCTGAAAGAAAATCTTTCCAAGACCGTAGAGGAAATGTGCGGAAAGACGATCAGGGAAGCGACGGACGCGGAAGTTTATTATGCGGTACAGAAGCTTTGCAAAAATATTTTAAGCGCGACGGAAGAAATATCCGGGGACAAGAAAATTTATTATATTTCAGCGGAATTTCTGATCGGTAAATTATTATCTAATAATCTGATCAATCTTGGTATTTATGATAAGCTGGAAGAGATTCTGAAGGAAGAAGGAAAAGAGCTGTCTAAAATTGAAGAGATCGAGCCGGAGCCGTCTCTTGGAAACGGCGGACTTGGACGTCTGGCGGCATGCTTCCTGGATTCTATCGCGTCTCTCGGACTGCCGGGAGAGGGAATCGGGCTTAATTATCATTTCGGTCTGTTCAAACAGGTATTCAAGGACAAATTGCAGACGGCGGAAAAGAACGACTGGATCGAGAAAAATTCATGGCTGACCAAAACGGAAACAACGTTCGACGTCTATTTCGGGAAGCAGAAGGTAACGTCCAGACTGTACGATATCGACGTAGTCGGTTATGAAAACGGCGTTAATAAGCTGCGTCTCTTTGATATAGAATCCGTAGACGAGAGTCTTGTAAAGAAAGGGATCAGCTTTGATAAAGAAGCGATCGAAAAAAATCTGACGCTGTTTTTGTATCCGGATGATTCTGATGAAGCAGGCAATCTGCTTCGTATTTATCAGCAGTATTTTATGGTCAGCAACGCGGCGCAGCTGATCCTGCGTGAAATGAAGGAGAAGAAATACGATCTGCGCAAAATGTACGATCATGCGGTGATCCAGATCAACGATACGCATCCGACAATGATCATTCCTGAGCTGATCCGTATTCTAGTAGACGACAAAGCGTTCACAATGGACGAAGCGATCGAGGTGGTAAGCCGGACATGCGCTTATACGAACCATACGATCCTCGCGGAAGCGTTGGAAAAATGGCCGCTTGCTTATCTGGAAAAGGTTGTTCCGCAGCTTGTTCCGATCATAAAAGAACTGGATAAACGCGTGGCCGCTAAATATAAGGATAAAAAGGTACAGATCATCGATGCGGATAAGCGGGTGCATATGGCGCATATCGACATCCATTATGGTTTCAGTGTAAACGGCGTGGCGGCAATCCATACGGATATTCTGAAAAATACGGAATTAAAGCCTTTTTATGATATTTATCCTGAAAAGTTCAACAATAAAACGAATGGTATTACGTTCCGCAGATGGCTGTTTTCCTGTAACCGTGAGCTGACCGCTTATATCGACAGTCTCATTGGAACCGGTTATAAAAAAGACGCGTCCAGATTGGAAAAGCTGCTTGCATTCAAGGATGACGCAGAAGTTTTGGATCGTCTGGAAGCGATTAAAAAACAGAAAAAAGCCGCTTTGACCGCTTATGTAGCGGAAAAGGAAGGCATTGCGCTGAATGCGGATTCCATTTTCGATATCCAGATCAAGCGTCTGCATGAGTATAAGCGCCAGCAGATGAACGCGCTTTACATCATCCATAAATATCTGGAGATCAAGAAGGGCAAAAAGCCGACGACACCGCTTACGTTTATCTTTGGAGCAAAGGCGGCGCCTGCGTATGTGATTGCGCAGGACATTATTCATTTGCTGCTTGTATTGCAGGAAATCGTAAATAGCGATCCCGATGTCAGCCCGTATATGAAAGTTGTAATGGTAGAAAATTACAATGTAAGCTATGCGGAAAAACTGATTCCGGCATGCGATATTTCCGAGCAGATTTCTCTTGCTTCCAAGGAAGCGTCGGGAACAGGCAATATGAAATTTATGCTGAACGGCGCGGTAACGCTTGGAACCGACGACGGTGCGAATGTAGAGATCCATGAACTGGTAGGAGACGATAACATTTATATCTTCGGTGAGGATTCCGATACGGTAATCGCACATTATGAAAAGGCGGATTATGTTGCAAAGGATTACTATAAAAAGAGTCCTGTGATTAAAGAAGCGGTAGACTTCATTGTAAGCAAGCAGGCGCTGGCAGCCGGACATAAAGAGAATCTGGAACGTCTTTATAAAGAGCTTCTGAACAAAGACTGGTTCATGACCTTACTTGATCTGGAAGATTATATTAAAGTAAAAGATCAGGCGTTTGCGGATTATGAAGATCGTACAAAATGGAAGCAGATGATGCTTGTTAATATTGCGAAAGCCGGTTTCTTCTCATCCGACAGGACCATTGCAGAATATAACCGCGATATCTGGAAGCTGACAAAGCTGTAAGAGAAGAATGCTGTGATTCTGCAATTGCATATTTTAGGAAGCGTTTAATAAATAATCAGTCAATAAAACAAAGCGGGGCGCACGGCTGACGTCTTTGAAGAGAGTTCTTCGAATGACCGTGCGGCCCCGTTTTTGCATTTATTTGGCGGAATCAGCAGAGTTAGCGGAATCTACGGAATCAACAGTTGGAATTGCCCGCAGCCTGGCAAGCTCTGCAAGAGCTTCCTGTAGCTGCGCATCCTTTTGCGCGAGCAAAGTGTTTTTTCGTACGAGTTCTTCGTTCTTGGCGTTTAGCTCTTCACTCTTAATGCTCAGCTCTTCGTTCTTAGCGTTCAGTTCTTCACTTTTAATGTTCAGTTCTTCGTTCTTGGCGTTGAGTTCTTTGCTCTTAATGTTCAGTTCTTCGTTTTTAGCATTCAGTTCTTCACTCTTAATGCTCAGTTCTTCGTTCTTAGCGTCTAGCTCTTCACTTTTGGCGTTTAGCTCTTCACTCTTAATGCTTAGCTCTTCGTTCTTGGCGTCTAGCTCTTCGTTCTTGGCGTCTAGCTCTTCATTCTTAGCATTCAGTTCTTCGTTCATGGTATTTAATTCTTCCTTTTTTGTATCGAGCTCTTCTTGCATTTCGTCGATCATCAGTTGGACGGTGTTGCGGTCAAGAATACGCAGTTCTTCTGAAAAAAATCCCATAACTTCCTCCATATTTTGGCATATGCGGTAAATATCTTCATACATAAATTTGAATTCCGGATATGCTGTGATGAGTTCTATGATCCGTTCGGGGCTGTCTTCGCAAAAGAAGGTCAGCCATGCCTGCAGCCGGTTCTCTATAGGTTTATTGTGGCGGCTGTGTTTGAAGATGTCAAGAGGGATGAAAATGTATCTTTGCAAAAGTTCCATTTCAAGCCCGCTGTCGGACTGCTGCTGAAAAAAGTGGATGTAGGTATCAGGAAAGCCGTGGAAGAGTGAGGCGCTTTTTTCAAACAGAACGATCGTGTAGACAGATTTAATATCTTCGTAGCTGAAATTCTGCTTGCGGGAATCGCGGACGCGCTTGTATTGGCGCAGGAGCATATCGGCGGAATAGCAGGCGCAGCGTTCGCCGGGAAATTTATAACCGATCTTCTGAATTTCAATGTTGGCAATACTGCCGTCATCAAGCTCCACGACGATATCGGTAATCAGCAGCGTGTGTTCGTCGGCGATCCGGGTCGAATCATTCGGCAGAGCATATAAGATATGAACTTCCCGTCTCAGCAGGAGAGACAGAAGGTCTTCAAGCCGTTCAGGGGCGCTTTCGGGATTGAGAATCTCTTTGCTGAAAGAGTCATATAATATTTTGACGCCTTTGACGCCTGTACAGAAATCCAGAAATTCAGTTCGCTGTTCCATTGTCCAGCCGTAGAAGCAGGCTGACAGCTTATGGCTGTTGTTAATTTGCGTGAGAATATCCTCACGGGTGCGGATCATAGGAAAATAGTGTTGCAGATTACTTGTCATAAAGACCTCCTTATAGATATGATTGTCTGATGTGTGGACACTTCCCGAAACGGGATAAGAAACCTAACGGTTTAAAGAATACCCTACATATTGAAAGGTACATGCAAAGACAGATGCTCTGCCGTTTTTGTTATCATAGCATGCGCGGACAGGAAATACAAGGAAATTTTATGATTTTTAGAAGGAAAATTTGGTATGACAATGTATAAGAGGCAGATTTGAGTTGGGCTTTGTTACATTTTCACAAAAACGAAGAAGTGAATTTTTCTATTTGTACCAAAGTTCTAAAAATCGCTTGCACTTCATTCGATCATATGGTATATTCTATTTACGGAAACGTTACCGGAAGCGTTACCGACACCGTTACCGGAAGCGTATATAAGGATGATTCAAAAACAGGATCATCAAAACTGGAACCAACAATATTATGAATGGATGTGCCGGTATTTGGAAACAATACCGCACAAAGAAAGAGAGAGAGGAAAAAGCTATGAAAAAGAAACTGATCAGCGCATTACTTTGCGCAGCAATGGTTTCCGCAATGCTTGTCGGATGCGGAAGCAGCTCGGGAGAATCCGCAGGAACAGAAAGCGGAGCAGCATCGGAAGAAGCGGCAGGCACGGAGAGCGCAGCGGCTGCAAGCGGAGAAGGAAGGGTTTATTATCTGAACTTCAAGCCGGAAGTTGACGCTCAGTGGCAGGAGATCGCGGCGGCTTACACAGAAGAGACAGGCGTGCCGGTACAGGTCGTTACGGCGGCAAGCGGCACTTATGAAGAAGTATTGAAGGCGGAGATCGCAAAAGACGACGCAGTTACCTTATTCCAGATCAACGGACCGGTCGGCTATCAGTCATGGAAGGACTACTGCCTTGATCTGACAGATACGGATATTGCGAACGCATTGTCCGATCCGACGCTGTCGATCGCAAGCGAAGGTAAAGTATACGGTATTCCTTATACGGTAGAAACATACGGCATCATTTATAACGACGCTATCATGCAGAAATATTTCGCAATGGACGGCGCTAAGGCAACGAGCGTAGACGAGATCAATAATTTCGCAAAATTAAAAGAAGTTGTTGAAGACATGCAGGCTAAGAAAGACGACCTTGGCATCGAAGGAGTATTCGCATCCACATCCCTGCTTCCCGGCGAAGACTGGAGATGGCAGACGCACCTTGCAAATATTCCGATCTACTATGAATACAAGGATGCAAGCGTTTCTGACGAAGCTGAGATCACATTCAAATACAGCGACAATATGAAGAATATCTTCGATCTGTATATCAACAATTCCACATGCGCGCCGGGACTTCTCGGAAGCAAGGCGGTTACAGACTCTATGGCTGAGTTCGCTCTCGGACAGGCGGCTATGGTTCAGAACGGCAACTGGGCATGGGGACAGATCGCAGAGGTTGACGGCAATACGGTACAGGAAAGCGACATTAAGTTCATGCCGATCTATACAGGCGTAGCCGGAGAAGAAAATCAGGGACTCTGCACAGGCACAGAGAACTTCTGGTGCGTCAACAGCCAGGTATCCGAAGCAGACCAGAAAGCGACGATCGATTTCATCAACTGGATGGTAACTTCCGACAAGGGTAAAGACTACATGGTAAACACACTTGGAAACGCAGCTCCGTTCAGCACGTTCGGAGACGACGAGAAGCCTGCGGATCCGCTTGCACAGGAAATGTACAGATTCATGGAAAGCGGAAAAGAAAGCGTATCATGGAACTTTACAACGTTCCCGAGCCAGAGCTTCAAGGACGACTTCGGAGCAGCTCTTCTTGAGTATGCGAACGGCAACATGACATGGGATGAAGTAAAAGATCTCGTAGTTGCAAGATGGGCAGAAGAAAAGGCGGCAACAGCTCAATAAAAACAAAATGACGCAGCCACCCGATACCGACAACAGGCGCGCGGGTGGCTGTTGTTATGAATAAAAATGACGGATTTGTATTTCATTGGGAGGTTATCATGGAAAAAACCTTAAAAAAATATTTTGTGATCTTTACCGTACCTACCCTGATCGCGTTTGCGTTTGCTTTCATCGCTCCGTTTCTGATGGGCGTGTACTTATCTTTTTGCAAATTTACCACGATAAAAAACGCGCAGTGGATAGGCTTCAGTAACTATGCGGCGGTATTCGGAAGCAGCCAGAACTTTTTAAACTCGCTGCTGTTTACGGCGATGTTTACAGTGGTCGCTATTATTACGATCAATGTGTTTGCGTTCGGGATCGCGCTTCTTCTGACGAGAAAGATGAAAGGAACAAATCTTTTCAGAACGATCTTTTTTATGCCGAATCTGATCGGCGGTATCGTACTCGGTTATACATGGCAGCAGATGATCAACGCAGTGCTTTACAAATATGAAACGACGATCGTTTCCAGCGCCAAATACGGTTTCTGGGGACTTGTTTTACTGATGAACTGGCAGATGATCGGTTACATGATGATCATCTATATCGCAGGTCTTCAGAATGTGCCGACCGAATTGATAGAAGCGGCGAAAATTGACGGAGCGACGGCGAAGCAGACGCTGTTTAAGGTAACGATCCCGATGGTAATGCCTTCTATTACGATCTGTATGTTCCTGACATTGTCCAACAGCTTCAAGCTGTTCGACCAGAACCTTGCTCTGACGAACGGCGCGCCGATGAACAAGACGCAGATGCTTGCGCTGAACATTTATAAGACATTTTACGATAAGCCCGGATTTGAAGGCGTCGGTCAGGCGAAGGCAGTTATCTTCTTTATCATTGTAGCGTTGATCGCCGTCATCCAGCTCAGGGCGACAAGAAGCAGGGAGGTGCAGCAGTAATGAAAACGGTATCTGATAATAAAAAAGGATTGAATGCGGTTATCTTTTGCGCATTAACAGTCATTGCGATCGTTTTTCTGTACCCGTTATTCTTTATTTTAATTAACTCCTTTAAGGGAAAACTGTTCATCAGCAAGGACCCGTTTGCTCTTCCGGGCGGAGAAACGTTCTCCGGAATTACGAATTATGTGAACGGATTTACAAAAACGGATATGATCAGCGCGGTCGGTTATTCCTTCTTTATTACGATCGTCAGCGTATTTTTGATCATCCTGTTTACGTCCATGACGGCGTACTACATTACGAGAATACATTCCAGACTGACGAGCGCGCTGTATTATATGTTTGTATTTTCCATGATCGTACCGTTTCAGATGGTTATGTTCCCGATGGTAGGCCTGGCGGACAGATTTCATTTGAAAAATCCGATCGGTATGTGTATACTGTATCTCGGATTCGGCGCGGGGCTTTCCGTCTTCATGTTCAGCGGTTTTGTAAAATCCATTCCGCTTGAGATCGAAGAAGCGGCGATGATAGACGGCGCGAATCCGCTTGAAAGCTATTTCAAAGTCGTGTTTCCGATTCTGAAACCGACGGCGATCACGGTAGCGATTTTGAATGCGATGTGGATCTGGAACGACTTCCTGCTTCCGTATCTTGTCATCGGCGTCGGCACGGAGTATAAGACGATCCCGGTCGTTGTACAGATGCTTGTCGGTTCCAACGGCAATAAGGATATGGGCGCTCTGATGGCGATGCTTGTCGTTGCGATTATCCCGATCATCATATTCTATTTATGCTGCCAGAAATATATTATTGAAGGCGTTGTAGCGGGCGCGGTGAAAGGATAATACAGGGATGAGACAGAGTGGTATACTGATGGCGGTTTCCAGCATTCCGTCCAAATATGGAATCGGCAGTTTCTCCAAAGAGGCGTATGCGTTTGTTGACTTTTTGGAAAAGGCGGGTCAGAAGCTGTGGCAGATACTGCCGCTTGGTCCGACCGGCTACGGCGATTCCCCTTATCAGTCCTTTTCCACCTTTGCGGGCAATCCGTATTTTATCGATCTGGAAACGCTGATTACGGAAGGGTATCTGACAGAAGAGGACTGCGAAGCATGCGACTTCGGAGACGACGAGACGAGCGTCGATTATGAAAAGGTGTATAATGCCCGCTTCAAAGTATTGTATACCGCATACAAAAACAGCAGCATTGAGGAAAACGAAGAGTTTTTGCAGTTTTGCCGGGAAAACGATTACTGGCTTGCCGATTATGCGCTTTATATGGCGGTGAAAAATTCGTTCGGAGGCAAAAGCTGGACGCTCTGGGACGAGGACATCAAGCTGCGCAGGCCGCAGGCGGTCGCAGCTTATCAGGAAAAATTTGCGGACGAGATTCTGTTTTATGAATTTCAGCAGTTTATGTTTGTAAAACAGTGGCAGGCTCTGAAAGCATACGCAAACGGGAAAAAGATAAAAATCGTCGGAGATATTCCGATCTATGTGGCGCTGGACAGCGCCGACACATGGGCGAATCCGGAATTGTTCCAGCTGGACGATACCTGCACGCCGACCGCGGTCGCGGGCTGTCCGCCGGATGCGTTTTCCGCGACGGGACAGCTCTGGGGCAATCCGCTGTACCGCTGGGAGTATCATAAGCAGACCGGTTATCAGTGGTGGATCCAGAGGATCGCGTACTGTTATAAATTATACGATATTGTGCGGATCGATCATTTCCGGGGCTTTGACGAATATTATTCGATCCCTTACGGAGACGAAACGGCGGAAAACGGACATTGGGAGCCGGGACCGGGCTATGATATTTTCCGCGCTCTGAAAGCGCGGCTCGGCAAAATCGAGGTGATTGCGGAAGATCTCGGATTTTTGACAAAATCGGTCATCAGGCTTGTGAAAAAGACCGGATATCCGGGTATGAAGATATTGCAGTTTGCGTTTGATTCCAGAGAGGAGAGCGATTATCTCCCGCATAACTATACGAGCAACTGCGTCGTTTATACGGGAACGCATGATAACGACACGACGGTAAGCTGGTACGGCGAGCTGAACCGCAGCGATAAGAGGCTGGCAAAAAAATATCTTGATATTCATTCTACAAAAGAGATTCAGTGGGTATTTATCCGCAGCGCGCTTTCGAGCGTCGCCGATACGGCGGTTATTCCGATGCAGGATTATCTGGGACTCGGCGGCGAGGCGCGGATGAATATGCCCTCCACGCTCGGAACGAACTGGAAATGGCGCATGAAGCCGGACGCATGTACGGATGAGCTTGCACAGCGCATACGGGATATGGTAAAATTGTACGGAAGACTTTAAGATAGGAGTGGCGTCATGGAAGAAATTACAATTAAAGACATTGCCCGCATGTGCGGAGTCGGTGTCAGTACCGTTTCCAGAGCCATTAACAACCACCCGGATATCAATCCGGAAACAAAGGAAATGATTCTTTCCGTCATTAAGGAAAACAGCTATATTCCGAATAACAGCGCCAGAAATTTGAAAAGAACGGACGCAAGGACGATCGCGGTCCTTGTAAAAGGCATTACAAACCCGTTTTTCAACAGCATGATACGGATCATGGAAGAAGAGATCCGAAAGAAACGATATTCTCTTGTGCTGCATCACGTGGATTTTACGGAAGACGAGGTGGATGTGGCGTTGGAACTGATCAAAGAAAAACGGCTTCGCGGCATTGTTTTTCTCGGCGGTTACTTTTCGCATTCCGAGGAAAAACTGAAAAAACTGCATGTTCCTTTCGTGCTCAGTACGGTCGGGTGTTCGCCGGGAAATATGAACAGCGAACTCTATTCCACCGTTTCCGTCGACGATGAAAAGGAGAGCAGCCGTATGGTGCAGTATCTGATCGACTGCGGACATAAGGACATCGCGATCCTTGCCGCGGAAACGGACGATGAGAGTATCGGTAAGCTGCGTCTGGAGGGTTATAAGCGCACGCTGGAGCGAAACGGCATTCCCGTCAGGGAGACGCTGATCCGGCGGATGCGCTGCGATATTTCGAGCTATTCTCTGGAAAACGGCTATGCGGTCACGAAGGAATTGATCGAGAGTAAGGTTCCGTGCACGGCGATTTTTGCTATTTCGGATATGCAGGCGATCGGCGCGTGCAGAGCCATTCTGGAAGCCGGCATGAAGATTCCGCAGGACTATGCGGTCGCCGGTTTTGACGGGATCGAGATGGGCGGTTTTTATACGCCTTCGCTCACGACGATCCGCCAGCCGATCGAGCGGCTCGCGGAAGAGACGATCCATCTGCTGTTTGAAGTCATTGCCGGACGAAAGGCGCATCAGCACCTGACCTACGACGCCGAGCTTCTGGAACGGGAATCTACAGGATGCGGCGTAATCGCAGGTTAGAATATTTGCTGTGACAAATTAGAATTATGGTATCGGCCGTCATAAGTGACGTCGGCATCAAACCAGGCCGGAGGCGTAAAGCCTTCGGCTTCTTCTTTTGTTTCAAATTCCACTTCCGCTATGATGAGCGGAGCAAAAGGCGCGTCAAAAATATCGAGCTCGATCGTATGGCCCTGATACGGAATGAGGTAACGTTTTTTCGATATGACGTTACCGTCGCATTTGGGCAGCAGATGGGCGTAGCTTTCCGCATTCAGAGGAAGATTGTATTCCTCCCGCGCGAGCATGCCCTTTCCCTTATAAGTCATATAATAAGCGTCGTCTTCCCTGCGGATGCGGATGACGGGATCAGTGTTCATATATGCCTGCTGCAGGAGTTTGAACGGATACTGTGAAAGATCCGCGGGCAGTTCTCTGATCGTGAATTTGCGTTCGATTTCCATAGAAGCCTCCTTGTGACCGGTTTCATTTCTTCTTAATCTTACGATTCTTTTCCCAGTGTATCATTCCTGTTGTTAAAAAGCAATCGGGGAGAAAATGCAAACCGCGTAATATATTTCGTTTCCTGTGACTGCGCAGGAAATGAAATTTTTGCGCGGTTTGACGAAGTGCCGTAAAAACAAGAATTTAGGAATTACAAATCCGGTAAAGCAGGCAGTGAAAGAACGAAAATGTGCTTGACGAAAAAGTAATTTAGACGTTTCCCTTGCGGGACGATCTATGTTAATATGGTAAAAGAAAGTCGAAAACAGAAAGGAAAGAGGTTTGAACGATAAAATGAGTAAAGTATGTGTTTTTTTTGCGGAAGGCTACGAAGAGATCGAGGCGCTGACTGTAGTGGATATTCTGCGCCGCGCCGGAATCGATACCGAAACGGTGTCGGTAACGGGAAATAAGACGGTGACAAGCTCGCACCGGATTCCGGTCGTTATGGATAAGCTGTTTGAGGACGTGGATTTTGCGTCGGTCGATATGCTCGTGCTGCCGGGCGGTATGCCGGGAACGAAAAATCTGGAAGCGCATGCGCCCCTGATGGAGCAGGTAGACGCGTTCTATGAAAGCGGAAAATATGTGGCTGCGATCTGCGCGGCTCCGAGTATTTTGGGACACAGAGGAATGCTGAAAGGGAAAAGGGCGTGCGCATTCCCCGATTTTGAAAGCCATCTGGAAGGCGCCCGGGTGACAAAAGACAGCGTGGAGCAGGACGGACATGTGATCACTTCAAGAGGCATGGGCTGCGCGATCGATTTTAGTCTGAAGATCGTAGCTGTATTCAACGGGCAGGAAGCGGCGGACGCGCTGGCGGAAAAGATCGTGTATACAAGATGAAACGCAGAATTGCGCCGGTTATGGCGGCCGTAGTCTGTGCCATAGCTCTCATAGGCTGCGGCGGAAACACAAAAACGGCAGAGGTGTCGGAAATAGAGAGCGCGGGCGAAGCGGAAAGCGCAGAAGAAATAGAAAGCGCGGAAGAAGCGGGAAGCGCGAAGGAGACAGAGAGCGCGGGCGAAGCGGGAAGCGCAGAAGAAATAGAAAGCGCGGAAGAAGCGGGAAGCGCGAAGGAGGCAGAGAGCGCGGGCGAAGCGGAAAGCGCGGCAGGAGCAGAGACCGCGGACGCTGCGGAGGAGACGGAAAACGCGGGAACGGACGGCGTTATTACCGTCGAAAATCCGGGTTGGGAATATTATTTCGCAGGAGAGCCGGGAGCGTCCGGTTCGCAGATCATAACGCTGCAGAAGCAGTCGGAACAGAAAAATCAGATCACGGACGAAGAGGCATGGTTTGCCGCCAACGTTCTGACAAAGCCCGGTTTTCCTTACGAGGACGAGACCTACCGTTACGACGTATACGGCGACAATGGGTTTGACGTCTATCGCCTTGTATTGTCTGACAGCGCAAGCGGCGCTCAGATCGCTGATCTTGATTTTTCCGCATATCGTTATGCGGATGATTTTGTGCCGGAGGATATTGATTTTATCGGCCAGAGGATATGCTGGGCAAAGGCTGAGGAAGGCGTGCTGTACGTGGCTACCGCGCATAATACTTACGCGGCGTCGTCGCCTCATACCGCGTATCTGACGGCGGTCGATCTGTCGGATTTTCACGTGATCTGGAAAACGGCTCCGCTTATGAGCAACGCGTCGACCTTTGAGATCATCGGCGATACGGTCGTATGCGGGTACGGCTTTACGGCTGAAGACGATTTTATCAATATCATCGATAAAAAGAACGGAACGTTATTGGAACAGATTCCGATCGCGTCGAAAGCCGATTATCTGATCCGTAAGGACGACGTTTTGTATGTCAGGACCTATCATACGGATTATACGTTTCAAATACTGATGAGGGATGAGGAGGATTAAAATGGAAAGAGAGAATTTCGGCTCGCGCCTTGGGTTTATTCTGGTGAGCGCCGGCTGTGCGATCGGCATCGGCAATGTGTGGAGATTTCCTTACGTGGCGGGACAGAACGGCGGCGCGGTTTTTGTTTTGTTTTATCTGTTGTTTCTGCTTTGTATGGGCGTGCCCGTTTTGACGATGGAGCTTGCGGTAGGACGCGCGAGCGGCAAAAGCGCCGTCAAGGCTTATAGTGTGCTTGAGAAAAAAGGACAGAAGTGGCATATTCACGGTTGGTTCTGCGCTTTAGGCTGCTATCTGCTGATGATGTATTATACGACGGTTTCGGGATGGATGGTTTCGTATTTTTTCCGCTTTGTGACCGGGACGTTTGAGTCGGGTATGGATACGGAAGCGGTAGGAGGCGTATTCAGCGCGCTGCTTGCCGATCCGGTTGAAATGGGGATATGGATGGCGCTTACTGTTTTTGCAGGCTTTTTTATATGCAGCTTTGGACTCCAGAACGGACTGGAGCGTATTACAAAGTGGATGATGGGCGCGCTGCTTGTGCTGATCGTCGTGCTTGCTGCGCACAGCTTTCTGCTGCCGGGAGCGGGAGAGGGCGTTTCGTTTTATCTGATGCCCGATATCGGCAGGGCAAAGGAGGTCGGGCTTTGGAACGTCGTTACGGCGGCGATGAACCAGTCCTTTTTTACGCTCAGTCTCGGGATCGGAGCAATGGAAATTTTCGGAAGCTATATGAAAAAGGAACATACGCTGGCGGGGGAAGCGGTACGTATCTGCGCTCTGGACACATTTGTCGCGCTGATGGCGGGGCTGATCATTTTCCCGGCGTGCTTTTCATTCGGCGTGCAGCCCGATGCGGGACCGTCTCTGATCTTTGTGACGCTGCCGAATGTGTTTGTGGGAATGGCAGGCGGAAGGATATGGGGCGCGCTTTTCTTTTTGTTTATGACGTTTGCAAGCTTTTCGACCGTTATTGCGGTATTCGAAAACCTGATGGCGTGCTGCATCGATCAATTCGGATGGAGCAGAAAGCGCGCGGCGCTCTTGAACTGCATTTTTGTATTAATAGCAAGTCTTCCGTGCGTGCTTGGATATAATGTGTGGAGCGATCTGCATCTGATCGGCGGAAGAGACGTGCTTGACAGCGAGGATTTTCTTGTCAGCAATGTGCTGCTTCCGGGAGGCTCGCTCGTATATCTGCTGTTCTGTGTGACGAAATGGGGATGGGGCTTTGATCATTATTTAAAGGAATCCAATACGGGGACGGGACTGCGTATTTCCGGGAAGCTGAAGTTTTATTTTCAGTGGATTCTGCCGGTTCTGATTCTCGTGATCCTGATTCTTGGACTGCGGTAAGCGCGGACGATGAACAGCTCGACGGATCAGGATGCTTTTAGACATTTTTCACAATATTTTCCGCTTGGGTTGCAATTTTGTGTAAAAAACTTATAATATAACTAACAGTTTGACTGATAGGAAAATAGTACGGGAGAGTGCGTATGAAAACATTTATTGGAAGCGGAAACGGGAGTATAAAATCAGCGGTCGACGAGGCGACGAGGGGTTTGACATCGCCGGGCGCGCTGCTATATATCACGGCGTACGACGCGCTGGCGCAGACGGCGGCGGAGCTTGCGGACAGGTATCCCGGCGTGCAGTGTATCGGAACGAGCGGCTATGGACTGGCGAACGGCACGGTAGGGGAAAATATACTCGTAGTACTTGGACTGTTCGGGGACGCAAAGGTAAGCTGCGGCGTGATACGCGAAATCAGCAGATGCCCGGTTGCCGGCGCGGGAGAGCTGGAAAAAAAGATCGCGGAAGTAGGACCGGGACGGGACAATACGGTCTGTATCGAATTTTGTACGGGCAGCGAGGAAAAGCTTGTAACGACGTTCCATGCGGCTCTGGAAAAGAAGGGCGTCCAGCTCGCGGGAGCTACCGCGCTCGGAGCGCCGGAAGGGGCGCCGTCTCTTGTAGCGTATAACGGCGGAGTTTATGAAGACGCCTGCGCGTACGCCCTGATCAAAAACACGACGGGCAAGGCTAAAGTATTCAAAGAAAATATCTGGCAGAAGAGCAGTACGGTTTCCCATTTTGCCACAAAGGTCAATACGGAGCGGAAATCCATTATCGAGCTTGACGGGAAACCGGCGGCGTCCGTTTATAGTCAGGAGCTTGGCGTTCCGAGGGACAAGGTGATAGAGAATGTATTCAAAAATCCGATCGGAAGAGTCGTAGGCGATCATGTTTATATTTCTTCCATGAAGGAACTCGGACCGAACGGAGAGATTCTGAATTATAAACGTTTCAATCAGAACGACTGCGTTTATTTTCTGGAGCTGGGCGATTACAAAGCGATCGAGGAAGAGACGAGAAACAGGATTCGTTCGCAGTTAAAGAGAGTTTCTCTTGTATTTTCGATCGACTGCCTGCACCGGTACCTGCTGTACCAGAAGGACAATTATTTCTCTACATATGCGAGGGACATGGCGTCTCTCGGCGCAAGCTGCGGCATTGTCTGCGGCGGAGAGCAGTACAACAACCAGCATGTAAATCAGACGATGGTCTGCGCGGCATTTGAATAGGAGGGGCATGATGTTTTTTAAGAAGAAAAAAACGGAACATGCAGAGGCGGTAAACGTATCTGCGGAGAAACGGGGGAATCTGCAGGAATATCTGCATTCCATGTCTTTCCTGAGCAGATTTGTCATACAGAAAAAGAACGAATTGGTGGAAGAAGAGGTAAAGACGTTCCGCGAGCTGGATAAAATCAAGGACGGGTACAATCAGGTGATCGAAAACAATGCGAAAATTTACGATTCGATCGATCAGATCGGACGGGAATTTGGGAAGGTCAGCAGCGTATCGGAAGAATTTAACGAAGTGATCGAAAAGGTCAATACCGTTTCAGACGGTGCGAGGAGCAATGTGGAGAATCTTCGGACAAGCTCTGAAAAGGTCGAGGTTCAGTTTTCTCAGATCTATAAGATCTATGAAGAGTTTCAGAAAAGCTTCGCCGAGATACAGAACGCGATGCAGAGCATTGTCGGAATCGCTAATCAGACAAATCTGCTTGCGCTCAATGCGGCGATCGAAGCCGCGAGGGCGGGCGAGCACGGAAGAGGCTTCGCCGTTGTGGCGGACGAGGTCACACAGCTTTCGATCGGTATCAAAAATCTGGTAGGCGACGTCAATAAGAGCATGGAGAATCTGCAGAAGAATTCCGCCAGACTGACGGATTCGCTGGACGACGCGGGAAAGTCGCTGGAGGATTCCAGAAAGCAGATGGACAACACGGCGGCCGTATTCGGAGAGATTACGGACTCCGTATCGGGCGTCCGGGGCGTGCAGGAGGAGATCCGGAAAGTGGTGGAAAACTGCGGACAGTTCGTTGCATCGATCCAGAGCGACATGTCGGGGTATGAAGGGCAGTATAACGCGGTATTGAACGACATTGAGGATATGAAGAGCCTGATGACGGAAAAGGGATTTCTTTATGAAGATATTTCTAATATGATGGAGCAGGCGGAGCCTTTGATCGAAAAAATACGGACGGCCGGATAAAAGCGGAAAACTGCATGAAAAATGGCAAACCGCATGATAACGTGCAGAACGCATACGGGAAACAGGAACAGAAGCGGGGATTGGAATGACATTACGGCAGCTTGAATACATTGTGGCGGTGGCGGAAAGCGGAAATATTACCGAGGCGGCGAAGCGTCTTTTTGTCTCACAGCCGAGCCTGACGAGCGCGATCCGCGATCTGGAACAGGAAATGCAGATAACGATCTTTCACAGGACGAATAAGGGCGTCGTCGTTACCAATGACGGCGATCTCTTTCTTGCGTATGCGAGACAGATTCTGGAACAGGTCAATCTGCTTCGGGAAAAGTATCTGCATACGGCGGAGCGCAGGCCGAGGTTTGCGGTATCGTGCCAGCATTATTCCTTTGCTGTAAATGCATTTGTAAACGTAATTCGGGAATTCGGCGGAAGCAAATATGACTTTACGCTGCGGGAGACGCAGACCTATGAGATCATAGAAGATGTGAGCCGCTTAAAAAGTGAGATCGGCGTTCTATATACGTCTTCCAAAAACGAAGAAGTGCTGCTTAAGCTGATCAGGCAGAATAATCTTGTGTTTGAAGAGCTTTTTGTGGCAAAGCCGCACGTTTTTATCTGTTCCAGTCATCCGCTTGCCGGGCGCGAGACGCTGACGCTTCAGGATCTGGAACAGTATCCGTATCTTTCGTTTGAACAGGGGGAATACAATGCCTTTTATTTCTCGGAAGAAATTCTGAGTACGCTTGACCGGGAAAAAAATATCAGAGTCAGCGACCGCGCGACGCTTTTTAATTTAATGATCGGACTGAACGGTTATACGGTAAGCTCCGGCGTGATCAGTAAGGAGCTGAACGGCGAAACGATCATTGCAAGGCCGCTGCTTGTAGAGGAATACATGCGGATCGGAACGATTACACAGAAAAATATGCCGCTCAGCCGTTACGGAGCCGCATATATGGAAGCACTGCGTCAGTCGGTGCCGAAATAGACGGGCGTGAAAGCGGCGCGCACTTATAAAACGGAGCGGTCTTTAGGGAACCGGGCTCAGAGGCGGATACCTTCCTGCGTAACGTAGCGGATGCCGAAAAAAGATTTTATGCCGAATGTGACCGTATCTGCATATTCCAGCCGATAGGGCGGGAGCAGTACCTCGCCCATATCGGTTTTGACGGCGCGGAAACGCTTTGTATTTTTGAAAAACGCCGCCTGTTTATCGTTTGCAAAGTGCACATGCAGCTCCGTCACTTCAAAGTCCGAGCTGTTGCTCGATATGACTTCTACGACGATCGTCTTTTTTCCTTTCTGACGCATATATTGTTCCAGAGCCGGTTCATAGTTGAATTGCATGACAGTCCTTTCCTGAAAAGAAACGTTATCTGATCTGCCAGTAGTATAGCATAAGAGGATAGGATTGGGAATCGTTAATCTGTCAGAAGCTGTTTCTGATCGATCGTATCGATAATGAGCTGTTTCATTTCGCTTTTGTCTTTGTTCAGGGCGAAAGCGAGTTCCGCATAAAGAGTATCTTCTGCCAGTTTGAAATAGCGTTCGTCCGTAGCGGTGCTTTTTTTGCCCTGCTCGCTTCTCTGGCGTTTGCGCAGATACAGATTTTTGATGATACTGATAAGGGCGTTCGGATCGCAGCTGTGAATGGCTTCCTTGTATGCCTGCTCGCGCAGCTTGTCGTTTGCGATCCATGCGGCTTCCACATCGGGAATGCCGTTGATAATCTCCCACGCGCTCTCTTCGTCAAGCGCTTTGCGCAGAGCGTTTTCCGGCGCGTTTGCGGGAACATAAAGCTTGGAATGCTTGGATTCGACCGGAACCAGCAGATAATACAGCTTGTTCTTGTCAATGCCGGGCAGGTCGGGATGAAGAATATTCTCGATCCGGCAGACGCCGTTGTTTGCTTTTACTACATAATCACCGATTTTGTACACGCTAAATTCTCCTTTCTGAGCAGTGTGAATATCATAATAAGCCTTACTAATAGTTTACCATAAAAAATCAACAAAATTCAAAGGCATTTTTCAACAAAGATGCACAACGTATAACGGGCAAAATGACGTAACAGCGATATACGGGTCTTTCAATGAGGTTAAATAGGATGAAAAAACAATTTTCAGAAGAATTGAGCCGCAACGGCTCGAAATTAGACAATGCGTATGATCTGGCGGCATTCTGTTACGATTATTTGATTGATAAGGTAAAGAATCAGGCTCAATTTATAGGGAAATATATATGTAAAAACGAAGATGCGAGGGAGAACAATCCCAATCTGGACAAGCTTTTCCGCTTTAAACAGTCTATGAAAAGGACTTTATGTAAGCAGCAATCTGGATTCGATTATTTAGAGCTTCGGGACAGAATTGAAAATCAGGTTAAGGAAACGGAAGATTCCCTGGAAGAGTATGGGGAAAAGGAGATGAATAATGCGGCGATTCCCTTCTTTATCCTGTTGGCGATTGACAGCTATGCATTAGAAAGAAAGGGAGACTGTATCGGCAGAAGTCCGCTGAATCAAAAGTATAAGAAAAAATCATATGTTTATTTAAATGTGACGGATGCGCCGGTAGATGGGGCAGTGAAAAGAAGAAAGATAAAAGACGCCGTTATTTGCGATCAAATAGAGCATCTGATTTTTTTGGAAAAAAAGCTGCTGCCGCCGGAAATAAAAAAACCTCCGCAGATTGTTTCGCTATATATAGGAGAGTCAGACACAGTAAGAAAGGAAACGCTGGATGGCAAAAAGCTTAAGGTGGCGGTGATCCCTTTCGGACAGGACAAAATGGTAGATTTTATAACGGATTCAGGAGCGCTCTTTCATGTGGAATATACGCCGGAGCATATGAAAAACGGTAAAAGGCGAGCGCTTGAGCTGCTGAGACATGCGATTGACGAAAAAGCCAACATCATTTTGTTCCCTGAATTTGTTTGCGGGAAAAAGATTCAGAAAGCCGTTCAAGCGGAGTTGGAACGTATTTACAGAGATACGCCGGAGCGGACGGAGGCGCTGCTGCTTGTTGTTGCGGGAAGCAGATGGGAGAAGCGGGGCAACAATGTCGCCGATATTCTGGCATATGACGGGCATCCGCTCGGCTGCCAGTACAAGTATGTTTCATATTCGGATTTGGGAGAAAATAAGAAAAAATGGGTAGAGGATCTGAAAGATCCCGGCAAAGAGTGTACGATTGTGGAAATAGATAAGGTCGGAAAGATCATGTTTGGCATATGCCGGGATATCGTTGCGGAATCGTATATCGCATTGCTGACAGAGGTCTTTTCGCCGCAGCTCTTATTGATTCCGGCATGGAGCAGATCTGTCATGAAAGGGTTTAAAGGACAGCTTGAAAGAATTACGTCCAGAAATCAAAGGACATGCTCCGTGTTATGCAACTGCTGCGAGGCGTACCATACGTTGGGCTCTTTCAAAAAGGAAGTCGGAATGGTAGTAAGCCCTGTTGAAAGGGCGGGATATATTGACGGAAAGACGGATCTGATTCTGCGTAATGAGGCGGATTGTACAAAAGAATGCAAGGCGGGCGGCTGCGTATTTATAGTAGATTTGGACTGCTCTCCAAAGAATACGGAAAACGGATGCGTTTCTGTCAGCATCGACCGGAAATTTAAGAATTGACAACTTGTAATTTGCCTATAAGTAGCATATAATATGTGTAAACTGTTTATAAACTGTTTGGGAGATTAGATATGCAAGAGATGAATTTTGAACGTATATGCAGTAATCTTACGGAACGCCTGCAGATGAAAAAGAACATTGATGAAGAGCAGGTAAATGTGTTTTTGGACAGTGTGGCGGAAAATCTGACTGCTGAGGAAAAACCTAAGAAAAAAAATTCCGGTTATCAGGCATTGTCAGATTTTATTAATAAATTGTGGCGTTATGGGGATTTTGGAAAGACCCCGCGTCTTCAGGTTTTTCTATACGGCAGTATCTGGGCGGGAGTCAAGATACTTGAGAGAAGGCATAAAAGACTCGACCGTAACAAAAAAATCAATGAACTGATTTCCTATTATTCCGATAAAGAGTGGATTTTAAGGGCAATCTATGACAAACCGGGGATTCGTCATAAGGATCTGGCGGAAGCAGGCGGCAAGAGCGCATCGCAGCTATCGCAGATCATTTCAAAAGCGTCGAAGGACGAATTGATTTCCTATCATCGTCTGGGCAGGGAAAAATATTATTTTTTGATGGACAGCGGGGAAACTGTGTATCACGAAATAATCAGAAGAAAAAGAAAACAATTATATCATTATAATACGGAATTTTTAAATTATGAATGGCTTGCCATGAAGGGAAGAAACCTTAATTCACAGGAGGCGGTTTATGTCAGTGAAAAGATAATGAATTATATTGGAAACAGGGACGGAAGCATAAATTTTGAAATCTCCGCTATTTTAAAGAGAGAGCAGGGGCGGGAATATTGGGAGTTACCTGATATGCCGAAAGTATTGGAACAAAACGATTATAGCGTGAGCCGGATTGTGCAGAATAATAATGACAGCCAGATGCCGATATTGCAGGAGAGCAACCGGGAACTGATATATGAGGAGGTATAATTTCATATGCAGGACAAAATAATGGAGCTTGAAAATCAAATAAAGAAGTTATTGGGACATGAAGAAATAAAGATGGAAGCCGTGTATGATTTCCTGGAAAGCGCCGAAGAGCCGGGACTGGCGCTACAGATTTTTTCGGAAAATATGGAGAAGGGAAAGTTGTCCTACGCCTTAAAAGAGGAGGAAGAACAGGAGCTTCAAAATAATTATGCCAAAATGATAGACGGTATGGCAGACGCTTTAATGAAACGGCATCTGGAAGAGGCGGAATTTTATAAGGAACTTTGGGAAAAAGTGATCGTGGCAAATCCAATGTTGGACAAGAAAAAAGAAAAAGAATACGCGCTTTACAGGATTAGTAAAAATCCAAGAATCCCTTATTATAACCTGCCGGAAGGCATGAAGATGTCCAATGAACAGTTTGACGGTTATTTAAAAAGTCTGAACGGATCGATCAACCAGGTAAAATTTATTATGCGTTCTCCGTTTCAGCAAAAAACAGAGCGGATGAGTCTGATTAACGAGATATTGAAGTCTGCCCAAAACGATGAGCAGCGGGCAGTTTTGCTTGCGGTCGTATATACGGAGATCGAGCGGGGAGTGGTGGAGCAACTATTGAAGTCGCCGATCAAGCCGCGGAGTAAACAAACGACTCCTTAACAAAAAATCACTGTCAGCGCTTGACTTGCCGCAGAAAATGCGTTATATTACACTAAAGTAAATAAAAAAGATATGACTTCAAAGAAGAAGCAGCCTTAGGGGCAGTTTCTTCTTTTTTGTGATATAGAAAAGTCCTTCGGACTTCCTATATCATAAAAAGCGCTTCGCGCAACGATGCGCACGCAAATGCAGAAGAAATTATCGCTTATGCGACGCATTTGCGGCGCGGAATCTCGCAAAGCGAGATTCTTTTTTGCATTGGACAAGCCGTATCTTTTTTGATGGAGGAGGAAATTATGAAGAAAAAAGCAATATCTATTTTACTTGCCGCAGCTATGACACTGGCGATGACAGCCTGCGGCAGCAGCGAGCAGACCGCGGCTCCTGCCGCGGAAACAACACAGACCGCTGAAACAGAGGCGCAGGACGGGACGGAAGGCGCAGCGGAGACAGAGAGCGCGGATGCGGGAGAGACAAAGACGCTGAGGGTCGCTATGGAGTGCGGCTATGCGCCTTATAACTGGACGCAGCCGGACGACGCAAACGGCGCGGTGCCGATTCAGGACAGCGCGGATTATGCGTACGGCTATGACGTTATGATGGCAAAACTGATCGCGGAAAAGCTCGGTTATGATTTGCAGATCGTAAAGCTTGACTGGGATTCTCTTGTACCGGCAGTTCAGTCCGGCACGATCGACTGTGTGATCGCAGGTCAGTCCATTACGTCCGAGCGTCTGGAAATGGTCGATTTTTCCGAGCCGTATTATTATGCGTCCGTTGTCGGCCTTGTCAAAGCGGACGGCGAATATGCGGATGCGGCGGGTCTTTCCGATCTGGCGGGAGCGACCTGCACATCGCAGCTCGGCACGATCTGGTACGACGTATGCCTCGGACAGATCGAGAACGCGGATATTCAGCCTGCGCAGGAATCTGCGCCCGCAATGCTGGTTGCGCTGGAAAGCGGCAGAACGGATCTGATCGTAACCGATATGCCGACCGCTATGGCGGCATGCATTGCTTATCCTGATTTAAAGCTTCTTGATTTTACAGGTACGGACGATGACTTTGAAGTATCTGAAGAAGAAATCAATATCGGTATTTCCGTACAGAAGGGAAATACGGAGCTGCTTGACGGCATCAACAGCGTACTTGCGGAGCTGACGACCGAAGATTATGAAAAGATGATGAACGACGCGATCAGCGTACAGCCGTTATCGGAATCATAACCAGAATAAGGCAGAATGAGACGCCCGGTGCAGAGCTTTCTGTACCGGGCATAATTTGGAGGAAATAAAACGTGATTTCAGACATGAACTTTTTTGAGCGGATTCTTTATATTTTGGAACGCTACGGAGCTTCATATTTAAAAGGAGCCGGGACGACCCTATTGATTGCGATTGTTTCTACGGCGGTAGGCTGTATCATCGGATTTGCCGCCGGCGTAGTACAGACGATTCCGGTTGATCAAAAACGCGATTCGTTTTTTAAGCGCATATTACTCCGGATTTTGCGGCTGATTCTTGATATTTACGTAGAAGTGTTCCGCGGAACGCCCATGATCGTTCAGGCTGTTTTCATTTATTACGGACTGTCCCAGATGTGCAACATTCAGCTTGGCATGTGGCAGGCGGCGTTCCTTGTCGTTTCGGTCAATACGGGCGCGTATATGGCGGAGTCGGTGCGCGGCGGCATTATTTCCGTCGATCCCGGACAGATGGAAGGGGCAAAGGCGATCGGTATGAATCATGTGCAGGCGATGACCTGCGTCATTCTGCCGCAGGCGTTCCGTAACATTCTGCCGCAGATCGGAAATAATCTGATCATCAATATCAAGGATACTTCGGTGTTGTCGGTCATCAGCATCGTTGATCTGTTCTTTGTACACAAAAGCGTGGCGGGCGCGCTGTACACCTATTTTGAATCCGCAACGATCGTTATGCTGATCTACTTAACGATGACCGTCGTAACGTCAAGGCTGCTGCGCCTTCTGGAAGTAAAGCTGGACGGCAGCGATAATTATGAAATGACAGACACGATGGACATCGGCAATCAGCTCGGAAAAAAAAGAAGCTGAGAGGAGAGCAGGCATGGAAAACATATTAGAGATCAGAAATCTGAAAAAGAGCTTCGGAAGCCACGGCGTGCTGAGAGACATCAGCTTTACGGTAAAGGCGGGCGACGTTATTTCCATTATCGGAGCGTCCGGTTCCGGCAAATCGACAATGCTGCGCTGCATCAATCAGCTGGAAGACGCGACGAGCGGGCAGATTCTTTATCATGGCGAGGATATTACCGCGCCGAAGGTAGACGTTCCCGCTTACCGCAAAAAGGTCGGCATGGTATTCCAGAACTTTAATTTGTTTGAAAATATGAACGTACTGGAAAACTGTATGGTAGGACAGAGGAAGGTTGCTAGAAAATCGAAAGAAGAAGCGGAACAGAAGGCGCTTTTCTATCTGGAAAAGGTCGGTATGGCGCCGTACATCAAGGCGAAGCCGAGGCAGCTTTCCGGCGGGCAGAAGCAGCGCGTCGCGATTGCGCGGGCGCTCGCTATGGAGCCTGAGATATTGCTTTTTGACGAACCGACGAGCGCGCTCGATCCGCAGATGGTCGGCGAGGTACTGCAGGTTATGGAAAAGCTTGCGCAGGAAGGGCTGACAATGCTGATCGTTACGCATGAGATGGCGTTTGCGCGCGAAGTATCGAAGCGCGTTATCTTTATGGCGGACGGCGTGATCGAAGAAGAAGGAACGCCGGAAGAAGTGTTCGGCAGTCCGCGCAGTGAAAAGACGCGGGAATTTTTGTCAAGATTCCGAAAATGCTGAGGATCAAACGAAGTCAGAACATCAAAAACCCCGGAGCGTATGTCCGCTCCGGGGCGTTTCTCTGCTTATGCAGCTTTATTTCATCTGTTCTTCCTGACGCTTGATCATTCTACGAACCATTTCTCCGCCGATGCTGCCGGCTTCTTTGGAAGTAAGGTCACCGTTGTAACCTTCCTTTAAGCTGATACCCAGCTCAGATGCAACCTCTGTTTTGAAACGATCCATAGCGGCCTTTGCTTCAGGGACTTCTGTTCTATTACTTCTGTTAGAACTTGACATCGTACATTCACCTCCGTAAATTTTCTTTTTTTCTCTTTTTCTCAGATTTATCTTTCAAGATAAGTGCGACCGTACTTATCCTGAAAGCTTACGCGCTCTTTTTAAGTACTTGTCTCGCTTATCTTGATGTTAGTATTAGCGAATTGAAATGAATTATTATGGTAACTTTTTCAAGAATTCTTGCGCTTTTAAAAGGCATATGCTATAATGCTAAAATGACTGTGAATATGGGAGATTGTCTCATTTTGAATGAAAAATGACATAAAATAAGCGAGGTCACAGAGGAAAGCCGCAGAGGGCAAGGTTAAGGAGGAAACCAGAATGAGTTTACAGGTAGAAAAATTAGAAAAAAACATGGCGAAGCTGACGATCGAAGTTTCAGCAGAAGAATTGGAGAAAGCCATTCAGAAGGCATATCAGAAAAATAAAAATAAAATCAGCGTCCCGGGTTTCAGAAAGGGCAAAGTACCCCGTCAGATTATCGAAAAGATGTACGGCAGAGAAGTGTTTTATGAGGACGCCGCAAACGCATTGATTCCGGACGCTTATGAAAAGGCGCTCGAAGAGTGCGAAGAGAAGATCGTATC
This sequence comes from Lachnospiraceae bacterium, assembly GCA_017621975.1. Taxonomy (GTDB): domain Bacteria; phylum Bacillota; class Clostridia; order Lachnospirales; family Lachnospiraceae; genus VSOB01. The sequence goes on along the minus strand of JAGARW010000155.1, from coordinate 12,573 downwards.
TTCTCCGAAGATCGAAGTAACGCAGATCGAGGCGGGCAAGCCGTTTATTTTTACGGCAGAGGTTGCGCTGAAGCCGGAAGTAAAGCTCGGCAAATACAAAGGCGTCAAAGTAGATAAGCAGGTCATCGAGGTAACAGAGGATGAAGTAAATGAGGAAATCGAAAAAGAGAGAGAAAGCAATGCGAGAACGATTGAAGTAGAAGGCAGAGCGATCGAAAACGGCGATATTGCTACGATCGATTTCGAAGGCTTTGTAGACGGCGAGGCGTTCGAAGGCGGCAAGGGCGAGAATTATCCGCTGACGATTGGTTCCGGTTCTTTTATTCCGGGATTTGAAGAGCAGCTTGTCGGCAAGAATAAAGATGATGAAGTAGACGTAAACGTTACGTTCCCGGAAGATTACCATGCGGAAGAGCTGAAAGGCAAGGCGGCTCTCTTCAAAGTAACGGTAAAAGAAGTAAAGACGAAAGAGCTTCCGGCGCTCGACGACGAATTCGCAAGCGAAGTATCCGAATTCGACACATTGGCGGAATATAAAGAAGACATTAAGAAGAAATTGACGGAGAAGAAGGAAAAAGAAGCGAGAAACGCAAAAGAAGAAGCGGTTCTTGACGCAATCATTGCGGACTCCGATATGGAGATTCCGGATGCGATGCTGGAAACGCAGCAAAGGCAGATCGTAGACGAATTTGCACAGAGATTACAGATGCAGGGTCTTTCCTTACAGCAGTACTTCCAGTTTACCGGTCTTGACGCACAGAAGATGATGGAGCAGGTAAAGCCGCAGGCTGACAGAAGAATCAAATCCAGACTTGTTCTGGAAGCGATCGTTGCTGCGGAAGGCATTACGGCTTCTGATGAAGATTATGAAGATGAGATCGCAAGAATGGCGGAAGTATATAATATGGAAGCAGATAAGGTAAAAGAGATGCTTGGCGGCAATGAAAACGCAAAACAGCAGATTCTTGACGACCTTGCGATCACAAAGGCGGCAGACTTTGTCGTAGCGGAAGCAAAAGAGACAAAAGCGAAAAAGACCGAGAAGGAAGAAGCGTAATCGTAAAGTTTCAAATAAGGTGATAAGGAGGCAGATCATATGAGTTTAATTCCTTATGTCGTTGAACAAACAAGCAGGGGCGAACGTTCCTACGATATTTATTCAAGACTTTTAAAAGACAGGATCATTTTCTTAGGGGAAGAAGTGAATGAAACGACGGCGAGTCTTGTAGTAGCGCAGATGCTCTTTCTGGAAGCGGAAGATCCGGAAAAAGACATCCAGCTTTATATCAACAGCCCGGGCGGCGTGATCACAGCGGGGATGGCGATTTATGATACGATGCATTATATCAAATGCGACGTAGCGACGATCTGCATCGGTATGGCGGCCAGCATGGGCGCGTTCCTTCTGGCAGGCGGTACAAAGGGCAAAAGAAGCGCGCTGCCGAACGCAGAGATCATGATTCATCAGCCTCTTGGCGGTACGCAGGGACAGGCGACGGAGATCGAAATCGCTGCAAAGCATATACTGGAGACAAAGGAAAAGCTGAATCGCATGTTAGCTGAAAACACCGGACAGCCATACGACGTAATCTGCGCCGACACGGAAAGGGATAACTGGAAGACTGCGCAGGAAGCAATGGAGTACGGACTGATCGACAAGGTGATTACGTTCAGACCGACAGAATAAGTAAGGAGATATTAAAGTAAGATGACAAGAAATTCTGACGATAAGGTGAGATGTTCTTTCTGCAATAAGACACAGGAACAGGTTAAAAAACTGATCGCCGGACCGGCAGGCGTATACATTTGCGACGAATGCATCGATATCTGCTCCGAGATCATGGAGGAAGAATATGAGGATGAACCCGCGCAGGAAGGCGTGGACATCAATCTCTTAAAGCCGGTAGAGATCAAGGAATTTCTGGACGATTATGTAATCGGTCAGGAAGCGGCAAAAAAGGTATTGTCGGTAGCCGTTTACAATCACTATAAACGCGTTATGGCGCCAAAGGGTCCCAGCGAGGTAGAATTGCAGAAGAGCAATATTCTCATGGTCGGTCCGACCGGTTCCGGTAAGACTTATCTGGCGCAGACGCTTGCAAAGATCATTAACGTTCCGTTCGCCATTGCGGATGCAACGACGCTGACGGAAGCAGGCTATGTAGGAGAGGATGTTGAAAACATTCTTTTGAAGCTGATTCAGGCGGCGGATTATGATATTGAACGCGCGCAATACGGTATGATCTATATTGACGAGATCGATAAGATCACGAAAAAGAGCGAAAATGTGTCCATCACAAGGGATGTTTCCGGTGAAGGCGTACAGCAGGCGCTTTTAAAGATCATTGAAGGAACGGTAGCGAGCGTTCCTCCGCAGGGCGGCAGAAAGCATCCGCATCAGGAGCTGATCCAGATAGACACATCCAATATCCTGTTTATCTGCGGCGGCGCTTTCGACGGTCTTGATAAGATCGTCGAAGAGAGGCTGAACCGCAAGATTATCGGCTTTAACGCGAAGATGGGCGCGAAGACGACGCGGGAGATCGGTGAGATCCTCGGAGAGGTGACTCCGCAGGATCTTGTAAAATTCGGTCTGATCCCTGAGTTTGTCGGCAGGGTGCCGATCAACGTATCGCTGGAAGGTCTGGATGAAGAAGCGCTTGTGCGGATCCTCAAAGAACCGAAGAATGCGCTGATTAAGCAGTATCAGCGATTATTTGAATTTGACGACGTAGAACTGCGTTTTGAAGACGAAGCAGTTGTGGAGATCGCCAAAAAGGCATTGGAACGGAAGACAGGGGCAAGAGGCTTACGCTCCATTATGGAAAACGTGCTCATGGATGTGATGTATGAGATCCCGTCGGATGAGACGATCGAGCAGTGTGTGATTACCAAAGAGGTAATAGACGGGGAGAGAGAGCCGCTTGTCGTACACCATATGGCTGAAAAAAGAGCAAGGTAATACGAAAAGAGAAAGCGCCGCTAATAGTTGTTAGCGGCGTTTTGTGTCATCTGCCGTTTTTCGCGCAAAATGTTTTGAAATAAGGAGTACAGATGAAAAACGAAGAAAACAGATATCAGATACCGGCGGTCGCACTGCGCGGCATGACAATTCTGCCGGATATTATCATTCATTTTGATTTAAGCAGGGATAAGTCTATTCAGGCAGTTGAGCAGGCAATGAACAGGGATCAGATGCTGCTTGTCGTGACGCAGAAGGACCCGAATACGGAAGATCCCGGCTATGAAGATGTATATAAGGTTGGAACGGTCGTCATGATACGTCAACTGACAAAGCTGCCGAATCATATTGTCCGTGTGCTTGTCGAAGGGAAAGCGAGAGCGGAAATCCTTTCTTTTTCAGAGGAAAACGAAAGCTTTCTTCTGGCGGAAATAGAAGAAATGCCCTCAGGGCAGAAACTGCCTGCGGATGAGGAAGAGGCGTCGCTTCGTGAGATCCGTTCGGTCTTTGAACGCTACAGCAAATATTATCCGAAAATTGGGAAAAATCTGACGCCGCGCGTACAGGAAATGCGGGATCCCGAGCGTCTGATCGATGAAATTGCAAATAATATTCCTTTAAAATATGAAAACAAACAAAAAATACTGGCGGAGTCTGATCTGCGGGAGCGTTTCGCCCTCTTGTGTCAGATTCTCTATAATGAGATCGAAGTTGCAAGGGTACGGGTGGAGCTGACGGAAAAGATTCAGTCCAGAGTGGAGAAAAACCAGAAGGAATATTTGCTGCGGGAGCAGCTTCGTTTTATCCGTGAGGAGCTTGGAGAGGACGACGCGCCTTCCGATGCGGAACAGTTCACGGAAGAATTGAAAAAGTGCAAGGCGTCCAAAGAGGTCAAAGAGAAAATCAGAAAAGAAATCTCACGATTCCGAAATATTTCATCGAACAGTTCCGAAAGCTCAGTAGAACGCAGCTATATTGAAACGCTTCTGGAGCTTCCGTGGGATAAGACGTCGCGCGACAACACCGATATTGGGCGGGCGGAGGAGATATTGGAGTCAGAGCATTACGGATTGGAAAAGGTCAAGGAGCGTATTCTGGAGTTCCTTGCGGTCAGAAGCCTGACGAAACGCGGCGACAGTCCGATCCTCTGCCTTGTGGGGCCTCCCGGAACGGGTAAGACGTCGATCGCGCGAAGCGTGGCGGAGGCGCTGAACAAGCGTTATATCCGTATCTGTCTCGGCGGCGTCCGGGACGAGGCGGAGATCAGAGGACACAGGCGCACCTATATCGGCGCGATGCCCGGGCGGATCGCGGCGGGACTGCGTCAGGCGGGCGTTAAAAATCCGCTGATGCTGCTCGACGAGATCGACAAGGTAGGCTCGGACCAGAGGGGCGATACGGCTTCCGCGCTGCTTGAGGTACTGGACAGCGAGCAGAATAATAAGTTCCGCGACCATTATGTGGAAATTCCGATCGATTTGTCGGAGGTGCTTTTCCTTGCGACGGCGAATTCGGTTTCTTCGATTCCGCGTCCGCTGCTCGACCGCATGGAGATCATCGAGGTAACGAGCTATACGGCGAACGAAAAGTTTCATATAGCAAAGGAGCATCTGCTCGGCAAGCAGCTTGAGAAAAACGGACTGCTCGGCAGCCAGCTTGACATTACGGACAACGCGCTGCGCAGAATGATCGACGGTTACACAAGAGAAGCGGGCGTGCGCGATCTGGAGCGCAAGATCGGTCAGATCTGCCGCAAGGCGGCGAGAGAGATCCTGCAGGGGAAGAAAGGAACGATCCGCGTCACAAAACAAAATCTGGAAAAATTTCTCGGGAAGGAAAAATACGCGCCGGATAAAATTAATGAAAAGGACGAGATCGGAATCGTCAGGGGACTTGCATGGACGAGCGTCGGCGGAGACACGCTGGAGATAGAAGTCAACGTAATGCCGGGTAAGGGAGAGATTGACTTAACCGGTCAAATGGGAGACGTCATGAAGGAATCGGCGCTGACCGGGATCAGCTTTATCCGTTCGATCGCAAAAGAGCATAAGATCGCGGCGGACGCATTTAAGAAAAATGATTTTCATATCCATATTCCGGAAGGAGCCGTGCCGAAGGACGGACCGAGCGCCGGGATCACAATGGCGACGGCGGTATTTTCCGCATTGACCAAACGTCCCGTCCTCGCGAGCGTCGCTATGACGGGCGAGATCACGCTGCGCGGACGCGTCCTGCCGATCGGAGGGCTGAAGGAAAAGATACTGGCGGCAAAGACGGCGGGCATTAAAAAGGTGCTTGTCCCGGCGGAGAACGAAAAGGATGTGGAGGAGATTTCCAGAGAGATCAAGTCGGGACTGGAGATCGTATATGTCAGCCATATGGAAGAGGTGCTTGCGCATGCGCTTGTAAAGAAGAAGGCGGATGCGGGGAAGGAAGACAATGCAGGTAATGCAGGCATTACCGGTAGAACCCGCAGGGAGGATTAGCGGATGGTAATCAAAGAAGTCAGTCTGGAAACGGTATGCGGCGTCACGAGCGCGCTGCCCCAGAATACAAAGATCGAGGTAGCGTTCGCCGGGAAGAGTAATGTTGGAAAATCTTCGCTGATCAATGCGCTGATGAACCGTAAATCGCTGGCGCGCACAAGCGCGCAGCCCGGAAAAACGCAGACGATTAATTTTTATAATATCAATGATTCATTGTACTTTGTCGATCTGCCGGGTTACGGCTACGCCAGAGTATCGGAAGAAACAAAGAAAAAATGGGGCAGAATGATCGAACGCTATCTGCAAAGCTCGAAGATGCTGCGGGCGGTCTTTCTGCTTGTAGATATCCGGCATGCGCCGTCAGCAAATGACAAGACGATGTATGATTGGATCATGCATCAAAATTATAAGCCGATCATCATTGCGACGAAGTTAGACAAGATCAAAAGAAGCCAGATTCAGAAGCAGATCAGGGAGATACGCGCCGGGCTTGCGGCGGATGCGGATACGCTGATCATTCCGTTTTCCGCGCAGACAAAGCAGGGCAGAGAGGAGATTTATGCGCTGCTGGATGGGTATATGGAGGCGGAAGGCTAAAAAATAATTCAGCGAACCGCTTCGGAACGGAGGTAAGAATGAAACAACCGTGGAAACGATACATCAAAGTCATCATGAACCTGACATTGGCGGCGGCCGTTCTGCTGCTTTGCATTTTCGTGCTTCCGAGACTGCTTATCTTTTTCCTGCCGTTTCTGATCGGCTGGGTAATCGCGGGCATCGCCAATCCGCTCGTCCGCTTTTTTGAGGAAAAGCTGCGGATCAAACGAAGAACCGGTTCGGCATTTGTTATTGTTTCGGTGATTGCTCTTGTCATCTTGGCGGGATATTTCATCCTGTCAAAGCTGCTTGGCATGACGGTGACAATTATCGGAGCGCTGCCTGAAATGTGGGAACAGTTAGAAACAGAGTTTCGGGAGATCGGCAGAAATATGAACGATCTGTATGACAGCCTTCCGGTTGAAGTGAGGGACAGTATTATTAAGATCGGAGAAAAAACGGACAGCTATATCGCGGGACTTGTCGGAAGCATCGGTACGCCGACAGTGAATGCGGTCGGAAATTTTGCCCGCAATATTCCGAATATGCTGATCAGCGTCATTATGTGTCTGCTTTCTTCCTACTTTTTTGTCGCGGAAAAAGAAACGATCGGGCAATTCTGTCAGCGGTGCATTCCGCGGCAGATCCGTGAAAAGTGGCGTATTGTGATCAATAGTCTGACCGGAGCGGTAGGCGGATATTTCAAAGCGCAGTTTAAGATCGAAATATGGATTTTTTTGCTGATGCTCGTTGGCTTTTTGCTGCTGCGTATTTCGTATGCGCCGGTGATCGCATTTTTGATTGCGGTACTTGATTTTCTGCCGTTTTTCGGAGCGGGAGCCGTTATGATTCCGTGGGCGGTCATCAAGGCGCTTGGCGGCGATTACCGAATGGCGCTCTGGCTGCTTGTGATCTGGGGCGTAGGGCAGCTTGTACGGCAGATCATCCAGCCAAAGATCGTCGGCGATTCGGTCGGGATCGCGCCGCTGCCGACGCTGTTTTTGCTGTTTATCGGTTATAAATGCGCGGGCGTAGCCGGGATGATCTTGTCGGTTCCGATCGGGATTATTGTGATCAATATTAACCGTGCGGGTATTTTTGACAATGTAAAATTGAGCGTCCGCATTCTTGTGGCAGGACTGAACCGCTTTCGCAGATTTGACGCGGAGGATAAGGAAGTGCTTGCGGATGCGGAGAGGGAAGATAAAGGCGAGGAAACGTAAATGCGCAATTTTAAACTGATTCTGCAATATGAAGGAACCCGCTATCAGGGATGGCAGAGACAGGAGAGCACAGGCAATACGATACAGGGCAGGCTGGAAGAGCTGCTGACCAAAATGACGGGCGTAAGGACGCAAGTCCACGGCTCCGGCAGGACGGACGCAGGCGTGCACGCATACGGGCAGTGCGCTAATTTTCATGCGCAGACGTCTCTTTCCTGCGAGGAGATTCTTGATTATATCAACCGGTATCTGCCGGAGGACATCGGCGTGATCTCGGTAGAGGAAGCGCCTGAGCGGTTTCACAGCCGTCTCAATGCGGTCGGTAAGACTTATGAATACCGGGTGCTGAATACGGAGATCCCGCATGTGTTTGACAGGCGGTACGTGTACGTGTTTCCGCAGGCGCTTGATGTGGACGCGATGCGCGCGGCAGCGGATTATTTAATCGGAACGCATGATTTTAAAGCGTTTACCTCGACGAAAAAAGGGAAAAAGTCCACGGTGCGGACGATCGAAGAAATCCGTATTGAAAGAATAGGAGATGAAATACGGTTTACCTACAGCGGCGACGGTTTTTTGTATCATATGGTCAGAATTCTGACCGGTACGCTGCTTGAGGTAGGCACAGGAGAGAGAAAGCCGGAGGATATGCAGACTATCCTGGAGAGCGGAAACAGAGAAAACGCGGGGGCGCTTGCGCCCGCTCACGGACTGACGCTTTTGGAGGTCAGATACAGGGATAGGAGCTTTTATGAAAATCTGGGAAAATGGTAACCATAAGTGGAAATGGATTTTTTTTCTTTACGTACTGATTATTATACGGCTGATCGTATTCAAATATCCGTACAGCGAGCTGCGGGAGATCGCTTCTCACTGGCGCAGGAATGTCGTCTGGGAAGGGCTTTCCAGTGCGAATTTTACGTTATTTAAAACGATCCGTATGTATATCCGTTATTATAAGAGACTGAACAGTTTTGAAAATTTATTTGGCAACGTATTGATTTTTGTCCCTTATGGCATACTATACCGGCTGGCATTTCCGAAGCGGTTTTACGCCGTCTGTTTTTTCCCGGCGGTTCTTTTGTTTGTGACCGGAATCGAACTGTTCCAGCTTCTGAGCGCGTTCGGAAAATTCGACGTCGACGATATTTTATTGAATTGTTTAGGAGCCGGACTTGGTTTTCTTTTTATGATTGCAGTTCAAAAAATAAAGTGGTATGATGTTCATAAGAAAAAGCGTTAGAAGGGAGTATGTATATGAGGATCGGCGCGGTCGGATATCCGACTTATGTTTACAATACCAATTATGTCAGCGCCAGAAGCCTTGGCAGGGTAAAGGCGATACCGGAAGATGTTCTGGACAGTAAGGTCGATTATACAGGCTCCGAACATACCAATCCTCTGAAGCCGGGAACAAGCAGGGACTTCGCGGGAATCGTCGCTTCGCAGATGGCGATGGGACGCATGCGTGCGGCAAGGATTATGCGGGAACCGGCAGAGGAAAGCGTTTTAGCGGGAACAGAAGTATAATGTTACAGTTGGAGGCGTAATGGCAGCGATGGGTGCAAAGCGTTCGGGAATTTTTGGAAACCGGAATACCAGTCAAGTATCAGACAGTACGAGAGGTGCAGATTCTTCCGAATTGACGGGCGTTAAGGTCAATAATGAGGTCGCATTCTGCAAAGTATATAATGTAAAGCGAAAAGAAGAAATCGAAAGACTGCTCTTAAAAAACCGTATTTCCTACTTTGTAAAATGGCAGGAGCAGGGCGTCTTGAAGCGCATGTTTTCTTCTGATTCTAAGGAGAGCGTTATTTTTATTATCTGTATCCATGATACGGCGGTGGCGCAGGCAAAAGAGCTTGTAGCCGATATGCAGGATATTAAAGTATTGGTTCCGTAAAAAAAGAAAAATCTGATATGGGAAAAAAGTAAATTTACGCTATCCAGACTGTAAAAAATTCTTGAACAGACAACGGGAATCTGTTATGATGTAGACACAAAGAGGAACAGCCGCCCACAAGGTGGGTTGACCTGATTATGAGTATAGAGAACCACCCTCCAACCGGTCAAGTTTTGGGGTGGTTTTTCTATGTTAAGCTAGTGACAAATCAAATAAATGAATGTCAGCAATGCTAAAATGAACATTCCAAAAGCCATAAGGTCTTTAAAATCGAAATGTTTCATAGACATCACCTCCATTCTATGTAGAATGAAGGCCGACGCCACCCTGCAACACGACTGCTCCTTAAAAAAATATAGTATAATTGGCAAAGTGTGTCAATCGTAATCAAAGAAAAGAGATTGTCAGATTTAATATTTCTTTTATTGATAAATCTCTCATAATATATTATACTGACAAGAAGTATCCGGCTTGCCGCAAAAGGAAGAGTGATTTTTATGAGACTGCTCAGGAAATACAGACATACGTTTATCATTCCATTATATCTTATTTTTTATATGACGGCGTTTCAGGCGCTGGAGATGAGGAAAACGCATTTTCACTTGATTCATACGCGGATTGACGATATGATTCCCTTTTGCAGATATTTTATTGTACCGTACATACTCTGGTTTGCGTTCGTTGCGCTGACCGTGCTGTATTTTGCATTTGGGAAGGCCGACAGGCGGGAATATTATCAGTTGATCGCGACGCTCGGAACGGGAATGACGCTGTTTATCGTCGTATCGTATCTTTATCCGAACGGGCATGATCTGAGGCAGACGCTGGCAGGCAGCGATGTTTTTACACAGGCGGTGCGGATGCTTTACCGGATCGATACGCCGACTAACCTGCTGCCGAGCATCCATGTATTTAATTCCGTTGCATGCGGAGCCGCCCTCTGCCGTAACGTAAGGTGGCGCAGAAACAAAGCGCTGACGACGTCTACATGGCTCCTGGCAGGCTCGATCGTCCTTTCGACGCTCTTTTTAAAGCAGCACAGTATGATCGACGTAACGCTGGCGCTGGCGTTAAATATTTTCTGCGATTATCTGTTCTATAAGCGGCTTCCGGTTTGGTACGTCCAGTATATGATGCTGCGGAAGAAGCGGGAGGGCTGCTTTGTCAGATTGTGAGGCATAGGCGCGCAGCCAAGATTTGAACACATAATTTTCACAATTTCATCAAAATATGGAAACAATTACACTTTAAAATGTAAGCGTCGGTATTCCTGACCGCAGATCGGAATACGGCGCTTATTTTTGTTTTATAAGATTCGGAAGTCAAAATTCCTTGTTTTTACGATATTTTGTCAAATTGCACAAAAATTTCATTTCCTGTTCCGGGGCTTCGGATATAAGTCTTTCTAAGCGTTCCGATTATCCTTTTAGAAAAGTTGACGCAACCGGCGAAGATTCGCCGTCCATGACTCAGCTTCGCCTTTTTCGGACATCGTGTCCGAAAATTGCTGCACGCAGGCGGAACGCTAAGAAAGACTAATACCCTGCGCAGTCGTAGGAAACGAAATATATTGTGCAGTTTGACAACTCCGGTTTTAAACAAAGGTTTTGCTACCCGAATCTTGATCGGGAATGATTCCATTTCCGGGAAGCGCTTTGTATGGGCAGAACATACGCAGAAAAGGGGGATTGTATGAAAAAAAGGGTTATCATAGCAAGCGCCGCGCTGCTTGCGGCTATAGCGGTAGGGGCGGGCTGCTTTTATTATATCAGGATCGGAAATCAGAAAGGCGGAAGCGCAAGACCGCCTCTGCCGGAAGGCATGGAAAACCGGCAGGATATTATCACGGCGACCGGCACGACGGCGACAGGTCTGGTAGAGAAGGAATTGGAGTTTTCGTTTCTTGATACCGATCTGATCGTAGACGAAGTCTATGTTTCTTCTTCCGACGAAGTGGAAAAAGGGGCGAAAGTATTAAAGATTACGGACAATTCTCTGCGGGAGGCGACGAGGGAGCTGGAGCGCGCGCAGATGGAGGCTTCGCTCGCCTACAGGCAGGGCGTGATCGATTATGAGACGGGAAAACTGGATGCGGAGAGCGAACTGAAAAAAAGCCAGATCGAAGCGGAGTTTGCCCAGACGGTATATGACGACGCGATAGCGGCGGCGGAGGTAGAGGTGCAGAAGGCGCAGCAGGAGGCGGACGACGCGCAGGAGATCGTAGACGAGTACACGGCGGCGATCGAAGAGGATTATTATTATACGGAATATGAAGTGGAAGAGAAAAAAGCCGCTTATGAAAAAAATGTGGCGCTTTTCTTTGAAAAGCTGGACGATTACGGGTATGAACTGGATGACGACGACGAAGACGACGACGATCCGAATACGTTCAAGATCGTGAAGAAGGAAGGCGAAGGAGGCGGCCAGAGCAGCGACGGAGAGGAGACCGTTCTGCAGCTTCTGAAGAGCGAATATCAGGAAAATAAGGAAGAATACGATCAGGCGCTGGAAGATTATGAGGCGGCGACGCAGAAGGCGAAGGCAGGCATTGCAAACGCGCAGGATACGCTGCAGCTCAAGCTTCTGGCTCTCCAGAACGCGCAGATTTCTCTTGAAAAGACAAAAGTATCCGCACAGGCAGATTATGACAGCACTGTCATAAAAGGAGAAAAAGCGCAGGCGTCATATGAAACGGCGTTAAAGAGCCTGAAAGAAACGCTCGAAGTATTGGAGGACGATGAAGAGGAAGCCTCGGAGAATTATGAATTATTTATGGAAACGATCGGCGACGGCTATCTTTATACGGAAAAAGCGGGTACGATCCTGATGGTGCGTGCAAATGAAAATACGGAATTGTCAAAGGACGGTATTCTGCTTGCCTATAGCGATGCGGATACGATTCAGGTAACGGCTTCCGTCGATCAGGCGGATATTGCGGAAATTGAGATCGGCGAGACGGCGGCGGTCGTAATGGAAGATTATAAAACGTATACGGGCGTCGTAACCCAGATCAATCCGGTTTCCGAGTCATCCAGCAGAGCGTCGGTAAGCTATCAGGTCGTTCTTGATCTGGACGGGGATATCAGCGGTCTGTCGGCAAATATTACGGCGAACGTATATTTCGGCATGACGGGCGACGAGTATGATAAGCTGCAAAGCGAAAGGGGAGAGAGCAGGTGAAAAAACGGAAAAAGAAGAAATTTATGGCGATAGCCGCGGCTGTTCTGCTGATCGTGCTGGCGGCAGGTTATACGCTGTTTGTCGCTCCGCAGGAAGAAGAGGACACGATCGTATATAAGGAAGAGACCGCGTCATTAGGCGATCTGACACAGGGCATCATGGAGAGCGGAAGCATCGAGCTGCAGACGAAAACGCAGAATTATGACGTTGTCATCGACGATG
>JAGARW010000154.1 GCA_017621975.1 Lachnospiraceae bacterium | reverse complement strand
GTGACGCATATAATAATCCAGCAGAGCCGGTTTTAAATCAATATTCTCTTTAGCGCCCTCTTCTCTTAACTGATTGATTCTCATTTCAATGAATCCATTCAGTTCCTTCTCGCTTAATTTTCTGTATTCTATTCCCATTTTTCCTCCGACTTCCGATTTACTCCTCCATTCAATTTCCTAAACCGGAATTATTATTTGTAAGCGTGATTTACATGTATAGTCCGGATGAGCGAAAAATCATCAATTTCCATGAAATTATGCTTCAGAATTTCTCTGATTTGTTCCGGCAGCCGCTCATATTTCAGTGGAAATTCAGGACAGGACTGCTTTGTATCGTATTCGTAAAAGTGCATATTCCCGGATTTCAAAATAATCGATCAGGGCATCGGCTCTTTCCTTGTTTTCGCAAACAAACTCCGGCAATATGAAATGAAAAAGAATCCTGCCCGGAGGGCTTTTTTATTTCATAGGAAGACAACTTTCGTACAAAACAAAATGGAGTAATTTCCCATGAAATAAAAAATACCGCAGAATTAAAATTCTACGGTATCAATAGAGCGCGAGACGGGACTCGAACCCGCGGCCCCGACCTTGGCAAGGTCGTGCTCCACCAACTGAGCCACTCGCGCATATCTGCCCGTTGTCCTAACGGGCAAGTAATACTATACTATAGACTTTTCGATTTGTCAATCCATTTTTTCAATTTTTTTAATTTTAATTGTTCGGATTTTATAAATTAACGTTTCATACAATCCGTCTCTTATTCTTCCAGGCGATTGCGGTATTTTACGCGGCAGATATTTTCCATGCTCGCGCGCACCTTATCCTCCAGCTCCGCATTTCCCTGAATCTTTTCCAACATTCCTTCATAAGCGCTCTGGAAGCCCTGCGGCACGTACAAAAGATCCGCGCCCGCTTCCCACGCTTCCATGCAGGCGTCCGCAAGTGCATCTTCGTCTCCCGTTATCTGTGCCGTCGCGATTCCTTCCTCCGATGCGTCGCCCAAAAGAGAAGAAAGCGTTACGGTACGGAATACTGCCGTATCGTCCGAGCGGTCTTTAAACTCCATATTAATCCCGTATGCGGACAAATCCTCCGTCAAAGCATCCGTCTCGTCATCCAGAATGAAAAAGAGAGGGTATTTACTTTTAGGAATCGTATCTGTCAGCATCTGTCCAAACTGACTCTCAGACTGAATATTAGAAGCCGCATATACAAGCCCGCCGACCGGATACTGCGCCAAAGCGCTCTCCGTTCCTTCTCCCGCCTTTGTCACCAGGTCTGTTCCGGTCAACGCCTCAGGCGTCGTCAAAAACATACCTGCTACCCGATCCTCAAGCGGCATTTCCGCCAGACTTGCGTCAACCATCTCATCGAGCAGATCATCTTCCGTATATTCCTCTACCGTTTCCTCGGTTTCCGCCTCCTGCGTTTCCGCTTCCTCTTCCGCCTGCTTCATCTCCGCCATCGCCTTAGCGAATTCTTCTTCCTGACGCTTATCCGCAATCCGTCCGCCTACATATCTGACTGTAAAAAATAATCCTGCCGCTAAACAAATCACAAGAACGCCTAATGTGACATACGACAAAATCTGATTACGCACACGTCTTTGCCTTCTGCGTTCCCGATTCGATAATTGTGAAGTCTCTTTCTTTTTTGCCATATTCCTTCCTCTCCAAGCCTATTCCGTTCATCGTCTGCTCTGCGCCGCAGCATCATCCTCTCGCAAGCCCGCGCTGACTGCGCTTCCTGCGCCGCTTCGCGCCGCGCTTGCTCCGCAGCGCAACTCGGAAAACTTACGTTTTCCTCGTTGTACGGGCTTCGCCCAATCAAGAGATTCAAGGACAAAGCCGCCCGCAAGCAGCAGCCTTGTCCTCAAATCTCTTGGCGCTGCTCATTGCTAACGCTCATTATATCATGAATCCGGTCTTGTTGAAACACTTACTTTGCCGCCTTCCACATTTCTCCTGTGCTGTATTCCGGCAGTGTGAGCCGCTGCGCCGGATAAATCAGATCAGGATCTACAATGCCGTTCATCTCCGCAAGAATATGGTATGCGGTTCCGCCGCCGCTTTGCATGTATTTCTGCGCAATTCCGCTCAGTGTATCGCCCTCCCGCACGGTATATACATACGGCGATGTGCGGAGTGTCTGTTTCATGACCGAGAGCGCATGCGCGCAGTCCGCTTTGTTCACAGCTTCCTTTTGTATCCGGGACGCCAGATACCATCCGCCGCTCCCTTCCGGCATGAGCGGCACTGCAAGCGTCAGCTCATAGTCCGCCGTCTCTCCCCGCCGGATCAAATAATCGTACCAATAACCTTCCTCTACGCCGTCTCTCCATACGCACGCCGTATCCGCACCCTCCGGCAGCAGAAAGGCGTCGTCCTGCGCATCAAAAAACGCTTTCGCCTTTTCCGCGTCTGAAAAGTCCGCATCCGGTATCTGGTGAAGCCATACAATACCTCTGTCCGTTTTTTTATCCTCCAGAAGACGCCATATACCGTGCTTATCTGGATAAAACCTGTAATCTGCGTCGTCCATGACAGGATATCCGCGCGACTTGAGCGTCCTGTGAATCTCTATCCATGCAACGGGAATAATCTCCCCGTTCTCCGCAGTCGTAATCAGCCGGTAATTCAGTT
>JAGARW010000153.1 GCA_017621975.1 Lachnospiraceae bacterium | reverse complement strand
TAAATTGACGGGATCGCCCGTTTTTCTCTCATCCATCGTTGTCACTGCCCGCGTATGCGGAATCGCCGATACGAGGAAGCTGCCGCTTAAAACGTCCGCTACCGTCAGGCTGACGCCGTCGACCGCGACGGAGCCTTTTTCCACGATATAACGCATCAGGCGCGAGGGCGCCGCGATCTCATACCAGACTGCATTTTCATCCTGCCACATTTTAACGATTCTCCCCGTCCCGTCAATATGCCCCGACACGATATGCCCGCCGAAGCGCCCGCCCGCCGCCATCGCCCGCTCCAAATTAACATGCGTTCCGACGCGGAATTCGGATGCGCTGCTCCGCTCAAACGTCTCGTGCATCACATCGACGGTAAAGCTCTCTCTGCCGCGCTCGCGCACCGTCAGACAGATGCCGTTTACCGCTATACTGTCGCCCGTTTTCATATCCTCCATGATCGTCCTCGCCCCGATCGTCAGGCTGCCGGACACGCTTCCTTTTCTGATCTGACGTATTGTACCGATCTCTTCGATAATCCCTGTAAACATTTTCTCACCTCCCCGCCTTTTTCACAGCGCATTCCAGCAGCAGATCGTTCCCATAGGGCGTAACCTTTCGTATTGTAAGCCGCTCCGCCTGATCCGGGAATTCTGCGCCTCTGCCTCCGACCGGTGTTTTCGCCCCTGCTCCTCCAAACAGCTTCGGCGCGATATAGCAGTGCACACTCTGTACAATGCCTGCCGCAAGCGCGGATGCGTTCAGTTCCGAACCGCCCTCAAGATAAATGCTGTCAATGCCTTCCGCTCCCAGACGTTTCATCGCTTTTCGCAGATCCACATGCCCGGCCCCTTGCTCCAGTTCCAAAATTCTGCAGCCCTGCTTTCGGTAGACCGCTTGTTTCTCCCGCTCCGTGCAGCATGTCAAAATCCATGTCGGCTGCTCCGCTGCCGTCCTGACGACGCGCGCCCCCGCAGGCGTCCGAAGCTGTGTGTCGCAGATCAGACGGATCGGCTGCCTCGCCGCGTCCGGTATTCGGCAGTTCAACATCGGATCGTCCGCAAGCACGCTTCCGACTCCCGTCATGATCGCCATATACCGGTTTCTGTCTTCATGTACTCTCACCCGCGCCGGACTTTCCGTGATCCATTTAGAATGTCCGGCGAAAGTCGCCGTCTTTCCGTCCATCGTCATAGCATACTTCATTGTGACATACGGTGTTTTCTCTTTGATATAATGAAAAAATACTGCATTCAGCTCCTCGCACTGATCCTGCAAAACGCCCGTTTCCACCGAAATGCCCGCTTCCCGCAGCAGACGGATTCCTTCTCCCGCCACAAGCGGATTCGGATCAGCGGAACCGACGACGACCCGGCTGATCCCGTTTTCGATCACGGCGTCCGTACATGGCGGCGTCTTGCCAAAGTGACAGCAAGGCTCCAGCGTTACATACAGCGTCGCCCCCTCCGCGGACTTCCCGTTCCGGCGGCACGAAGTGAAAGCGTTCCGCTCCGCATGCAGACCGCCAAATTCCTCATGCCAGCCCTCTCCGAGAATCGTGCCTTCTCTTACAACGACCGCCCCTACAAGCGGATTGGGATTCACTTTGCCCTCGCCCCGCCGCGCCAGAGAAATCGCACGCTGCATAAAAAATATATCCTCCTGTACCATTTTCTTCCCTCCGTTTCAAAACATTCTGCGCAGTCACAGTCAACGAAATATTTGTGCAATTTAACAACGCCAGTTTCCATCAAAAAGCTCCGACAGCAAATCCTGTGATATAAAATCGGAAATAAAAAAAGCTCCGAACTGAAATTCAGAGCCTGTGTTTCCACAAAAATGCGCGCGCCCGCGCCGCAGCGCATTTTCCCTCTCCGGGAAATAAAAAACTCTGAAATGTTTCCATTTCAGAGTCTTATTTGCGCGACATAATACGCGGACCAATCTGCGCGTCCGCGCTTTATCTTCTTCCATCCAGACTTTACTGTCGGCTTCGGAGTTGCACCGAATCATGCCTTACGGCTCGTGGGCTGTACCACCGGTTGGGAAATGAACCCGACCCTGAAGATCATTATTGTTGCATATGAAATTATATTACTTCAAAACCGCAGATACGCGTCTTTACACTCTCACGTCGAACTGACTGCCGACAGCCGGATTTACGGAAAGCTCCATTGCTGCGGAATCGATCATCGCCGTCATCGTGCTTCCCTGTTCCTGCGCCGCATCAAGCGATTTGCCAAGGACTGCCGTTCCGATATCGCCTAGTGTCTTTGTCTGCGCAAGCGCCATTGATAATGCGGGAATATCCATAACAATCCCTCCTTACCTGTTTACTGTATTTATCGTAACACATGCCTCAGGCGTTTGCAACACCTCGTTTAAAATAACTTAAATCTCTTTACCAGCTCGTCCAGACTCTGCGCTTTCTCAGACAGGTTCGCGCTGATCGCAAGATTTTCTTCGGAAGAGGCCGCCGTATTCTGAACGGCGCCGGAAATCTGATCGATTCCTTCCTCTACCTGCTCCAGAGCCTGCGCCTGACTATTGACGTTTTCCGTCGTCTGATGCGCCATCTCCGCGAATTCTTTCAGATTCTCTATCATCTGGCCGAATGCCTGCGCGGTAGACTCCACGATACCGTTTCCTTTTTCGATCTCTTCCAGCGTTTTGCTGATCAGTTCTCTCGTATTTACCGCAGACTGCGCGCTGTCCGAAGCCAGCTTGCCGATCTGATCCGCAACGACCGCGAAGCCTCTGCCCGCGTCGCCCGCCCTTGCCGCCTCGATCGAAGCGTTTAAGGACAACAGGTTCGTCTGGGATGCGATATCCTCGATCGCAGTGATAATATTTTCGATCTGCTTGGAAATCTCCATGATCCGCTTCATTTCCTCAATCAGGTCTTCCATCTTCCGCCTCTCGACTTCCGCCTGATCCGCCGAAGCTCTTACATGCTCATAAACGCTCTGCGTTTTCTTTGCGCTGTCTTCCGCCAGATTCGATACCGTAGTAATCGTCGCCGTCAGTTCCTCGATCGCGCTCGCCTGATCCGTCGCTCCTTCAGCAAGAGACTGGGACGCCTTTTCGATCTGTTCCGAATCCGCTGAAACGTCTCCCGACGTATGCTGAATCTCGGTCAGCGTGCTGTTGAAACGCTTCAGAATATACAGCAGCGATTCTTTGATGCTTGAAAAATCTCCGAGGAAATCCGTGATCTCCTCGCCGTTCTTTGTCAGATCTCCCTTCGCCATCTCTCTCAGATTGTCGGAAATCTCCGTTATATAATCGGATAAAATCTGCATGGACTCTTTCAGATTCTTAGCCGCGATGCCGAGCTCATCCTCAGATTCATATGTAATCATACTGTTTTTGGACAAATCGCCTACGCGCATACCCGCAACCGCGTCTTCGATCTGTTTTACCGGCTCCGTGATCATCCTGATTACAATCTTTCCAAGCGCCGTCGCAAGTACGACCGCAAAAATCACAACCAGTACGATCAGCACGATCATAACGACAAACACGCCGCTTACGGCGTCCTTCGCGCTCTGCAGCTCGCTTTCCTCATAAGTCTGTAGTTCCGCAAAGCTGTTGCAGAAATCCTGATATGTCGTATAGATCTCTCCCGTCATCAGCTCTCCGGCTTCTTTTGTCTTGCCGGCGCGGCTCAGCGCCAGAGCCTCTTCTCCCTGCTCCTTATAAAGCTTCCACTTTGCGTCTACATTTTCAAAAATTTCTCTTTCCGTATCCGTCGTAATGATAGCGACAAATTCCGCCGATACAGTCTCAATTTCCTGATCTACCTGCGCAAGCTCTTCTTCGTAAGACGCCATCGACTGTTCGTCTTCCGCCACAATATGTCCGTATTCCTTCAGCCGGTATTCGGAAGTCAGATTGTTCATCGTCTGTACATGCGCCAGAGACGGCGACCATACTTCTGTGATCTCCTTTACCTTCATCTGCACTACCAGTCCAAGTACCAGCGATACGATCCCCATGATTACCATCAGAGCGATCATATACATCCGATAGGTATTGAGCTTTCCGGCTACCTTTGCGTTTTTCAGCTTCTTTTCCAAATTACCCAGATTCATCACTTACAGCCTCCTCATTATCTTCCGTACTCTTTTTTCACTGAACTAAGGTAATTAAAACCGTATATTATATACATCAACTCGATGGAAAAGTCAACTGTAAATTTTCACAAAACCGCCGCTACGCCTGAAATTTACCGATAAATTCCCGGACGCGTTCATCCGGGTTTCCGAACAATTCGTCCGGCGTTCCCTGCTGCCGGATGACGCCGTCCTCCATAAAAATAATCCGGTCGGATAATTCTCTGGCAAACTGCATCTCATGCGTGACAATGATCATCGTCATATGCTCCTTTGCCAGCTCCTTGATGACCTTCAGCACTTCTCCGGTCAGTTCCGGATCGAGCGCGCTCGTCGGTTCGTCAAAGAAAAGAATCTTGGGCTGCAGCGCCAGCGCCCGCGCGATCGATACTCTCTGCTGCTGCCCGCCGGAAAGCTGATACGGATAAGCGTCCTTTTTATCCTCCAGACCGAGCTGCGCAAGCAGCTTTTCCGCACGCGCCGCCGCTTCCGCCTTTGATACATGATCCACGCAGACCGGCGCGTCCGTAATATTTTTCAGCACGCTGTAATGCGGAAAGAGATGAAAGCTCTGGAACACAAGTCCGTAATTTTTGCGGATGCGTTTCAGATCGTTCTTAGGCGCATAGACGCATTTCCCGTTTTCTTCCCATGCCGCCCGCTCTCCCATATAGGAAAGGCTGCCGCCGTCCATCCGCTCCAGCATTGTCGCGCAGCGAAGCAACGTAGATTTGCCCGAGCCGGACGGTCCGATGATTGATACGACCTCTCCTTCTTCCACGGACAGAGAGATATCCTTCAGCACCGTAAGCGCCCCAAAAGTTTTTTTCAAATGTTCGATTTCCAGATATTTCATAACCGTTCCCTACGCCCTTCCTATCTGTAATAACCCAGTTTCTTTTCCAGATATTCCATAAAAGCCGCAACCGCCAGATTGAATATGTAATAAAACACGCCCGCCGCCATCAGCGGAAGAATCGTCGTTTCCTTCGCCGCGATCTGCTTTGCCGCCGTAAACATCTCTACGACCGCCAGCACAAACGCAAGCGACGTATCTTTGACAAGCGTGATCGTCTCATTCGTAACCGCCGGAAGAATCCGCTTCACGACCTGCGGCAGAATGATTTTGAAAAACGTCTGCATTCTGCCGTAACCGAGCACCTGAGCCGCCTCATACTGCCCGATCGGCATGGATTCGATACCGCCGCGGTAAATTTCCGCAAAATATGCGGCATAATTCAGGGCAAACGCCAATATGACCGCCGTAAAACGATACGAAGAGGAAATCTTCATACCGAATACATAATAAGGAGAAAAATATACGACAATGAGCTGCAGCATCAGCGGCGTACCGCGCATTACGGAAATATAGATTTTCGTCACCGTCCGCAGAAGAAACTTCTTTGACATCCTTCCAAAGGAAATGACCAGTCCGAGCGGCAGGGAAAACAGTAACGTCAGGAAAAAGATTTCCACTGTGATAACCATGCCCTCTCCTAATTGTCCAACCATTAACGCAACATTCATCGTACTTCCTCCAAACATGATAAAATACCTTTTACCGCACACAAAACAGCTCGACGCGATAAAAATAAGGGATGAAGGATTGCCCTTTCATCCCTTACCTGTTTTTCTTCTCTTTATTTGCCAAGGCAGATCATAGAAGAATCGATACCGTATTCCTCCGCCGTCTTGTCTACAACGCCTTCTTCGTATAATTCAAGTAAGGACTTCTCTACAGTATCCTTCAGCTCATCGTTGCCCTTCAGAAAACCGATGCCGTACTGCTCTGTCGAAAGAGGCTCTTCCAACATAACATAACCGTCTCCGCGGGATTCGATCTGATAAGAAGCTACGCCGATATCGATCGCCAGCGCTTCGATCGCGCCCGCTTCCAGATCCATAAACGCCGTATTGTAATCCGCATATTCTACGAGATCGGCGAAAGAAGCCGCCAGATCAAGGTTCTCCTGATTTTCTTCGTCCGTCAGGGCAGCGAGTGCGGAAGAATCCTTCTGTACGCCGACTACCTTGCCTGCAAGGTCTTCTTTGGAAGCGATGCCGCCGTCCGCCGGTACGACGAATACCTGACTGTTGTCAATATACGGTACGCTCCATGTGTAATCATCCTCGCGTCCGTTCATCGTAAAGCCGTTCCAGATGCAGTCGATCGCGCCGGAAGACAGCTCCATATCCTTTGCGTCCCAATCGATCGGCTGCGCTACAAATTCCCAGCCGTTCTTTTCACATACGGCGCGCGCCAGATCAAGATCAAATCCGACATACTCGCCCGCATCGTCCTTATAGCCGTAAGGCGGGAACTCCGCGTCAAATCCGACTGTAAAGGTCTTACCGCCTTCTGCATCCTCTGCCCCAACCGCTTCTGCGCTTTCTGTTTCCGCAGAGCTTTCCGTCTCAGCCGCCGCGGGCGCAGCGCTTTCTGTTTCCGCCGTCGCCGCAGTCTCGCTGCCGCCGCATGCTGTCAGCAGCGCCGCCGTCATAGAAGCGACAAGTGTCATTGCAATCCATTTTTTCATAATTTCCTCCTCTCGATCAAAAAAATTGGTCATCCGCCATTTTTTCAATCTTTTCCTCTGTTTCTTCACTTCTGTATACTACCATGATAAAGCGCCGCTGTCAACAAAAGGAATCTAATCCCCTCTGTTCTCATACTGGGATACCATTTCCATGATCTCGGGCGCATAAGCGGGAAATTCTTCCACGAGCGACTTGATCTCTCCCTGCGCGCTCTCAGCGATCCGCTCGTTGTATTCCATCTGCCTGCGCAGCTTCTGTCTGCGCAGGATCAGACCGTGCCGTATTTCCACCATTTCTTTCGGATTGGTGATCGCTTCCGTCTGGCGCAGCCAGATCTCCGGGTCCTTGATCTGAAACCGGCGCAGAAAACGCAAAAGCTCTCCCCGATGGAAATCCAGCTCCGCATGAAGCTCTTTCACTTTCTGGCGCTCTTCTTTTTCCGTCTGGTACGCTTCCCAAAGCCCGCTCAGTTCTTCCGCCGACTGTGCCGAGTATTTCACATAAAGATAATCAAGCAGATTCGTATTGTTTACATAACGTATCTTTACACGGTTCTGCAAAAGGATCAGACGGTTGATCGCCCGCTCCACCTGCCTTTTTTCTTTTGCCGATTCCGTATATTTCATATAAATCAAAAAGACCGCAAACGCCGTTGCCGCAGCCGTCAGGATATAGCCGATGCCGATGTCCATTTCAAGAAGCGCCTGCAGCAAAAGCAGGATCGCCATGCATGTCACAAAAGCGAAACTCGTAATAATCATCATGCCGCGCATATTGACCATCACGTTGCTAAGATCATGCTTCCGGTACTGATACGCATGCTTCTCAGCGGAAAGCCTGCGCATATCCTGACGTATCTTTTCCTGATATTCTTCAGCCTCGGTCAGCTTCTTGATGCCTTCGGCGATCTCCTCTTCCATGCGCTCCAGCTGCCGGAACTGCGCTTCCGGCATCCGCGTCTTACCGTCCTCATACAGATGCTTTTCTCTTTCGTACGCCGTGATCTTATCCGCGATCGCGGAAAGCTCTTTTCTCTCGGCGGGCGGCAGCGCTTCGATCTCCTCCATATCGGTCAGATAGGAAGTCACCGCGCCGTATTCCCGCCTGAGCGTTTCCATCTCCGATTCCGCATCCGCAAGCTGCTCCAGACAGCTTTTCACATAGCGCTGTCTCTGCGACTGATCTTTCAGATCGACCTGATCCCGATGCAGCGCCTCGCTCTCTGCGCTTTCTTCGATCTCTTCAATGTATTCTTCTTTCTTTTTCCTGCTAAACAGCTTTTTCCAAAATCCCATACGTTATTTCTCTCTCACCATGCTCCGGTACTGTGCCTTGAGCCGTTCTTTGATGTCCGCAAGCGTATCTTGCAATTCCGCGTCATGATCCTGCGTCTCACCCTGCTCCCGCGCCGCGTCAGGCTTCCCTGCCGCACTGCCCGGGTCGGTGCGCGCCGTCTCTGTATGCAGCATGTCAAGTTCCGCCGCCCTGCCGGATGTCTTCCATTCCTCCGCCGCCTGCTCGACCTGCTTTTCCAGCTCCATTGACAACTCATAATATTCCTGAGGCTTTCCTACGATAAAATCAACATACGCCTCTTCCTGAAGCAGCATCCTCTTTGCTCCCAGAAACTGCAAAAGGCTCTCCCGTTCCCCAGACAGCCGGTATGCCGTTTCAAAACAGTCCGCAGCCTGTTCAAGCAAAAACAACTGACTGCATACATAGCCCATATTATGATAAAGCTTTGCGCGAAACGCATCCTCCATGCCGGGCATATCGTAAAGCAGCTCCCGGTAACGCTCCAAGGCAAGCTCATACTTACCGCTGCCCGCCAGATAGTCCGCGGTCTTTTTCCGCCGCTCCGGCTCCGAAAGACTGGACTGCGCCTTGAGAAACTGTTCTATCCGCGAGGTCTCCGCCTGCGGATAATAACCGGTATATTCCAAAATGGCTGCCAGGAAGGCTCCGACGGACGCTTTTGTTTTCAAAAAGCCATACAAAGAATCTGCCAGCTCCATCAGGCCGCACTCCTTGCGCAGCCAGTCGATCAGTTCCCTGCAGACCATTCCTTCGTCCATCAAAAACGTACTTTCCCGAATACAATAGCACAACTCTTCAACCGTATAAACCGAAATGTCCAGCTTTTCCAAAAAATATGGAGTTTTTGCAGTATTTCCCATGCAAAGGATTCCTCTGCCCATATTTGTTTCCTCTTTATACTGTAAACGTTTCCTGCCATACCTTATGCGTTGCAGGATAAATTTCGCCGAATCCCAAGTCCTCGACCGTAAGCGCCGCCTCGTTCTCAGACTGCATCGAAATCGACAGACAAACTCTTGTCGCCCGGTCGTCCCGCTTTGGCAGATCGCTTAAAATCACTTCAATTTCCTTTATTTCTCTTCCGTTCAGCGGCGTGACCGTAATGGAAAAGGAATTTCCTGTTTCCAAATAAAATTCACATGTCTTTTTTGCTTCATACCAGCTTGTTCCCGCATCCAAAAGCGCATAATACGAATCCTGCCCTCTGCGCAGCGCCTTCATGCCGATATTTGCCTTAAGCTGATCGCCGCCCAGAAACACATACTGCGCTCCAATATCATCCGGCAGCAGCTTTTCTCCCGCGCCGTAGCAGGCGCCCTTACTGTAAAGATTGTTGCCGCGGAACACGCGCCTGTTTCTGCACAGGTAACGCAGGGAATCCTGATACCAGTCGCCCTCAAATCCCCTGCCGAGCAGATAAACGGCAGAAACCATTCTGCCTTCGCAGTTTTCCTCCAGAATCGGAAGCAGCGCGCCGTCTTCGGAGCGCATCTGCGGATATATCTTTTCTTCCGCAAAGGCGACGACCGGATTCGTGCGGCGGTTGCATTCCAGACGATATACGCGCAATTTATCCCTCTCATAATCGCAGACAAGCGCCTGTCCTTTCAAAAGTTCCTGAGGCTGATGGATCATATAATGATAAAAGCACTCGACATGGCTTTGAACATAAATCTGCTCCGTCTTAAGCTGCATTACCGCCGCCGCCTGCGTCAACACTTCGATCACGCGCTGGTCGAGCTTTTCAACCGTAATCACAAGCGCGTCGATCCCGGAAAGCGGAACAGACGCCCCAAGCAGAGAAAGACTCCGTTTCATAAACAACGCCAGCAGAGCAACGGGGTCAAACGTATCCTCTCCGACAGCCACTTCCGCGCCTTCCCGCGCGAGCAGGAGCAGTCCTTCCACCAAAATTCCGCTTCCCTCTTCCGCCAGCCTTACCGCCTCTTTGCCGTATACCCACTGACCGGTCTCAGGCCGCCTGCATAACGCGGTCGGAAAATTATACTGTTCCTCACCGGTCACCGTAGACGCAGTCTCGGGTTCCTTTTCTTTTGTATTCCAGAAGCGGATCTGGGAAGTACTATCTCCCAGATCATAACCGACGATCAATTTATGTTTCATGCGATTGTTCCTTTTCCTTTATTGCAGCGAAAAGAGCTTCTCCGCTAAAAATTCCATCTGGTAATATTCTTCCAGAAGCCGTCTTGCCTTTCCCGTATCCTGTGCGGATACCGCGGCAATATAGCGGTTGATCCGGTCGAAACGGTCTGCCGGCTCCTCTTTTGACAGCTTATCGCAGACAAGCGCCCCGTTCTCCACGAGCGTCTCCTTTTGTCCCTTCTTTTCCGTAATATAATATTGAAGGCTCTCTCCGAAAAAGAGCGGGAAATGCCTCGAATAAATACCTCCATAGCTGCTCCGCAGCTCTTCCGTCCGGTATTCGCCGCTTCGTCCTTCCGCTTTCAGCACATAATGCAGCGTCATCGGACGGTCAGACCGCGCCCTGTATTCCAGAAACGTCTTGTCCCGATAAAATTCCATGCCCGGATCAATATCTGCAAATTTGCGGAAAAAAGCAAATACAATGCCCTTTTTGAGAACAAGATTTTCCAAAAACTTCTTAACGATCGAACGCTCCTCTTCCTGCAGAACCGTTTTCTTTGAAAAATAACTAAGCAGCGCAAGCTCGCACAATTCATTCGAAAGCCCTTCGTTTTTCTGCCGTCTGATCAGCTCCCGCCAAATATAATCCGGCAGTTCTTTCCCACATATGAAATACTCATATGCAAAATGCTCCAGATAACAGTCCGTTACCGACTCATCCGCGCTTCCTTCCAAATATCTTCGGAATATTTCTATCTCTTCCGGCAAATGCTCCCCGGTAAAAAGCATCTGCAGAAGAAGCCGTTCCCCTACCTCGTAGCTGTCTGACTCAAAACGCTCGCAGGCGCTCCACAGATCGAGCATTTCCTTTGTCGTACCCCGGAAATAGCACGCAAGATAATGCAAAATCCTTTCGTCATATTTGCCTCCGGCAAAAGCGCTGTGCGCCAGTATCGTCATAGACGGCACTTCCATAAAATCGGACTGCGCAAGAAGTCTGCTGCACAGCCGTGCGATTGCCTTGGCATGCAGTCTTTCCGCTCCGTATGTCTGAATCCAGTCATAAGCTCTCCCATACATGCCGCGCACTATCATACAGCGCAGAACTTCCGTCCGCTCCCGGCTGCTCATAAGCTCCGGCGTAAGCTGTGTCAGAAGCTCGTCCATCTCGTCCGGCATATCCTTCTCTTCATAGTAACGCAGCAGCTTCATACCAAGCTCGCTGCGGTAGCTGTCACTGATTTCCACATGCATCCGCAGAAGCCTTGCATACTGCTCATTACTTTGGTCGATCAATGTATAACGCCTGTTATGTTCACATTGGTAAAGCAGAACGCCTACATGGTCAGACAATATCCCTCCATCCTCCGCAAGCATCTCAGAAAGGATTTCCCTTGGATAAAATAACACGTGTCTCTTATAAGAAACGCCGGATACATAACGCATTCCCGACGTTCCTTCAAATACCAGCGCGTTATCCTGATCGTATACCGGCACATAAGCGAATCTCCCGCGCAGCGGGCATACGGTCTCCTCACGCAGCTTTCCGTGAATTACAATCACGCGCTGTATGCCGTCCGTCTGAAGCTCCACTTCTTCCACAAACAGCCTGTCCGCATATCCGGCAAGCCATTCCCTGCCGAGGATTCCCGATTGCAGTAATTTACAGAACAAAAACGCAATGTTCCTGTTCATACGCCCCTTTTCAAGCGATGCGGAAAGAAATCGCTCCATCTGCGGCAGATATACGCCGTAAAGATCGGGATATTCCTCCCGCTTTTTTTCCACATACGCATACAAATAAGCCGCCCGCTCATACGGGAGCTGCGCGCTGTAGGAGAAATACCGGAGCGCCGCCGCCGGAATCTCTTCTTCCGCCTCAGGATCGATGGAAAGGATATAATATTCGTAAAGCCTTGTCAGCCAGAGTTCCTTTTCAATTCCTTTTTTGTACCATGAAGCATAAGCCGGACCTGTTTTATTTCCTTTCATGAGCAGCGT
This sequence comes from Lachnospiraceae bacterium, assembly GCA_017621975.1. Classification (GTDB taxonomy): domain Bacteria; phylum Bacillota; class Clostridia; order Lachnospirales; family Lachnospiraceae; genus VSOB01. The sequence goes on along the minus strand of JAGARW010000153.1, from coordinate 25,899 downwards.
GCATAACGCGCGGAGAGACTCCGTATCCCGCTTTTTTTCATAGCAGATCCGCAGAATATCATACATCCGCTCCGAGTAATGCTTCAGCCTTCCCGACAGATAATGAATCTGTCCGATGCATTCGTCTGTCAGATAATCGTACTTTGCCATAAAATTCAGCGTCTGCACTACAAATGGCGTCAGCTTCATCAAAAGCGCCGGATTTTTACGCACGAGCACAGCCGCCTCCAGATACCAGACCGGACTGCGGCAGCCTTTTTCAAACTGCTGCTCCAAAAACAGCCATCTTTGCGAAAGACCGCTATATTCTTCATTCAGATAAAGCAGAAGCCACGCGATCCGCCAGTTTGTCTGATTTTCCCTGTAAATGCCGCGAATTTCCTCTACTGCGTTCCGAATATACGCTTCGTCGCTTTTTACAAGCGCCTGTAAATACAAATAATAGCACCATACCTCCGGGATGGGTCTGCCGCCTGCATCCGCGCGGCTTTTCCCGATCAGTTCCCCGGCGCGCTGCAAAAGCTTCTGCGCCTCTCTGCGCCTCTCTCTTGTCAGCATAATATGCGCCTGCATCAGTTCCCATGCGGGATTCCTTCGTCCGGGCGCTTCCATACCGCTTACGATGCGCTCCGTTTCATTCAGCCAGTTCTGTTTCGAGATCCTTCCCAGATGATATAACAGATAATACAAAAAAATTTCCGCCGTTTTCCGCTTGCCGCTTCGTCTGCGCCTGTTGGGCGGCGTATGTATATGACTGACGCAAACCGGAATTTCCAGCGATACATATTCGTTCGCAAGCCGGATTTTTCCAAGATTATGCCCCGCATGCAGCTTATCGCGGCAGATAAGAAACGCACATTTGCACTGATTTCCTAAAAAATCGTCGTCTGTCAAAACAGATTTTTCCGCCTGCAGAAAATCCCCCTCTGTTTCAACCAAAAGCTTTGTATAGCCCCATCCGCTGCGCGTCAGCGTAATGACTTCCCGCATCATGTCGCCCTGCGCGGCAACATCCAGCTTTTCTTTGTCGGAACTGTATTCCACGCGCTGCTTCTTGCGGACGCACAGCAGGAATTCTTCGACATGCTGTTCCCGCTCCGGCGGCGTCCGAAGCGCTCTGTATGCGCTTAAATACTGCCTGTCATTTCCGGTAATGACCTTTTCAAAATCGGGCGCGTAAAAGATACGCACAGCCTCCTGCCAGTTCGTCTTTGCCAAGTTCGCAAAATGGAAGAGGTTTTTCATCTGTCCGAGCGAGGTTTCAAATATTTTCGGTACGATCGTTACCATGTACGGGAGCGTATATTCCCCCTGATTGGACATGATCTTAAACTCTCCCCTGACGCACTCGCCTTCATCCAATCCCGTACTGTCAAAACAATACTGTATTTCCGAGGGGTTTTCCTTAAAGTGAAAAGTCAGGCAATGCATATGGAGATTCTGCGTTACCGCCGCGCCAAGCAGACTGCCCTCCGCCCTGCCGCTGACCGTGAAGCTTCCCTGTACGCTCTCGCCCGCCTTGACCGACAGTTCTACCTTAGGGCACGAAAAAGAAAGAGAACCCTCCTGCCGGATGGATTTCCCCGCAACCACTTTTGCAATTTTTTCTTTTTCTTCCATTGCAGCAGCCACCGTCGCTTTTCCTTGATTTTTTTGTATACATGGATATACTAATATATTATATCATGTTTTTTTATGCCAGTTCAAGAATAGGAGAAAGAAATGTTAAAACCATCGGATCATTTCCACGGCAGCGATCTGGAACAAATAGAAGCCGTATACGGCGTCAAAAAAGAAGAGATCGTCAGCTTCAGCGCCAACGTCAACCCGCTCGGATTATCGGCTCAGTTTAAAAGCCGTCTTGCGCGGCAGCTTGATGTGATTACCTCTTATCCCGACAGGGAATACCGCTCTCTCCGGAAAGCAATCGGCGGCTACTGCGGCGCAGAGCCTGCGCATATCTTTGTCGGCAACGGTTCAACCGAATTGATCTCCCTGATCGTCCGGCTAAAGAGACCAAAGAAAGCCCTGATTCTCGGTCCCACCTATTCGGAATATGAACGGGAGATCAAGCTCTCAGGCGGCTCCTGTCTTTATTTTCCCCTGCAGGAAGCCGAAGATTTTGCAGTCGATACGGACAGACTCGCCGTCAGCCTTTCTGACGGCGCCGACCTGCTTGTTTTATGCAATCCGAACAACCCGACCTCGTCTATTATTGATGCGGCTCAAATGCGGGAGATACTGGACGCCTGCGTCCGGCTCGGCATTTTTGTCATGATAGACGAGACTTATATGGAATTTGCCCCGGACTATGAAAAAGCGACTGCCGTCCCTTTGACGGCTTCCTACGGCAATCTTGTCATTCTGCGCGGCGTTTCCAAATTTTTTGCCGCTCCGGGACTCCGGCTCGGCTATGCCGTCACCGGCAATGAAGCGCTGCTTAAAAGCTTCTCCGAAAAACAAAACCCGTGGACGGTAAGCAGTATTGCCGATGCCGCCGGAAAGCTGCTGTTTACGGATACGGAACATATTTCGCAGACGCGCGCCCTGATAAACCAGGAACGCGCCGCTATCGTCCGCGCTCTTTCCGAAATAGATGGAATCAAGTTTTACACGCCGCATGCTAATTTCATTTTAGTCAAATTATTAAATAAGAATTTAACTTCTGATGTTTTGTTTGACAAAGCGATCAGACAAGGCATGATGATACGAAATTGCTGTACGTTTCCGTATCTCGATCACTCTTACTTCCGCTTCTGCTTTATGATGCCGCAGGACAATGCCAGACTGCTTACCTGTATCCAGGAGTATGTCAATCAATAGCGTATGTTATTTATTTTCCCTCATTCCGATATGCACAACAAATCATATTATTTTTCCGAGAACTGCCTTTTCATCTTGACAGTTCTCTTTTTTTGTATTATTGTATTAATTACTTAGTACAGTAGTACAAGGTTGAGGAAGGAATGATACTTATGACATGGAAACTCGATTCGGACAGACCGATTTATTCACAACTGGTAGAAGAAATCCGTATGCAGATCGTTTCCGGCGCATATCCGCCCGGAAGTAAGCTTCCAAGCGTCAGAGAGCTGGCATCGGACGCCGGCGTCAATCCGAATACGATGCAGCGGGCATTTACCGAATTGGAACGAAACGGACTGATCGAAACAAGGCGGACAAACGGACGCTTTGTAACAGAGGACGGGACGCTGATCCGCTCGATACGCAGAGAGCTCGCAGGGGAACAGCTCACAGATTTCTTCCATAAAATGGAACAACTGGGCTATCAGAAACAAGAGGTGCTCTCTTTGATCACTTCGGTATATGAGGAGGAGTCATTGCAATGAATTATCTTATAGAAACAAACGGCTTATACAAAAGCTATGACAAAACGAAAGCGCCTGCGCTGAACGGGCTTACTCTCAAGATTCCGCACGGACGCATTATCGGTCTGCTCGGTCCGAACGGCAGCGGCAAAACGACCTTCATCAAACTGATTAACGGGCTGATCGTTCCGACTGCGGGCAGCGTTACAATCAATGGGCTGGGACCTTGCCCTGCCACCAAAGCGGTCATCTCCTACCTGCCGGAGCGTACCTGTCTGCAGAGCAATATGAAGGTCTCGGAGCTTATCGGCTTTTTTGCAGACTTTTATAACGACTTTTCCGTTGAAAAAGCGCAGACGATGCTCGCGTCTCTCGATATCGATCCGTCGGCAAAGCTGAAGACGCTTTCCAAAGGAACGAGGGAAAAGGTACAGCTTGTCCTTGTCATGAGCCGCAGCGCACAGCTTTACATACTGGACGAGCCGATTGCAGGAGTCGACCCCGCCGCGCGGGATTATATTTTAAAAACGATTATTTCCAACTACAGCGAAAATGCGACGATCCTGATTTCCACACATTTGATTTCCGATATTGAAAATCTGCTCGACGACGTTATTTTTATTAAAAACGGAAATCTGCTCCTCTATGCGCCTGCAGAACAGCTACGCGAAGAGAAAGGCAAATCGTTAGACGCTTATTTCAGGGAGGTATTCACATGCTGAAAAAATTAATGAAATACGAATGGAAGACTATCCGCAACGTACTGCTTGTTATCAATGCTTTTACCGTATTCAGCACCATCCTCGGCGTGATTGCCATGCATAATCTTGCATTCGGTAAAAATACCGGCGAACCCTTTCCAAATCTTGTTGCCGTTTTGCTCTTTATGGTATATTACGCTACTATCATTGGCGTTTCCTTTGCCATGACGGTCTACATCGCCGTCCGTTTTTACCGCAACCTCTACACAGACGAGGGCTATCTGATGCATACTCTGCCTGTCACAAGCAGGCAGCTTGTGCTTTCCAAGCTGATCGTTCACAGCGGCTGTCTGATGCTGACCACTGCTCTTATTTATATCAGCGTCTGCTCTCTTATTGTGCCTTTTATTATCTCTCTGGAAAATGAGTTTGCTTCTTTCTCCCAGATGGCATCCGCTCTCCTGGAAGAATGCAGAGATATTTTCGGTCTTTCCGTGCCCCGGCTCCTTCTCTGTACTATCACCACGCTTGGGATTTCTACAATAAGCGGCGTCCTCTCCATCTACTGCTCCGTTTCACTTGGACAGATGTTCCGCAAACACAAGATCATGGGATCAATCTTATGTTACATCGCTATCCTCTGTCTGATTCAAACACTGTCAACGATCCTGCTGATGCCTCAGATGATTTCATCCATGAGCGGCGGCAGACTCAATATGGAGATTTATTTTAAAAGCGTTTTCCTGACAACAGGCGTCATCAGCATGTTCCTCGGTATTATCTTTTACCTCGTTACGCTCCATCTAATGAGCAAAAAGTTAAATTTAGACTAAATATTATTTTTCACAAAAAGAAATACCTCTGCATATGATAACAAAAAATACAGAGGTATTTTTATGCCCGAATATCTTTTTCAAAAGGCACAGCAGGAAAACGTGACGGCGCCCGGCAATGCAGCTCAGCAGGGCGCAGCCTCCCACCCTTCAGAAGGCGGATTGCAGATTTCCGTTATTTCTTCGATCGGTCTGATTCCTATTCCAAATGCGGTCGTTACGATCTCCTATACCGGCGACCCTGAGCAGCCGCTCATGACGCTCACAACCGACGAAAGCGGTCAGACCCCGCCGATCGAGCTTCCCGCTCCCGACGTCGAATACAGCTTAAACCCTGAGCAGGAGGTGCAGCCATATTCCGAATATAACATCGGCGTTACCGCAAACGGCTACGAGCCGGTACTTGTATCGGGTACGGAAATTCTTCCGGATGTCACCGCCATTCAGCCGATCCGCATGATTCCTTTGGAAAGCAGCGAGCGGGAGGAAGATATTTTTATTCCCGTTCACACGTTATTCGGCGAATATCCGCCCAAGATTCCCGAAGATGAAATCAAACCGATGGAGGAATCCGGGGAGATCGTTTTAAGCCGCGTCGTTGTTCCTGAATACGTCATCGTCCATGACGGCGTCCCTTCCGATTCTACCGCCCCCAATTACTATGTGCGCTATAAAGATTATATTAAAAATGTAGCGTCCTGTGAAATTTATGCCACATGGCCGGAATCAGCCCTTTACGCCAATATTCTCGTCATTATGTCCTTTACGCTGAACCGTGTGTATACGGAGTGGTACCGCAATCAAGGCTACGATTTTACGATTACCTCGTCCACAGCCTACGACCAGAAATGGGTCTATGGACGTAATATCTTTGAAAATATAGACGTGTTAGTAGACACGATCTTTGCCAATTTTCTTTCCCGTCCGGGCGTCAGACAGCCGATTTTTACCTCTTACTGCGACGGAAAACGTGTCACATGCGCGGGACTCAGCCAATGGGGCTCCAAATATCTCGCAGAGGAAGGCTACAGTGCGATCGAAATCATCCATTATTATTATGGCAATGACATGTACATCAATACTGCGGACGTCATCTCAGGCATTCCAAGCTCATGGCCCGGCTATAACCTGACGGTCGGCTCCAGCGGACAGAAGGTACAGCAGATGCAGGAACAGTTAAACCGCATTGCGCAGAATTATCCGGCGATTCCTTCCATCGCAGCAGACGGGATTTACGGGCAGCGTACCGCAGACGCCGTACGCACCTTTCAGCGTATCTTCGGTCTGCCGCAGACAGGCGTCGCAGACTATGCCACATGGTATGAAATATCCGATATTTTCGTCGGTGTCAGCGAGATTGCAGAGCCCGGCTGATCTGTGCTATACTGATAAAAATAACGCAGGACAAGACGACATTGGGAATCGCATTCACAGTCTTCTAATGCGTATTCTATTGCAAAAAACACTTAGAAACGGAGGTATTTTATGACACCAAAAGAAAGCGCCTTTGCCGCTCTGGCGGAAGGCATCATCAAAAATCTTGAAAAACGCGGCATGGAAGGACACTATTTTGCAGACAGCGCCTCTCTGTGCTCTTATCTGAAGGAAACGCTTCCCAAAAACGCCGTTATTTCATGGGGCGGCAGCGAATCCATCAAGGAAAGCGGCGTTATGGACCTGCTTCATACAGGCGGTTATTCCCTGATCGACCGCGCGTCCGCAAAGTCGCCGCAGGAAGCAAGGGAACTATTTGCCCGCACCGTATTGTCCGACTATTATTTCATGAGCGCAAACGCCATTACGATGGACGGAGAGCTGATTAACATTGACGGCAACGGCAACCGCGTCGCCTGTCTCGTTCAGGGACCGGCGCACGTATGTCTGATCGTCGGCAGGAACAAGGTATCCGCCGGTCTGGAAGACGGTATGCTGCGTGCGCGAAATATTGCCGCGCCGGCAAATACAGCCCGTCTGAACAAAAAAACACCGTGTCAGGCGACCGGACGCTGCGGAGACTGTCTCTCTCCCGACTGTATTTGCAGCCACACGGTCATCACACGTCATTCCAGTCATCCCGGCAGAATACAGGTTTACCTTATAAACGAAGAACTGGGCTATTAAAGCCCAGTTCCTAAAAATCCAAGCAGCGTCTCTCTCACATCACTGCATACATAATCCGCCTGCTCCAGAACGTGCGGTTTTGCCGTTTCCATTGCATAGGAAACCGCGCATTCATGAAACATCGCAATATCGTTTTCACTATCCCCAAAACAGAGCGTCTCCGCCAAAGAAAATCCTTCCACTGCGGCAAGTTCCCGCAAAGCCGCGCCCTTATTCGCGCCCTTCATCGTAAAATCGAGCCAGCCGTTGCCGCCGTCCACAACCTGAAGCCTGCCGTCATATTTCTCATGCAGCCACACGGCTTCTTTTTCCGGTATTCCGCCCGCCCACCAGATCGAGATTTTATTAATATCACCTGTTATCATACAATAATCTTCTATCATGCTGATTTCCGGTTTCAAAAATCCGTTCAGATGCGCAATAAATTTCTTTCTTGCCGCCAATGTATACAAATTCCGTTCACTCGATACGATCGTTTCCGTATCCGGTATTTTCAGCAGGTCATCGATCAGCTCAAAGCTCAGATCACGCGGAATATTTTTTGCATAAATCGTTTTGTCATGTTCAACGATCAGGCTTCCGTTTTCACAAATAAAAGGAATCTCATCCATAATCGGCTCAAACAAAAGCCGCATGTTTTTATACTGCCGTCCGCTTGCTGCTACAAAGGAAACGCCCCTTTCCCGAAGCTGCCGGATGACCGGAAAAATATTCGCGTCCAGTTCCGTTCCCTGACCGAGCAGCGTCCCGTCCAGATCGCTGATAATCGTCGTTATCTCTTTGCCATGTATCTGCATATCAACCATTCTCCTGCCGTACACTAAATTTTCACCTTTTTCTGCGCCTCTTTTGCGCAAGGAGAATCGTATCATATTTTATACAGATTTGCAAATATGATTCGTTATACTTCTATCTCTACCGCCGCTTCACAGCGATCCGGTATAACGACCGCTTTACCGTCCTTCTCTTCGATCCGTCCGCCGGAAACGCTTCTCACTTTTCCGATCCCGTGAAGCACAAATGAAATCTGTCCGGCGCATCCGCACGCCCGCATCGTCAGCTTATTCCCGCTTCGCAGGCACTGCGCCTCCGCACGCTCTACACCCTTTACATCCGTCACAAAGCATTCCGCTTTACAGCCATCTTTAAGCTCATAGAGATGAAAACAGGTATTCTCACGGTAATCATAATCCGGCACATGCATGCCCTCTCTCATTGGAAGCAGCGTATTATCCCGGACATAAAGGGGCAGACTGAAATAATCGTAGCTGTCCTCATACCAACGCCCGCCTTCGCGCGCTTCGCCGTTCAAAAGATGCGTCCATGTTCCGCGCGGAAGATAATACTCGCATCTTCCGTCCTCCGAAAATACCGGAGCCACAAGCAGACTCTCTCCAAGCATATACTGCATATCAAGCTGCTTCATACCCGGCTCGTCAGGATATTCAAGTATCATCGGACGCATAAGCGGAACGCCCGTTTCATGTGAGATAACCGCATACTGATACAGATACGGCATCAGACTGCACTTGAGATTCGTAAAGAAGCGCAGCACATCGCACGCCTCATCGTCAAACAGCCACGGAACACGGTAGCTCGCAGAGCCATGCAGTCTGCTGTGCGTTGAAAGCAGTCCGAACTGCACCCAACGCTTATACAGGTCGGGAGACGCCGTCTGTTCAAAGCCCGAAATATCATGGCTCCAGAAAGAAAATCCCGACATGGCAAAAGAAAGTCCTCCTCGCAGCGTTTCCGCCATTGAAATATAGCTTGCGCAGCAATCGCCGCCCCAATGTACCGGAAACTGCTGACCGCCCGCCGTTGCGCTTCTTGCAAACAGCACCGCCTCGCCAACGCCTTTTTCCCGTTCCAGCAGTTCAAACACGCTCTTCGCATACAGATATGCGTAAAAGTTGTGCATATCCTTCGGATCAGAGCCGTCGTAATAGCATACGTCGATCGGAATACGCTCGCCAAAGTCTGTTTTAAAGCAGTCCACCCCTGCGTCAAGAAGCGTTTTCAGTTTCGCGGTATACCACGAAACAGCCGCAGGATTGGTAAAGTCGACCCAGCCCATACCCGGCTGCCAATGATCCGTCTGCCGATAGCCCTTACCGTCCGCCCGTTTCAGCAGATAACCGTTTTCTACCGCTTCCCTGAAAAACGCCGTCCCCTGCGCAATGTAAGGATTGATCCACGCACAGATCTTAAGTCCCTTTTCTTCTTTATAGCGTTTCAGCATCGCGGGGACATCGGAAAACGTTTCCTCGTCCCATTCAAAATCACACCAGTGCAGCCCTTTCATCCAATAGCAGTCAAAGTGGAATACGCGGAGCGGAATGTTCCGCTGCGCCATGCCGTCGATAAAAGAACTTGTCGTTTTCTCATCATAATCCGTCGTAAAGGACGTCGTCAGCCAAAGCCCGAAGCTCCATGCCGGCGGAAGCGCCGGTTTTCCTGTCAAATCGGTATAACGCTTAAGCACCTGTTTCGGCGTCGGACCGTAAATAAAGTGGTACCGCAGCTGCTCGCCGCCGATCGAAAATCCTACATATTCGACTTTTTCACTCGCCACTTCGAATGCAACCGGACCGCAGTGGTCTACAAAAACGCCGTAGCCGCGGTTCGTCATATAAAACGGCACGGTCTTATATGCGACCTGCGAAGCGGTTCCTCCGTCCTCATTCCAGCATTCCACAACCTGCCCGTTCTTTGCAAACGCCGTAAACTGTTCGCCGAAGCCGTAAACGCATTCTCCCGGAGACAGCGACAGCTCTGTCATCATATACGGTTCAAAATCTTCCGCAAGATAATTTTCCCTCGCAAACATCGTAGCGGGTTTCTTGTGCATCCGCATATACCCCAGATTACGGAAACCGCAGGAGGTAATAACCTTACCTCCTGCTTCAAAGCGGTACTCCCAGTTTTCCCGGTTCACACGCACCGTCACTTCTGCGGTTTCCATAACAGCTTCTTTGTCTGTGATCGTTACCGTTACGTCACAGGGAGTTTTATGCAGAGGGAAACGTGGTTCTTTTTTGTCATAAGCCTGATAATGCACCGCGCTTACCATGATGTCGCCCGTCCCATACGCCACAAAATCAATGGTTATGGTAGAGACGTTCATAGCGTCGCCCCTGTTTCTGATTGGGCGTTCCGTCGCCACAACACGCATACCGCCTTCTATCTGTTCGACAGTAAATGCCTGAGAGGCGTAAGATGGCTGCACACTTTCACTGCGTAACCAGTATCCTTCTGTGAATTTCATGAATATCCTCCATTACAAATGTCCTGCAAAAACTGTTTTGTATGAAACCGATTCGGTTTCTGTCTGTTAGTTTGTTCCCTCGATCGCCTGCCACTGCGCTTCGATTGCCGCACAGGTCGCATCCTTATCTGCCGTTCCGGCGATATATGCCTGCATCAGCTCGCCGAATGTCTGGTGCCAGCTGTCTGTAGAATAACCGATGGAAAGCGCTGCCGCTCCGTTTTCCGCCACATGAGCGTTTCCTTGATTGATTACTTCAAATTCGCTCTCGCCTTCGCTGACTACCGGAGGGATAACGCCTGCTACGTCGTTAAACCATGCCTTACCATAATCGGATGTATACCACCAGTTTACAAAATCAAGCGTTGCCTGTAACTGCTCGGAATCCTTTGCGATACGAAGCGCCTGATCGGACCCTGCAATCACCTGACACTGAGTCGCATCGTCTGATACCGGATAGCCGCTGAAGCCAATCTGGATATCCGGGTTGATTGCAAGAATATCAGCCTCTACCCATGCTCCCTGTCCGAGAATCATTGCCGCTTCGCCGTTTGCAATCGCCGCTTCTTCATTTGCAAGCGCTGTTTCAAGCGGCTTATCATCGCCGCACTTCACTGCAAGGTCGATCAATCTAAAGAAATTATCATACAGCTCCGGATAATCGGCAACCTTCGCTTCTCCTTTTTCAAACTTCGCTACCAGTTCTGCAGGCGTAATACCCGCATTTGCAGCCGCCGCGTCCAGATAATGCTGCCATACATGTTTAAATACCCACCACTCGGCAAAGCCAGTGGAAAACGGCTTATAACCTGCTGCGGAAATCTTTTCGCATGCCGCTTCCAGTTCGGACATCGTTGTCGGAGGCGTCACGCCGCATTCCTCCAGAATCTCCTTGTTGTAGAGCATTCCGAAGAAGTTTCCCTTGATCGCGATGCCGTAAAGACCGCTTCCCTCTTCGGTTGATTTCATCATTTCCGCCACCGCAGGATCGATCGTTTCTTCCAAAGGCTGACCTGACAGATCAAACGACCACTCTTTATAAACGTCGATTTCTTTTCCGGATGTAGAAGAAAAGATGTCCGGAACCTCGCCGGAATTCAGCTTTGCCTTCAGCATCGTCGGATAATCGTTCTGCGTCGTTTCATAATTGATCGTTACATTCGGAGCGACCTCCTTGTAAGCGTCGATCAGTTCGTTGATCGCATCCGCATACTCAGGCGAACTGATAAACATATAGATTTCCGCCTCTTCATCGGACGCTGCCGAAGCCGCTTCTTCCGTCTGCGCGCTGCCGTTATCCGCAGCTTCTGTTCCGCCCTCCTGCGCTGCCGGAGAGGATGCGGATGAGCCGCAGCCTGTCAGCATCGTGCCTGCCATTGCCAGACAAAGCAATGTGCTTAAAAGTTTCTTTTTCATTGAGATATACCTCCCTTTCTTAAATAAGTCAGCCTTTTACCGCGCCTGCCACAACACCGTCAACAATATATTTCTGTAAGAAAATAAAGATAATGATGGACGGTACGACCGCGAGTACCATAGCTGTCATGGCATAATGCCATTTTGTATTCATCTGGCCTACAAACGTGTAAGCCGCCAGAACCAGAGTTTTTGTTTCATTGCTGCTGTTGACCATCAGAAGCGGAAGCAGGAAGTCATTCCATATCCACATGACGTCCAGCACGACCACCGTCACAGTGACCGATTTGAGCAATGGGAAAATGATGGAGCGGAAGGTGCGGAAGGTGCTCGCGCCGTCAATGATTGCGCTCTCATCGATCTCCTTCGGAATCGTCTTCATGAAATTGTAAAAGATAAAGGTTGCCATCGGAATACCGAATCCCCAGTACTGCACGCCAAGTCCAAGCTTGCTGCCGGATAAATGCAGCACATTCATAGACTTAAGCAAAGTAATCATAATTGTCTGAAACGGAATCAGCATCGGGGTAATAATGATCGTATAGGCAATTTTTGTATAACGGCTTTTCCTGCGGTCCAGAATATAAGCTGCGATCGAAGAAAAAGCAACGATTCCGATAATGCCTGTCGCCGTAATGACAACATTGTTCATAAAGAGCTTAAAATATTTGATTTTATCGACAACGTAACTGTAATTCTCCCATGCGGGTCTCGTCGGAAACGCAATGGCGTCGGACACGATCTCGCCAAACGGTTTGAACGAATTCATAAACATCAGAAAAACCGGATAAATATAAAAGCATGTCGCCACGATCAGCACAAGGATCAAAACCGCTTTCTGCAGCGTACGTTTTTTCTGCATTGTCATTATAAATCCACCTCCCTGCTGCTGAATATCTTAAGGACAAGCTGTGTGACAACGAGTACAAACACGAAATAAATGATCGACTCCGCACTGCCCATGCCATATTTATTGTTGGTAAACGCATCTCTGTAAATCAGGAGCGTGGCGCTATAAGTCGCCGTCCCGGGACCGCCCTTTGTCAGCGCCAGAATAATGTCAAACACCTTCAGAGAATTGGTCAGCGACATAAAGACACAGGTCGTAAACGAAGGTCCGAGGAGCGGCAGCGTCACCTTGAAAAACCGCTGCAGCTTCGTCGCCCCGTCTACCGTCGCGGCTTCCAGCACATCCGCCGGCACTGCCTGTAATCCCGCAATGTAAAGGACGATATAAAATCCAAGCGCCTGCCAGATACCGACGAACACGACCGAATAGAACGCCAACTTTGGATCGCCAAGCTAGCTTTCATTCCAAAAAGCCCATCCTGTCGTCTCATACAGCTTTTCAAAACCCTGCGTAAAAATGAACTTCCAGATAAAACCGACGATCGTCATACTCATGATATAGGGAATAAAGAAAATGCCGCGAAAGACATTGACAAACTTAAATTTCTGTGTCAGCGCAACGGCAAGCGCTATGACGTTTGCAAATACGACAAAGCCGACCGTATATTTCACAGTAAACCAAAGCGCGCCCATATAATCGCTGCCGCCCGTCAGTATTGTTTTAAAATTAGCCAGACCGACAAAAACCGGCTCCTTGGCGATACCGTTCCACTCTGTCAAAGAATAATATCCGCTCATGACAAACGGAATATACATCATTACCGTTACGAGCAGGATCGCCGGTACTGTAAACAGCCCCGTTTCTATCCTCTCTTTCCATTTCACCGTTTTTCCTGATTTCATGATGCATCTCCTTCCTCTGTCAGCACAAAAAGCCTTGCCCGGTATTGTCCCGGAAGACTGACACTGAATATGCCTGTGTTTTCGTTCCACTGATAGCCGCATGGCGTAAGCCCACGCGGTTTTTCCGGATAAAGCAGGCTTGCCTTCATCCGCCGCCTTCGCCATGCCGTAAGCGGCAGCGCGACCGTATCGCAATCGGCGCACCGTTTCCAAAGCGCGATATAAACTTTATTTCCGCTATGAAGTCCAAGACAGCTCCACGCATCCCGGAAGGAGGAAAGTCCGATCGGCCAGAACGGAAGCGCCTGCTTAATGTCCTGTCTGATCTCCTTGTAGCATGCGATTCCTTCCGATACAAGCTTTGCACGTTCCGGTGAAAGCGCCGACAGATTGCCGCTTTGATGGATGCGCAGCAGCATGGCGTTTACCATATTGAATACGGTCTCTTCCGCATCTCCCTCTGCAAGCGGATAACTCCATACCGCAGCCTGCTCCGGCGCAAGCGCCGTCGGCGCGTTCGCCGCGATCGACGCATAATGCCGGTAATCCTCCTGATCGCTCGTAGACTGGATACTGTGCCGCCGCAGCATAGCGTAATCCATGCGCAGCCCGCCGCTGGAGCAATTTTCGATAATCAGATTCGGATATCTTTCAAAAATTCCGTCCAGCCATCCAAGGTAAGCCCGTTCATGGGAAAGCAGTCCGTCTCCAAAGCTGTCCGCAGACAGCTCCGTTCCGATTCCCGGCTCAATGTTGTAATCCATCTTGATATAGCCGACGCCGTATTCCGTTACAAGCCTGTCGATCACACTGTCCGCATATGCCCTCACCTGCGGATTACGAAAGTCGAGCTGATACCTGCTCCGGTCATATACCCGCTTTCCGTGACGGACAAAAAACCAGTCGTCGGGAACTTCCTGCGCCAGTCTGCAATGAATTCCCATCACCTCGATTTCCAGCCACAGTCCCGGTATCATTCCGTGGGCGCGTATTATATCCGTCACTTCTTTGATACCGCCGGGAAACCGTTCCCTGCTCGGCTGCCACTCGCCTACGTTGTCCCACCAATAGCCTTTACTGTACCATCCGGCGTCGATGCAGTAGTATTCGCAGCCTGCCTTCTGCGCCGCCTCGATCAACGGCAGTTCCTTCTCCGTCGTCGGCTCCGCCCAGAGACAATTCATGTAGTCATTAAAGATAACGCCAAGCGTTTCATTGTCTTCGTTTTTACGTCGTATCCTCCTACGGTAACGCGTCATTTCTCCGACTGCGGCATCAAATCCGCATGCCGCCGTAACCGCTGCCGGAACGGAAACAAACGATTCCCCCGGCGCAAGCTCAAGACACCAATGCGACTCATTTTCTGTCGGTCCGCTGAGCTGTATGTATAAATGTCCTGTCTGATCGCTGATTTCCCAATGCCACGAACCGTTATGTTCGATCTGCCACAAATATGCCTTTCCTGTTTCTGTATTTTCTATACTCCCCATCGGAAGATATTCCTTTGCCGACCAGTTTCCGGTATTTGTTACGGAAACCGCCTTTGAGGAACGTATCTTCTCCCCCTCCTGCGCCTTGCAGATACCAAGCTGCGCAGGCGTGTAAAACTTCCATTGTAATTCGCGCTGCCATGAATGATGCGGAATCCCGATCCGCAGCTTATCATCCGCAGATAAAATTCCTTCTTTTTCGATTCCGTTTAACACGAATGTTGAAAGATATGTAAGCGTCTGCGTCTCACTGCCTCTGTTCGCAGCCTCCTGCCATGTTCGGATGACGGCGATCCCGTCATAAAACTGAAAATGGCTCGTTATAAAAAATCCCGTTTCCACGTCCTTTGTTACGATTTCCAGTTTTCTGCCGTCCGCATTGCGGTAGTCCTTTCGGCTGTCATAAATCATACGGTATCCCGGAGCGGTCACAATATATTTTATCCCGTGCCGTTCTTCCGGCCGGTCGAGTCCGGCAAGCTCCGCCTCTACCAATCGGAATCCCCTCATTTCCTCTTCACCGAGACTCTCTTCCTCAAATGCATCATAGCCGTAGTGCAAAAGCTTGACTCTGCCGTCTTCCGTAATGCAAAACACAAGTCTGACGCCGTTTTCTTCTATTGTGAAACCTTCCTTCATACCATTCCCCTATCATCTTTTTCTTATTTTTCTTTATTTTAAATCATGCAAATTGCACATAAAATAGAAAAAAGAAAACTATTTGTGGTAAAAAAGTGTACAACTATATTCGTGTAAATTGAAGTATCGCTGTAAATATTGTATAATATCAAAGAAGAAAAACTTCTGTTTTCATTTGTTTCAAAATATTTTGAGCCGGAAAATACCGACAATATGCACAACATAGAGAAAGGACGGCATATGATCGCACTGCGCAGAAAATGTAAACACTTACTAAGTCATATTCCGCTCTGGATGCAGCTCGCGCTGTTCACAACGCTTATTACCTTTTTCGTCCTGTTTCACCTGATCTACACCGATTATAAACGAAACCTCCAGGTCATTACCGATACGCAGACCGCAACCTCCCGCCGTCTGCTCACAATGGAAATGCAGAACTTGGAAAAATATATACAGGAGCTTTCGCTTTTCTGTGTACAGAGCTGCTACGACCGTACATTCAGCCATATTATAGAAAAGGACAGCTCCATTCTTCCCGGAGAAGATACTTACCTCAAAAATCAGATCAGAGCTTATTTTTATTCCCGTAACGATCTGCAAAGCATTGATTTTTATTTCATAAACCATGCGCGGAAATACACGCGTACGCAAAACGGAATCCGCAGCCAGATTTTTTCCGTACAGGAGGCGGCGCAATCCGATTATTATCAGGAATGCTTTTCCAGTCCGTATTTTCATGCCATCCTTCCGTCGGACGATGACAATATCATGTTTCACTATTATCATTCCCTGCTGCGGATCAAAACAAAGCAGCCGCAGGCGCTTCTCCATATTGCGGTAACGGACACTTTTTGGAATTCCCTGCGCGCCAACCATGAATATCCCGGCGAATTCATCTGCCTTTTCGATGAAAACGGCGCTTTGCTTCATTCCGGCAGCCCCGATCTGCTCTCGTCCTCCGAGACGGCTGCGCTTACGGAGCTTCATAACCTTGCCGGACAGGAAGCGTTTCACTATACGCTGAACGGGCGGACCTATCTCGTAACCTGCGCAGAAGGAAGCGCTTATCATATGCGGCTGTTCGCCTTTCTGCCGACGTCCTATATTGACGACCAGATCGCAGAAATCCGCTATTCTATCTTGTTCAGCGGTCTGCTTTTAACGGCTGCCGTCCTTGTCTTGATTACTGCGCTGATTCGCTTTCTGACGAATCCCCTGACGATCCTCGCGAAAAAGCTTGTCAACGTCGGCAAGGGCGACTTTACCTCACCGGCCGATATTAGCGGAAGCTTGGAAATCTGTAATCTTTCCAAAAGCTTCAACGATATGATCCTGCATATTGACGAGCTGATTAAAAAAACATATATCGCGCAGCTCGGAGAAAAAAACGCCCGTATCACGGCTCTGGAAGCGCAGCTCAACCCGCACTTCCTGTACAACACGCTGCAGGCAATCGCTACAGAAGCTCTGCTCAACGATCAGACGCAGATCTATAACATGATCACTTCGCTTGCCTCCGGTCTGCGCTACACGATCAAAGGCGGCGACTATGTTCCGCTCTGTCAGGAAATCGAATATACAAAGAATTATGTAAACTTGTAAAAGATACGTATGGAAGAACGGCTTCAGGTTCACTTCCATATCGCAGAAGAAACAAAGGAACTGATGATCCCAAAAATCAGCATTCAGACGCTCGTCGAAAATTCGATTCTGCATGGTATCGGAGGCGGCCGCGATTCTATCGCGATCGAAATCAGCGCGCGTCTGAAAAACGGTTTTCTCTATATCACAATACAGGATAACGGCTGCGGCATCGACGCCGCGCATCTGGAAGCGATTAAACAGTCTTTTCGCTGCGCTTCCCCGTCCGAACGGAACAATATCGGACTGTCCAACCTGTACGGAAGGCTGCATCTGCTCTATCAGGATAAAGCCGACTTAAGCATTGAAACGCAGGTTGACGCCTATACGATCATTACACTCACAATTCCTGCTACAAGGGAGGCGCCTCATGTACAAAGCTCTGATCATTGACGATGAAAGACCGGTGCAGATTGCTATTCATAAGCTCGGCAACTGGAGTAAATATCATATCCATCTTCCCGAAACGGCAAATAACGGCAAGGAAGCGCTCCTAGCCATGCGCGAGCTCCATCCCGACCTGTGCTTTGTCGATATGCAGATGCCGATTATGAACGGCATGGAATATTTGCAGAAAGCCTCGGCAGAATTTCCGGGCACGCAGTTTATTATCATCAGCGGCTACGACGATTTTAAATATGCGCATTCCGCAATCAAATACGGCGCCTGCGATTATCTGTTAAAGCCGATCGTAGGAGACGACTTAAACGCTGCGATCGAGCGGGCTATTCTTAAGATCGACCCGCAGGCGGATTTTTCCGAGGAAGCCGCTCCCGACGCCATTTCACCGGAAGAAGTCGTCGGGATCATCAAAGAATATATCGACCAAAACTATAATCAGAATATCAAAATCTCCATGTTTACGAGCAAGTATTTCTTTTCCAAAGAATACCTTTCCAAACTGTTTAAAAGCAAATATGGATGCGGTATTTACACGTATGTACAAGAAGTGCGGATGCAGCGCGCTAAAGACCTGCTCCTGAATCCTAACATCAAAGTACAGCATATTTCCGAACGGCTCGGCTACGCGGATAATCATTATTTCAGTAAGGCGTTTAAGAATTATTACGGTCTGTCGCCGTCCCAGTTTCGGAAGGAGAATGCCGTAGAGTAAGTTTAGAGCAGAAAATCTTCCTAGAAGTCAGAAAAGAACCTAGTATTTACTAGGTTCTCAGACTGTAGACAAAGCGCCTTTGGCAATCCTTAAGCCAGAAGCGCTTTTCTTATTTTGGGTGCAAAAACTGTATCCTTAAATTTATGCTGTATATCTATTTTATGCCCCATCAGAAACCGTTTCTGCTAACTCGATATATTCCTTCAACTTTTTCTGCAACAGTTTCTTATCAATCAATTTCAAATTATATTCGGATACCATTGTTGGAGACAAACTACGACTGAGAGCAAATTCTACAACCTCATCATCCTTGCTAGCACAAAGAATGATACCTACGCTCGGATTTTCGTTTTCTTTTTTCACTTCACGGTCAAGTGCTTCAAGATAGAGATTTATCTTGCCGATATACTCCGGTTTAAATTCTCCGATTTTCAGTTCAAATGCCACAAGACATGAAAGTCCTCTATGATAGAAAAGCAAATCGATATAATAATCGTGATTTCCGACTTGTACACGATACTCTTCTCCAATGAAGGTAAAATCTTTACCAATCTCAAGAATAAAATCTTTCAAATTTCGTATAATAGACTTTTGCAAATCATGTTCAGAAACGGTTTCCGGCACATCAAGAAAATCAAGCACATAGTTGTCAAGAAAAATATTGCCTGTTGTTCTTTTAGATTCTTCAATGGCAGGTGTCTGCGGTTTCTGCGATAACCTATATCTTTCATAATATCCGCTGTCAATCTGTCTTTCCAATTCTCTTTTTGAAAGACGTTCTTTAATACACATATTCATGTAAAAAATGCGTTCTTCCATACTCTTACAAGCAGACATAATTTTAAGATGATTCGTCCAACTTAATTGTGTCACCAGTGGTGACACTTTCTCATTATCCTTGTAAAGCTCATAAAATTGCTTCATTCTGTAAAGCCCACGACGATTAAAGCCTTTTAAATCAGGGTAATTCGTTGCAAAAAAATCTGCAAGTTTCTGCACAAACGCATCCCCATATTCAGCGTTTTTAGACTGTTCACTAATATATTCGCCTATATCATGATACATCAAAATCAGTTCCTCATTCACTTTGCGATACGCACGTTCCTTAGCAGACTCAACAATATCAATTATTTTTTCAAATTGCTCACTGTAAGGTTTTAAATTTTTCATAGTCTGTTCCTTTCCGCATAATCCTTCCTACCACATTGATGTTCTTTCACGATAACTTTCTAAAGAATAGCGGCATCGTACACATCCAAATCAAGATTCAACAGCCTTACAATACTCAGTTCATCAATTGCATCCAAATATGCATTATGTGTCTCACAGTAGCTTTTATCTGGACCAATCATTCTTAATATTCCTTCAACACCATAACCTCTTTTCATTTTTCCGGTAGCAAAACATTCAGCCGTTGGAGGAATCATTTTATTGTACTGCCTATAAGCTGCTATCCTCATAATATCACACCAATCATAATTCCCTAATTCTGACAAATGTATTTTGTCAAATGATGCATTGTAAGCAAGAATCTTTTTTACCTTATATTTATTCAATAATCTCTCAACACTATCTAAGCATCCTTTTCTTGTATCCAAGTATGTATTTTTTATTTTTCTTGCCATGTGCCAAAAGAACTGAACTATACATTCCCCCTTCTTTATAAGCCGGATCAACGATATAACATTCCGCACATATTGGTATCATGTTATACACATCTGCAATCACTACACCAATTGACATAACTTCATTAGACCATGTTGTCTCTGTGTCTATTACAGCAAAATACTCCATAATTATCCTTTCTTCATCCGTGAAGTAATACTTTTACTTTTAATAACTGGTTTATAGTATTTTGAATTGCACCTTTTGTTATCGCTTTGGTTACACTGTCCATAAAGTTTTTTTGTTATATGTTAAATACAGGATCTTTTTATCTTGAGGTATCAAATCACACAAATACTGAATTGCTGTAGTTTTTCCGCTTCCTATACATGCCTCCACAAGAATATTCTCACCTTTTAGAGTAAATTCAATGAACTCTCTTTGCTCTTCAGACAAGCTGAATTCACTATTTCTTATCTTCATGTGTTCATACCACCCTCTCTATCACTATCAACATTTCTAAGCATTCCTTAAATCTCCCATCATTCTCTTACTTAGCGCTCTTGCTTCGTTCATAAATGTCTGCCAAACATCTTTTAATAAATCAATGTAATTTGTTTTATTTAAAACATCAATCTCATTACTGCCATACAGCACTTCCTACTTGCCGAAACAATATTCTTACACCCAAAAATATTTCTTCACTTTAGGCTGTCTATCCCCCTAGGTAAATCAATTCCCTCATACCCATTCTGCGGAAACTGAAACACACATCCATTTTTGCCCCAAATCGGCAGAAACCTTTGATTTACTGGGCTTTTTTCGTCAGCAGACAGACTGTCTCCACGTGCACCGTCCCCGGAAACATGTCCACCATCGTCGCCTTCTCCGCTTCATATCCCCTTGCAAGAAAGACCTCCAAATCTCTTGCAAGGCTCGTCGGCTTGCAGGAAATATAGAGAATCCGCTCTACGCCATATGCAATGATCTTTTCCAGCGCTTTCGGATGAATGCCGTCGCGCGGCGGATCAAGAATAATAAAATCCGGCTTTTCTTTGATCTCATCAATTACCTTCAATACGTCCCCTGCTAGAAACTCACAGTTATGTAAACCGTTTAATTCCGCATTTTTTCTCGCGGCAAGCACCGCTTCTTCTACAATCTCCACGCCGATCACTTTTTTAGCGACGGGCGCCATCATCTGAGCGATCGTTCCCGTACCGCTGTACAGATCGAACACTACTTTGTCCGGGCTGCCGTCCTGCGCCGTACCGATCTCACCGATAAACCTCCGCGCTGTTTCATACAGCACCTCCGCTCCAAGACTGTTTGTCTGGAAAAGGAAAACTGAGAGATCTTAAACCGCAGTCCGAGCAATTCTTCATAAAAATAATCCTGTCCGTACAAAATATCCGTCTCGTCACTTTTGACGGCATCCGCCACAGAGTCATTTTTCGTATGAAGAATACCGATGATCCTGCCGTCCAGCGTAAGCGAAAGCAACGCGTTCACAAGAGCCGTCAGATCATGCTCTTCCTGCGTTGTCGTCACAAGCGCGATCAGGATTTCCCCCGTTCCGCTTGCCTTGCGTACAAGCAGATGACGCAGATAGCCAACGTGTCTGAGCCTATGGTAAAATGAAATCTGCTTCTCTCTTCCGAATTGCAATACTGTCTGTAATATTCGGCGGTAATCCTCATCGACGATCTGACAATCCGATACCGTCACAATATCATAGAAACCGCCTCGCTTGTGCATGCCAAGCTCAAGCGGACCACCCTTCACACTGTCGCCGAACGAAAACTCCATTTTATTGCGATAGCCGCTTACCACAGGGCTTTTGTGAATCGGCTCGAAGCTGCACTTACCTGACTGTTTTTCCAATACTGGCATCAGCAATGCCTTAACCTGTTCTTCTTTTATGGCAAGCTGAACTTCATAAGGAAGATTTTGATAATTGCAGCCTCCGCACTGCCCGAAATGCGGACATTTACTCGCAATCTCATCGGGAGAAGCCGTAAGCACCTCCAGCAGACGGCCTTCCGCTTTTCCTTTTCTCACCTTATTCACCGCGAAAGAAACCTTCTGGCCCGGCAGCGCATTTTTAACGATGCAGACGCTTCCATCCTCACATGTGACAACCGCCTTATTGGGAAATTTTACTTCGGTTACGATTCCTTCCGCTATCTGTCCTTTTTTCATTTTCATACTCCTTTTGTTATCCGGTCCTATTGCAACCTGGCAGGAAATATCTGCCCCTGTCCGCGTGCGGCCCGTGCGCCGCTTCTGTGGCATACTATCGATGCGCGGGGACTACACATAAAAACGGGATGCTGTCTGCACCCCGTTCTATCGCTCTATGCAATTCCACTGCCTCTGCCTATTCTTCTGTTGTCTCCTCAGCAGCCTGATCGGCAGACTCACCTTCGGATTCTTCCGTATCCTCTGAATCTTCTTCATCGTCAAAAAACTCGTCGTCGAAATCGTCCTCAAAATCATCCTCAAAGTCTTCTAAATAATCAGGTGTAAAATAACGATATGCCGCATATGCGATCGCCGCTACGACCGCTACAATCAGTACGACCGCCATAACCCAGCATAACGGAGAAATCTCCTTTTTCTCCTCTTCCTTTTTGCCAAGTATCTCCTGAAGTTTTTTTACGTTAATGATGTCTTCCAGTCTATTCATATAAGCCTCCGTTTTGAAGTATTATAAACTACTGTTTCTATTTCCAAATATTTTTTATATTATACCACTTTTAAATCGTTTTTACTATATTAATTTTCATTTTTGTTTTAAAGCTTTTTCAGCTTCGCAAAAGCGGCGTACATCACCTTTGTTCCGACTTTGTCAAAGTCTACCGTCACCTGATAGTCTCTTGCTCCCTGCTCAATTTTCTGTACCGTTCCTTCTCCGTACTTAATATGCTTTACACGGTCGCCTTCTCCATAATCCGGCTTTCCGCCCGTCGGCGTCCCTTTCGAAAGAGAAGATAAGCCCGCGTCCTTTGTAAAGAACGGCCGGTTTTCCTGCGCTGTCCTGCGCGGCGCCGCAACCGCCTTCGGACGAGGGCGCGGATCGTTCGCAGGTCTTGTCGCTCCGATCCCGCCGCCCAGGCGATAGACCGTATCCATCCGACCGCCGAATCCGGCGCCTTCCCGGCTGCCAAAGCTGCCGCCCGCTCCGCCGAACGGTTTTTCCCGAAAATGATTCCTTAATGAAGTATCATGAAATTCCTCTTCCCATTCCCGTTTTTTAACTGTCGGCGGCTTGTGGTCGAGCAGTTCTTCCGGTATTTCCCGAACAAAACGGCTCACCATATTATACTGCGTTTCGCCGCGCAGCATACGCGCCCGCGCGCAGGTCAGCGTCAGATCGTCCTTCGCCCGCGTAATGCCGACATATGCGAGACGCCTTTCCTCCTCGATCTCGGCAGGATCGTCCGACGTGATCGTCATATAGCTCGGAAATACGCCGTCCTCCATACCCGCGATATAGACATGGGAAAACTCCAGTCCCTTCGCGCTGTGCAGCGTCATCAGAAGAACCTTGTCGTCATCCTCGGAAACGCCGTCAATATCGGCGACAAGCGCCACTTCCTCCAAAAATTCGCTGAGCGTCGGCTCGTCATGGCTTTCCTCATAAGCGACGACCTTATTCATAAGCTCTTCAATATTCTCAATCCTGCTCTCAGCGTCCTCCTCGTCGGATTCCTCCAAAGCCTTTACATAGCCGGTCGTATCGATAATATCCTGAAGCAGCTCCCTGATTCCATAATATTCCAGCTTACCCCGAAAGCTCTGGATCAGTGTGACAAAAGGCTCCAGCTTGGACGCGCTTCTGCCGATCGTCATGATCTGATCAGACTCGCGCAGCGCATCGTAAAAGCTGATCTGACGCTCGTCCGCATATTCCTGCACTCTGGCGATCGTCGCCGCGCCGATCCCACGCTTCGGTATGTTGATAATGCGTTTTACCGCCACGTCGTCTTTGCCGTTGTCAACTGTCTTTAAATACGCCAGCAAATCTTTGATCTCCCGTCTGGCATAAAAGTTGACTCCGCCGACCACGTCGTATGGAATGCCGAGAACGACAAAACGTTCCTCCAAAAGACGCGCCTGCGCGTTTGTCCGGAATAATACCGCGCACTGTCCGTAATCCGTTACCGCTTCTCGTTTTTTCTGCCGGATGTCCTCGGCAATAAATTCCGCCTCGTCATAAGCGGTATCAAACTGTTTGAAGTGGATCTGGCTTCCCGCTCCCTTGTCCGTCCAGAGCGCCTTTTCCTTCCTGCCGACATTATTACGGATCACATGATTCGCCGCATCCAGCACGTTCTGGGTAGAACGGTAATTCTGCTCCAGCTTGATGACCTTCGCTTCGGGATAGACCTTTTCAAAATCAAGAATATTTCTGATATTCGCGCCGCGGAATTTATAGATCGACTGATCGTCGTCGCCGACGACACAGAGATTTCTATTCTTTGCCGCCAAAAGCCGGATCAATTCAAACTGTACCGTGTTCGTATCCTGATACTCGTCTACCATAATATAGCGGAACCGGTTCTGATAAGATTCGAGTACATCCGGGCATGCCTGAAACAATTCAACCGCCTTTACGAGCAGATCGTCAAAATCAAGCGCATTGTTTTTTTTCAGCACGCGCTGATATTCCGCATATACTCTTGAAATCTTTTGCAGCGTATAGTCTCCGCCGACCGAAAGCTCATATTCCACCGGTGAAATACACTCGTTCTTTGCCGAAGAGATTGCGCTCAGTATCGTCCGCTCCTTCAGCATTTTGGTATCGATCTGAAGGCGCTTACAGATATCCTTCATCACCGTTTTCTGATCGTCCGTATCGTAGATTGTGAAATTATTGTCATACCCAAGTCTGTCAATATAACGCCGCAGAATCCGCACGCAGCTTGAATGGAACGTCGATACCCAGATACTTTCCGCCCCAAATCCGACGATACTATCCACCCGCTCGCGCATTTCGCCCGCCGCCTTATTGGTAAACGTGATCGCCATAATATTCCAGGGATTGACGCTGCACCGGTCGATGAGATACGCGATCCTGTGCGTCAGCACTCTCGTCTTTCCCGATCCCGCGCCCGCCAATATCAGCACGGGGCCCTCCGTCTGAAATACCGCTTCCTTCTGCTGCTCGTTTAATGTATCGTAAATGCTCATAATCCCTCTTATCCTGACTGTTTTATTTTTCCTGCGGCCGAATGAATCTCCGTCTTTTTCATTCGCCGCCTTGTTCTATTCTATCGTAACTGCCCCCTAAATGACAATATCCATTTTTCACAGAACCGCCCTTCCTTCTCACCTTTTACGGATTTTTCAATATAATACACTATCAATTCTATTTTGGAGGAATTTTATGAAACAAAAATGTATCAGTCTCCTGATTACGGTCCTGCTGCTCATGACAATGCTGACAGGCTGCGGAAGCGCGGCAGGAACGGGCGCACAAAACGGGCAAGATGAGCAAAACGCGCAAGGCGCACAAAATGCACCTGTGAAAAAGGTCGTTCTCAACGAAGTGGCGCATTCCATTTTTTATGCGCCGATGTATGTTGCCTTTGAAGAAGGGTACTTTGAAGAAGAAGGGCTTGACGTAGAGCTTGTTACGGGATTTGCTGTACCTTTGAAAACACAACGTATCAAAATTTCCAGAAAATTTTAACTGGATATTCTTCCTGAAGAGTCTTTCTATGACCCACTTCGATATGATCTATGAATGTATTCATTATATCATAATTTAACTCATTTATATCACTATATTTTTTTAAAATATCTTTTTTTGTCAAATTCTGCTCTGCAGATTCTTCCATTTTCAACAGAGTCTCTTTTCTTTGCTGCATCGCCTCTTCATATTCTTCGATCTCGGAATGGAACCTTTTTGAAAAATCCTGAAAATCTTCAAGCGTAATATTCCCGGATACCTTATCCAGATACAGCTCCTTCAAAGCATTTTT
>JAGARW010000152.1 GCA_017621975.1 Lachnospiraceae bacterium | reverse complement strand
GCGGGCTGCTCGGCATCGCTTTTCTGATAATAGATCATATCCGAGACAACATTGAAAAAATCAAGCCGGTCCTGTGTCAGCGTCTGTACGCTTCGGTCGGAAAGACTGTAGCGGCAGAGCTTGTAATCGTCGGAAATATCCATATAATAAATAAAATCGCCCTGCGGCTGCGGATTGTATACATTGCCCTCAAAAACGGGCGCGATCGCGTTTGTTTCCGTATTTAACGCATAGAGATAGTGGTCTTTGCCCGTGCCGCCGAAATAAATGAATCCGTTCCGGACGCCGGCGGGATTGATCACATAGTCCGCAATTTCGGCGTCTTTTGTCTTATCGATTCCGATCCGGCGCAGGGAAGTGCCGGTTTTTGTGCTGTAGGACTGGTAGAAAACTGTATTGCCTGCAAGCGAGAGCGAGGGCGCGGGGACACGCTTTAAGCAGACGGAAGATTTGCCGTCTTTTCCGGCGCGGTAGACGCCGTTGATCCGAAAGACGGACGCGAAGTCTTCGGAAGCGGCGGAAGAGGACTGGTAATAATACAGGTATTTTCCGCCCGCGTTGATCGAGCTGACCTGCGCGTCGGAAAGCTTGACGACGTCCGTCTCATCCGCGTTCATGCAGTAGAGCGTGCCGTTGTCATAAGCGTTTGCAAAATAGACCTTTTCCCCATCCTCGCAGAAAAGTCCGCCGTTGTTCAGATTGCCCGCCGTATTGCCGACCGTTTCCGGCGGATTTTTAGGAATCCGCTTGGAAAGCAGAGAAAAAGCCGTTAATAAAAAAAGGACGGCAAAACAGAGAAAAATTATAAAAAAATGTTTGAATTTGCGCATGAAAACCCCTCGTCTTTATTTTTGTTTTATTATAGCACGGATGTCCGGCGCATGAAACGGAAACGTCAATATTTTATCTGTTATTTACTTGCGCGGGTAGTCGAATTGTTATAAGATATTTCTTGAATATAAGGCGTCCTGCGCGGGCGCCTGAAAAGCGAAGAACGAAGGAGAAACGAGAGGGAAGACGCATGGATTTAGGACAACTGCGGCAGGGAATCGACGAGATCGACAGACAGATCGTGGAGCTGTACGAAAAGCGCATGGAAATTTCAAGACAGGTGGCGGAGTATAAGATCGGTACGGGGAAAAAGGTATTCGATAAGGCGAGAGAGGAAGAAAAGCTGCGGAGCGTAAAAGCGATGACGCATAACGCCTTTAACAGCCACGGGGTCGAGGAGCTGTTTGAACAGATCATGTCGATGAGCCGCAAGCTTCAGTATCAGCTTCTGGCGGAGGCGGGAAGCCTGAACAAGCTGCCCTTTATCGGAGTCGACGAGCTGGAAACCAAAAAGGCAAGAGTCGTTTTTCAGGGAGCGGAGGGCGCATATTCCCAGGCGGCGATGCAGACGTATTTCGGAAATGAGATCAGCAGCTTCCATGTCGATACGTTCCGCGATGCGATGAGCGCGATCGACGAGGGCAGCGCCGATTTTGCGGTGCTGCCGATCGAAAATTCGACGGCGGGCATTGTGAGCGAGATCTACGACCTGCTTGTGGAATTTGAAAATTATATCGTCGGGGAACAGATCATTAAGATCGAGCATTGCCTGCTCGGCGTGCCGGGCGCGTCGGAGGATGAGATCAGAACCGTATTTTCCCATCCGCAGTCGTTGATGCAGAGCGCGCGGTATCTGGAAACAAAGGACTGGAGGCAGATCAGCATGCCGAACAATGCGTTCGCGGCGAGAAAGGTCGCGGAGGAAGGCGACCGCAGTCAGGCGGCGATCGCTTCGGAACATGCGGGCGCGATCTACGGTCTTTCGGTGCTTCGCAGGGGCGTCAATCAGGAAGAAAACAATTCCACTCGCTTTATTATCGTGACCAATCAGAAAATTTTCCGAAAGGATGCGGGAAAGGTCAGCATATGCTTTGAAGTGGCGCATCAGAGCGGTTCGCTGTACCATATGCTGTCTCATTTTATTTATAACAATCTGAACATGACAAAGATCGAAAGCCGGCCGATCGAGGATCGGAACTGGGAATACCGGTTTTTCATTGATTTTGACGGCAATCTGGCGGACAGCGCGGTTAAAAACGCGCTGCGCGGTCTGCGCGAGGAAGCGCGGAATATGAAAATATTAGGGAATTATTAAATATAGATTTAATATTTGAGTCAGCAGAAGATTGCGGGCAGGGACGGCGGTCATAAAAATGCGCGCGGAAATGAGGAGCAGGGATGAGAATGAGAGAACAGGAGCTTTTGATTTACAGAGATTTTGAGGACGACGGCATCCTTCAGGATATGGCATGGCTGATGGAGCACTATGCCGACGATTATTATAATGAAGAGGACAAAGCGGCTCTTATGTACGACTGCATGCACAGGCTGTTGGAATTGTCGGGAAGCCACGGCTTTTACGGGAATTTGTGGCATTGCTATTTGTCCAATCTGCTCGTCAATAACGAGAACAGCTATAGCACGGCGTGCGAGGTCGTCGGCGGTATTGAGGGGACGATCAATGAAGCGGTGCTGCATGATTTTGAAATCTTGAAGGAATTTTATGATTATGATTTTTCCGATATGGTGGAAAAGCTGCACATCAAGGGCTTTTCCCTGCTGCTCGATTACAGGATCGGAGAACGCAGCAGCAAGGTGTATAATACCCGGATCCGCGACCGCATCTGTCAGCTGGCGGCGCGCTTTGCAAAGGACAATACGCCGTCGGAGATGAAGGAGACGATGACGCAGTTTTATCAGGAATACGGCGTCGGCAAATTCGGACTGCACAAGGCGTTCCGCATCGTGCATACGGACGAGGGGGCGAAAATAGAGCCGATCCTCAACATTGCGCATGTGCAGCTTGACGATCTGGTCGGTTACGAGCTTGCAAAAAAGAAATTAATAGACAATACGGAGGCGTTCGTTGAGGGCAGAAAGGCAAACAACTGTCTGCTGTTCGGAGACGCCGGGACAGGCAAGTCTTCCAGCATTAAGGCAATTTCCAACGCCTACTATGAGAAGGGACTTCGTATTATCGAGGTGTATAAGCATCAGTTCCAGGATCTGAACGATATTATTGCGCAAGTCAAAAACCGTAATTATAAATTTATCATTTATATGGACGACTTAAGCTTTGAGGATTTTGAGATTGAATATAAATATCTGAAGGCTGTAATAGAAGGCGGTCTGGAAAAGAAACCGAAAAACGTGCTGATCTACGCGACCTCCAACAGGCGGCATCTTGTGCGGGAGCGCTTCAGCGACAAGGCGGACCGGGACGACGATCTGCATACGAACGATACGGTACAGGAAAAGCTTTCTCTTGTGTCGCGCTTCGGCGTAACGATCTTTTTCAGTTCTCCCGACAAAAAGCAGTTCCAGAATATTGTCAGAGTGTTGGCTCAAAGAAACGGCATTACGATGCCGGAAGAGGAGCTTTTGCAGGAAGCGAACAAATGGGAACTGTCGCACGGCGGTCTTTCGGGGCGCTGCGCGCAGCAGTTTATCGATTATCTGTCGGGGCAGCGGAAGGAGGAGTGACGATATGGGCGTAAAGACGTTTGCGGCAATCGATGTTGGCTCTTATGAGCTTTCCATGAAGATATTTGAAATCTGTCCAAAGGAGGCGGTGCGTGAGGTCGATCATATCAGATACCGGCTTGAACTTGGAACGCAGACTTACCGGACAGGAAAACTAAGCCATGATAAGGTGGCGGAGCTTTGCCGCGTCCTTAGCGAGTTCGCCGATATTATGAAAGCGTATCAGGTGTCCGATTATAAGGCGTATGGAACGAGCGCGATCCGGGAAATGGAAAACCGCGCGGTCGTATTAGAACAGATCAAGATGCGTACCGGCATCCATATTGATGTGCTGAGCAATTCCGAGCAGCGTTTTCTCGATTATAAGTCGATTGCTTTCCGGGGAGAAAAGTTTAACAAATTGATTTCGAACGGAACGGCGATCATTGACATTGGCGGCGGAAGCGTGCAGGTATCGCTGTTTGATAAAGAAAGTCTTGTCACGACGCAGAATATGCGCCTCGGTATTCTCCGCATCCGGGAACAGCTCTCCCAGCTCAGGATCAAATCGTCCCAGTATGACGGAATCATTGAAGAACTGGCGGCGAGCCAGATCGAGGTATTGGAAAAATTATATTTAAAGGGCAAGAAAATAGACAACATTATCGTTGTCGACGAATATATATCGAATGCGCTTGGGCATAAGGACCATAGCCTGCTTAAAAATTATATTGACAGGAATACGTATGAAGCCTTTATGAAAGGAATGCAGGGGCGTTCTATTTCGGAAATGAGCAAGCATTTTCAGATGCCGGAAGAAAGTATTTTCCTTCTTTATATTTCATCTATGCTTGTGATGAAATTTGTCCGCACGATGGACGTCGCGACACTTTGGATTCCAGGCGTTACGTTATGCGACGGCATTGGGTATGAATATGCGGAAAAGAATAAGGTATTCTCTACGACGCACGATTTTGAAAAGGATATCATAGACTGTACGCAGAATATCAGCAAGCGTTATCTCGGCAGTAAAAAACGCGGAGAGACGTTGGAGAAAATTGCGCTTACGATCTTTGACAGCATGAAACGGGTGCATGGGCTAGGCAGACGGGAACGGCTTTTGCTGCGTCTTGCGGCGCTGCTGCATGACTGCGGCAGATATATTACGATGACGAACGTCGGGGAGGCTTCTTATGAGATCGTTATGTCGACGGAAATTATAGGGCTTTCCCATGCGGAACGCGAGATCGTCGCCAATGTCGTCAGGTATAATTATCGGGATTTCGAATATCTTGGAGACGGGACGGCGAGCTCGCTGGATAAGCGTTCCTATCTGACCGTTGCAAAGCTGACGGCGATATTGCGCGTGGCGACGGGGCTTGACCGCAGCCATAAGGAAAAATTCAAGGGCATGACGGCAAGCCTGCATGAACGGGAGCTCTTCCTGACGACGGATATGTCGCATGATATTACGCTGGAAAAAGGACTGTTCGATTCCAAAGCGGCTTTCTTTGAAGAAATATTTAACGTAACACCTGTTATCAAACAAAAAAGAGGAGTGTAAACGCTATGTCGGAAAAAGAGAAAAAAATTGACTTTAAAAACCCTGAATATTATACGAACCGGGAGCTGAGTTGGATCTTATTCAATACGCGCGTTCTGAACGAAGCGAGGGACAAAAGCATTCCGCTGTTTGAACGTCTGAAATTTCTCAGTATTACCGCGTCCAATCTCGATGAATTTTTTATGATCCGCGTAGCTTCCTTAAAGGATATGGTTTCCGTACAGTACAATAAGCCGGACATTGCCGGCATGACGCCGCAGGAGCAGCTTGCCGCGCTCGATCAGGTGACGCATGAGCTTGTTAATATGCAGTATTCTACATACAGTCGTTCCCTGCTTCCTCTTTTGGAAAAGAACGGGCTGCATGTCATTCAGGCGCACGAGGATCTGACGAAATCCGAGAGCGAGTATGTAGACCGTTATTTTAAGGATAACGTATATCCGGTCCTGACGCCGATGGCGGTCGATTCTTCGAGACCGTTTCCGCTGATCCGCAACAAGTCGCTTAATATCGGCGCGCTTGTACGCAAAAAAGGAGAGGATAAGGAACTGGAATTTGCGACCGTTCAGGTGCCGAGCGTATTGCCGCGTATTGTTGAAATCCCGTCGGAAGGCGGAAAGCGCAAGGTCATTCTGTTGGAAGAAGTCATTGAAAAAAATATAGAAAAGCTGTTTCTGAATTATGATATTGTCTGCGCGCATCCGTTCCGTATTATGCGTAACGCGGATTTGACGATCGAAGAGGACGAGGCCGCCGATCTGCTCAAGGAGATCGAGCGTCAGCTGAAAAAGCGGCAGTGGGGGCAGGCGATCCGTCTGGAAGTGGAAGCCGGAATCGATAAGCGTCTGCTTGCCATCATAGAGAAGGAGCTGAACATTCAGGAAGAGGATTTGTACCGTATCGCGGGACCTCTCGATCTGACATTCCTGATGAAGATGTATGGAATGGAAGGGTTCGATCATTTGAAAAAGCCTTCTTACGTGCCGCAGCCCGTGCCGGAAATGGAAGGAGAAGGCAGTATTTTTGATAAGATTCAGAAGGGCGATATTTTGCTGTTCCATCCGTATCAGACATTTGCGCCTGTCGTAGAATTCATCAAGCAGGCGGCGCGCGATCCGAAAGTGCTTGCGATCAAGCAGACGCTGTACCGCGTCAGCGGCAATTCGCCCATTATTGCGGCGTTGGCGCAGGCGGCGGAAAACGGTAAGCAGGTGTCTGTGCTTGTCGAATTAAAAGCGAGATTTGACGAAGAAAATAATATCGTATGGGCAAAAATGCTGGAAAAAGCGGGCTGCCATGTTATTTACGGTCTGGTCGGTCTGAAAACGCACAGTAAAATAACGCTTGTTGTTCGAAAAGAAGAGGAAGGCATTGCAAGATATGTCCATCTTGGAACCGGTAACTATAACGACGCGACGGCAAAGCTGTATACCGATATGGGACTTTTGACGTGCAGCGAGGCGATCGGCGAGGACGCGACGGCGGTATTTAATATGCTGTCCGGCTATTCGGAACCGCTGAACTGGAATAAGCTGTCTCTTGCGCCGCTTTGGCTAAAAGATAAATTTCTGTTCCTGATCGGTCGGGAAACGGAGAATGCACGCCGCGGCAGAAAAGCAAAGATCATAGCGAAGGTAAATTCGCTTTGCGACAGAGATGTGATTGCCGCTTTGTATAAGGCGAGCGCGGCGGGCGTGAAGATTCAGTTGATCGTCCGCGGTATTTGCTGCCTGCGCGTTGGAATACCGGGCGTGAGCGAGAATATTAAGGTGCGTTCGATCGTCGGTAACTTTTTGGAGCACAGCCGTATTTTCTATTTTGAAAACGACGGCGATCCTGAAATCTATATGGGCAGCGCGGACTGGATGCCGAGAAACTTAGAGCGCCGCGTTGAGATTTTGTTTCCGGTAGAAAAGGAAGAATTGAAGCAGCGGATCATCCATATTCTTGACGTACAGCTTCGTGATAATGTCAAGGCAAACATCCTGACGAAGGACAATACGTATGAAAAGGTCGACAGACGGGGGAAGCAGCGTCTGGATTCCCAAGAGGAATTCTGCCGGGAGGCAATGGAGCAAGCCGCAGAAAAAAAAGAGCCGTATCGTAACCGCACGTTTATACCGGAAACGCATATTTCGGAGTAAAAAATTAAGAGTAAAAAAATGCGTGCCGAAAGAAAACTAATGGAAAGAAGAGAAAGTTAAATGCAGAATAAACAAATAGTACTTGCATCCGCATCTCCGCGCAGGAAGGAGCTGCTGGAGTTGATGGGTCTTACGTTTCAGATCATTCCAAGTACAAAGGAGGAAGTCATTACAGGCGGCTGTCCTGCAGAAATCGTAGAAAATCTTTCTTATCAAAAGGCGGAGGACGTAGCTTCCCAGATGGCGTCAGAAGATGTCCTTGTGATCGGTTCCGATACGATCGTTGTTTGTGACGAAGAGGTGATGGGAAAACCGCATTCGGAGGAGGAAGCGTTTGACATGCTCCGCAGGCTGCAGGGACGCAGCCATGAAGTATATACGGGCGTGACGGTTATCTGCCGGGAAAATGATAGAATAACACATGATACCTTTTCAAAAAAGGCGATCGTAACAGTCCATTCCATGAGCGATGAGGAAATACGGACTTATCTTGCAAAGGGCGAATCGATGGACAAGGCGGGCGCATACGGAATACAGGGCAGTTTCGCCGTATTTGTCGACGAGATACAGGGAGAGTACAATACCGTTCTCGGACTTCCAATCGCCGGTCTGTATCAGTCGCTGAAGCGGTTTTTATAGATCGTGGAGCAAAGGAAGGATTGAAAAATGATTCTGAGGAACGGAGGAAATCATGAAAAAAGCAGTTGTTTTTGATCTGGACGGAACTCTGTCGGATTCCATTGTGTCGATTGCATATTGTGCGAACAGGGCGCTTGCAAAATTCGGCCTGCAGACGTTTGGAACCGACCGATATCAATATTTTGTCGGCGACGGCGCTGCGGAGCTGATACGCCGCACCCTCCGGGCGCAGGAGAGTGACCGGACGGATCTGTATGATGATGTGAAAGCGGAGTACGATAAGCTGTTTGCAGTAGACTGTATGTACAAGGTGAAGCCCTACGACGGCATTCCGGAGCTTTTGACGGAGCTGAAAAAGCGCGGAGTGCGCGCGGCGGTGCTGTCCAATAAACCGCATCCGAATACATGCAAGGTGATTCATGATTTGTTCGGAGACGACACTTTTGACGTTGTGCAGGGGCAGACGCCGGAAATCAATAAGAAGCCGAGTCCAGACGGCGTATTTCTTATTTCCGAAAAGCTCGGCATTCCGGTAGAGGAGATGCTGTATGTCGGAGATACGAATACGGATATGCAGACCGGAAAGGGCGCGGGCGCGTTTACGGTCGGCGTGCTCTGGGGCTTCCGCGACCGGAAAGAGTTGGAAGAGAACCATGCGGACGCGATTATTGCGCAGCCGTCGGAGCTGCTTGCGTATTTGTAGGATTCGTTTCGGCAGCGCGGAGCTTTGCGCGCCGATAAAGCGCGGTTTAAAATATGAGAAAAGGAAGGAAAAATTTATGCAGTTTGACGACGCGGTACTGGAATGTTTCTTAAAAAACCAATTAAAGCTGTTTCCGGAAACGGTGGCGGAGACAATGGAAGAAGCGGAAGAATTTCTCGAGGACTGCATGGCGGTTGTCGTAAATTCTCCGAAGGAAGTGTGGGAATACTTCGACGAAGAAGGGATGGATCTGGACGGCGCCGACGAGGCGGAAATTCTGGAAGCGGACGAGGTCTTTGAGATCGGAGACGGAAGATACCTGATCGTCGAGGGATAAGAGTAAGAGGCTGTTGCGGTAAGCATGGGTTATGAATAGGGAGGTTTATGCTTACTGCGGCAGTTACCTGCTAAATTTGATTCGTTTTTATAAATTCTAAAATATTCATGTCAGATTTTCATGGCGGTTCGCCAACATTTCACAGAGTGAGATTTTAAATTCAATCAGGAACGTTTTTTATTCTTGCAATACGTAATATTACGTGATAGCATAAGGAGGAAGCAAAATAAAGATGCCGATGACATCAAAAGAAATGATAAGTGAGGAGGTATTTTGTTGATGGCGAATAAATTATTTTATCCTGCATTGTTTCATACGGCGGAGGAAGGCGGATTTTGGATTTCTTTTCCGGATTTTCCCGAATGTTTGACAGAAGGCGACAATATGGAGGAAGCATATGAAATGGCGGTAGAAGCGCTTGGGTTGTGCATTTCGGATAGGGAAAAAGAAAAGCTGCCGCTTCCCAAAGCAACGTTTCCATTAAAGGCGGATGCGCAAAAGGACGCTATAATCGTAATCATAGAATTTGATATGGAGGCCTATAAAAAGAAGCATAGCGCGAAAGCGGTGAAAAAGACATTGAGTATTCCGGAATGGCTCAATGAAGAAGCAATACGGCGCGGAGTTAATTTTTCACAGGTACTACAGGAAGCATTGATTCAAAAAATAACTTCGTAGCGCATGCCATTTCGTTAAGCTTCTGTCATATCATTGAGCATATCCTTGCGATGTTATACCCCGAAAAACGTTTCCAGAAACGGCACGAGCCCGTCGTGGTTGTTGTCCGTCTTTGTAACGGCGTCCGCAGCGGCGCGCGCGCCTTCGGAGCCGTTGCACATGGCGACGCCGAGTCCGGCTGCTTTCAGCATGGAAATATCGTTGTCCTGATCGCCTGCGGACATTGTATTTTCGATAGGAACATTCAGATATTCGGCAAGACGGATCAGAGCGGCTCCTTTGCCGGAGGAGGCCGGAAACATTTCAAGCAGACGGTCGGTCGAGCAGATCAGGCTGACATGTCCCTCGGCCCAGGGAAGCAGCGAATCGCGCAGCGCTTCGAGACGGCTGCGTCCTTCCAGACTGATTGCAAGACATTTAAAAGGCGGCTGTGTGAGAGCGGAAGGTATGTCTTCGGTATACCGCAGCGGAAGATGAATTGTTTTTTGATAAAAGGTAAGCTCCGGCGTCTGGCTTTTTGCAATGATCGTATCGTCCGTATACGTATGAAAGTGTATTCCTGCGGCTTCGCATGCGTTCATCAGATAACGAACCTCGTCCATAGTAAGACGGATCTCAGAAATATGTTCTCCTGTTTCCGCATTGACAATGAGTCCGCCGTTGTTGGCAATATAATACAGCCCGCGGTTGGAAACCGGAAGAAGCGCGCGGGCTTCTATAATGCTGTCGAGAGGTCTGCCGGATATAAAGGCAAGGTAGTGCCCTGCGCCGGTCAGCTTTTCTACGGCGGCAACCGTAGCGGGCGTCATTGTTTTTTCACGCGTCAGCAGCGTTTCGTCCAAATCTGTAAAAAATATCTTTTTTTCCATAACAATCCCCATCTTCGGAGCGGTTTTGACCGCATGTGATAAAAGAATGAAAAGTTTCCGGTATCGCTTACCGTGAGCGCTTTGCCTTGCCAAGTCCCTCCAGCAGTTCATCCGGGATACATAGATTTCCCTTTCCGGTACCGAGATCGATGTCAGGTTTGTTGGAACCATGAAAATCCGAACCGCCGGTGATGATAAGCCCGTAGCGGGAGGCAAGAGAACGCATATGCGTTTCTTCGCCCGCCGTATAAGTGGAATAAACCGCTTCGATTCCGGCAAGACCGTTTTCGGTCAGTGTGCGGACAAGGCGGTCAAGCCGTTCATCGCTCATATGATAGAGCGGCGGATGCGCCAGAACAGGAACGCCGCCTGCAGAGAGGATGAGCTGCACTGCCGCAGCAGGCGTGACCTTTTCCCGAGGAATAAAACAGGGCGCCCGGTCGCCGATGTAGCGGTCAAAGGCTTCCGGCATACTCTTAACATATCCGTGATCGAATAAATAACGTGCGTAATGTGCCCGTGTGATCACGGCGCCGGGAAAAGCGGCGAGCAGTTTTTCGTAGGTAATATCGATCTGCGCATATTCCCGGAGTTTTGCACACATTTTTTCGTTTCGAAGCTCTCTGGAAGCGACGAAATCTGCGAGCGCAGATAAAAAAACAGGTGTTTTGTAATTAATATCCAGTCCAAGCACATGAATATCCTTATTTTCATAAACGGTAGAAAATTCAATGCCGGGAATGACAGTGACAGAATGTGCAGCGGGGCATGATGCAGCCTGCATGGCTTCGTCCAGTCCGCTGGTCGTATCGTGATCGGTCAGCGCAAACGCAGTCAGTCCTTTCTCTATTGCATAAGAGACAAGCTGCGAGGGAGAGCATGTACCGTCTGATTTATTGGAATGTACGTGCAAATCTATCATAATGAAATCTACCTTTAATATTTAAAAGTTAATTGTCGTCTTCTTCCTTGTTTGCTGTATAAACAGTACGTTTTCTTGCCATCTCATCACTTTCAAGATATTCGTCATAAGTTGTGATCTTGTCGATCAGACTGCCATTTGGAAGGATTTCCATAATGCGGTTGGCAGTTGTCTGTACAAACTGATGGTCGTGACAGGAGAATAGCGCGACGCCCGGAAATTTAATGAGTCCGTTGTTGAGCGCGGTGATCGATTCCATATCAAGGTGGTTGGTCGGCTCGTCGAGCACGAGGCAGTTGGCGCCGGAAATCATCATTTTGGAGAGCAGGCAGCGTACTTTTTCTCCACCGGATAATACTTTGACTTTTTTCACGCCGTCTTCTCCGGCAAACAGCATACGTCCAAGGAAGCCGCGTACATAAGTCACGTCTTTTACAGGAGAATAGCCGGTCAGCCAGTCGACGATCGTCATATCGTTATTGAATTCTTCCGTACTGTCCTTCGGAAAATATGCCTGTGAAGTCGTAACGCCCCATTTATAAGTTCCCTCGTCCGGCTCCATTTCTCCCATAAGAATTTGGAAGAGCGTTGTCTTGGCAAGCTCGTTGCTTCCGACGAAAGCGACTTTGTCGTCGTGACCGAGAATAAAGGAAACATTGTCGAGCACCTTTTCTCCGCCGATCGTTTTGGAAATGCCCTCTACGGACAGCACTTCGTTGCCGATCTCACGTTCGGGGCGGAAATCAATATACGGATATTTGCGGCTGGACGGCTTGATCTCTTCCAGTTCGATCTTTTCCAGCGCGCGCTTACGGGAAGTCGCCTGCTTGGACTTGGAAGCGTTGGCGGAGAACCGGGAAATAAATTCCTGAAGTTCCTTGATTTTTTCTTCTTTTTTCTTATTGGCTTCCTTCATCTGTTTGATGAGGAGCTGGCTGGATTCAAACCAGAAGTCATAGTTGCCGGCATAGAGCTGAATCTTGCCGTAATCAATGTCCGCCGTATGCGTACATACCTTATTTAAGAAATAACGGTCATGCGATACGACGATTACCGTATTATTAAAGTTGATCAAAAATTCTTCCAGCCAGGCGATCGCATCGAGATCAAGGTGGTTGGTCGGCTCGTCGAGAAGCAGGATATCGGGGTTGCCGAAAAGCGCTTTGGCAAGCAATACCTTGACTTTTTCATTGCCGTTCAAATCTTTCATGACGCAGTAGTGATATTCGGTGTCGATGCCGAGACCGTTTAAAAGCATGGCGGCGTTTGATTCCGCTTCCCATCCGTCCATCTCGGCGAATTCCGCTTCCAACTCGCTGGCACGAATACCGTCTTCATCAGAAAAATCTTCTTTTGCATAAATAGCGTCTTTTTCTTTCATGATCTGGTAGAGACGTTCGTTTCCCATAATGACAACGTCCATAACCGGATACTCGTCATATTTGAAGTGATCCTGTTCAAGGAAGGAGAGACGCTGTCCCGGCGTCATGGAAATGTCGCCCTTCGTTGTTTCAAGCTGCCCGGAGAGGATTTTCAGGAAGGTAGATTTACCTGCGCCGTTTGCGCCGATCAGACCGTAGCAGTTTCCTTCCGTAAATTTGATATTGACATCCTCAAAGAGCGCCTTTTTACCGATCCGTAATGTTACATTATTTGCCTGTATCATTGTAATACCTCTATTTTCCTAGATTTTTCAAAATTGACATACAATTTTTATTATACATAAAACCGTCTGATTTTCAAGAAAAAGAAGATTTTTGCATCCGAATATGCTATAATAAACGAAAAGAACGCGTTGGCGCGAGCCTTCGGATTTTATAAAAGCGAGCAAAGGAGTGACGTGTATGAGCAATCAGGTAATTGTAATCAGCCGTCAGTTTGGCAGCGGCGGAAGAAAAATCGGCAAGACGTTGTCTGACAGGCTTCAGATCCCTTATTATGATATGGCGTTGATAGAAATGGCATCCGAACGGAGCGAAGCGGATTATACCTCTCTTTTGGAGGTTGATGAAAAACGGATTAACCGCAAATGGTACGAGTTCCCGATGGAGATTGGGATGGAATATCAGATGAAAAAGGTTCCGATGAATGAAGAGCTGTTCAGCCTGCAGGCGGAGATCATTAAAGACCTGGCGAATCAGAGCCCCTGCATTATAATAGGAAGAGGAGCGGATTATATCCTTCGCGAAAACAAGCGTATGCTTAGTGTATTCGTCCATGCGGATATGGCGACAAAGGTGGAGGTCGTATGCCGTCATTATAATCTTTCAAAAGAAGAAGCGGTGGCGCTCATCCGTAAGACGGATAAGCAGCGCAGCGTTTATTACAATTATTATACGGAATATAAATGGGGCGATATGGACAACTACGATATTACGCTTGACCGCGGCAGGCTTGGTATTGAAAAATGCGTTGATATTTTGGAAATGATTTATCATTCTCTTTAGAAATCCGAAAGAAAATGAACAAAATATGAACAATTATTAAGAAAATCTTATTTTCGTTCACGGCATGTTTACAAAATGGACATATTAATCTATACTCCTAAGCGTAACAGAAATTCAGTCACAATGATTTTAGGAGGAAAAGATTATGAAAAAAAGTGTATTAGCAGTTGTTATGGCAGTGATGATGACGTCCGCAATGGTAGTTGCATGCGGCAGCAGCGAGACTCCTGCGGCAGTTGAAACGGAAGCTGTAGAGACAGAAGCTGTTGAAACGGAAGCTGCAGAGACAGAGGCAGTTGAAACGGAAGCAGTTGAAACAGAGGCAGTTGAAACAGAAGCTGTAGAGACAGAGGCAGCAGAAACGGAAGCAGTTGAAACAGAAGCAGTAGAAACGGAAAGCGCAGAAACAGAGGCAGCAGAGACAGAAGGTACAGAAACTGAGGCGGCTGAAACAGAAAGCGCTGAAACAGAAAATGCAGAAGCAGACGCAGAATAAGAAAGCATAAGCAGAATCAAAAGCGCACGCAGGGCTCCGAAAGGAGCCCTGTATTGCTGTATGCGGACGGATGAAAGAAATGAGGAAAAAAGCGTGGAAGAACGTCGGGTAAGAATCTGCGACATTGCGCAGGAGCTTGGGGTGAGTACGGCTACCGTATCCAATGTGCTGCATGGAAAAACAAAGAAGATATCAGAAGAAACCGTCAGACGGGTACAGGAGCTTCTGGAAAAAAGGCAATATATTCCGAGTATGGCGGGGCTTCTGCTGGCACAGAATGATTCGCGGATTATCGGCGTCGTCGTTAACGACCATGAAAAATATGAGGCGCATGTATTGGAAGATATTTTTGTCGCGTCCTCTTTGAATTGTTTGTCACGTGAAATTGAAAAGAGCGGACAGTTTATGATGATAAAGACGACGACGGACAGGGAAGAGATCATCCGTTTTGCTTCGATGTGGAATATGGACGGACTTGTGCTGATCGGTTTTTGTGATGCGGACTACCGCTATCTGCGCAGCCATATGCGGATTCCGTTTGTTGTATACGACGGCTATCTGGGCGGCGCGGAGCGCATCTGCAATATTATGATCGACAATTATGACGGCGGCTTTCAGGTCGGAGCGCACTTTCGGGAGA
Source organism: Lachnospiraceae bacterium (assembly GCA_017621975.1). Classification (GTDB taxonomy): domain Bacteria; phylum Bacillota; class Clostridia; order Lachnospirales; family Lachnospiraceae; genus VSOB01. Next base: position 976 of record JAGARW010000152.1, on the reverse strand, counting down.
TGGGGCATGAGCGCGCGCTGTGTGTCTCGGATAATCTCGTCTGCGTGGATCTGGAACGCTACGAAGGATTCCGGGCAGGCTTTGGCGGGAATGGGGCGCAGTTTATGCAGATTCCGATGCATAAGGAAGAGCGATGGAACTTTTATCGGGAACATTTAGAGCGGCTTCTTGGATTTACTGCGATCTTTGCGGTTTCCGATTATTATGCGATCGATCTGCTGCGTTTTCTGAATGAACAGGGCGTTCCTGTGCCGGAACGGATTGCGTTGGCAGGCTTTGACGATACGCCGATGTGCAGTCTTGTATCGCCGACGCTTACGTCTGTCAGACAGGATGCGGCGCGCCGGGCTTATCTTGCCGTGGAAAACTTGAAAAAGCTGAAGGAACAGAAAGAGACGGAAGCAGAGATCCGGCTTCCGGTGAAATTGACGGTTCGGGGCAGCAGTGTGAAAAATCTATATGCGGAAGAGTTTTCACATGCGGGATTTGTGCCTGTGCGCAAAAACAGAGATTAGGTTGAAAATAGAATCAGAAAGAAAAAAGGCTGAAGATGCGCTGGTAAAACTGCACAAATTCAGCCTTTCATTTTTGGAATGGGTTACGCGTTTAACCTTTGAAGGAAGAACGACGCAGCGTTACAATAAAGGCACAAACAGGAGCGTAAGAAAAGCGCGGAAGTGAGGAAGCTATGAAACAGGAAAAGAATTTTTTCAACACAGTTTGTGCGATTGCGGCGCCGGTAGCTTTGCAGTCGATGCTCCAGGCGTCGTTCGGTATCATTGACCAGATCATGATCGGCCAGCTTGGAAGCGTCAGCGTGGCGGCGGTAGGTCTGGCAGGAAAGTTTTCATGGATCTTTTCGGTGTTGTCGTCCGCGGTCGGAGCGGTTGCGGGAATTATGATGTCGCAGTATATGGGACAGCATAATAAAAAAGAGGTGCGCAGGAGCTTTTTCCTGAATTTGTTTTTGACAGGC
>JAGARW010000151.1 GCA_017621975.1 Lachnospiraceae bacterium | reverse complement strand
TCATCATTTCCGGGAGATCGCGTCGTATCTGCGGCCGGGAGACTGCCTTGTGCTCAACAATACGAAGGTCATTCCGGCAAGGCTTTACGGAACCAAAAAGGATACCGGAGCCGTGATCGAGGTGCTTTTGTTAAAGCGCAGGGAGGGCGATACTTGGGAAACGCTCGTAAAGCCCGGCAAAAAGGCAAAGCCCGGAACGGAGCTTGTGTTCGGGGACGGCGCTTTGACCGCAGAGGTCGTCGATATCGTAGAAGAGGGCAACCGCCTGATCCGTTTCCATTACGACGGCATCTGGGAAGAAATACTGGACGGTCTGGGAGAAATGCCCCTGCCGCCGTACATTACGCATAAGCTTCAGGATAAGAACCGCTATCAGACCGTATATGCAAAATACGAGGGTTCCGCGGCGGCGCCGACGGCGGGGCTGCATTTTACGCCCCGGCTTCTGGATGAGATCAGGGAAAAGGGAATTTCTCTCGTCTATGTGACGCTCCACGTCGGTCTCGGCACGTTCCGGCCGGTCAAGGTGGAGAATGTTAAAGAACATCATATGCATTCGGAATATTATGTCGTGACAGAGGAAGCCGCAAGGCAGATCAACGAGACAAAAAAGCGGGGCGGACGCGTGATCTGCGTCGGTACGACAAGCTGCCGGACGATCGAGAGCGCGTCGGATGAAAACGGAATCGTCCAGCCGGGCTGCGGCAATACGGAAATCTTTATTTATCCGGGCTACCGCTTTCAGGTGCTGGACGGGCTGATTACGAATTTTCATTTGCCGGAATCTACGCTTCTGATGCTTGTGTCCGCGCTTGCCGGAAGAGAACATGTGCTGGCGGCGTATGAGGAAGCGATCAGGGAGAGATACCGCTTTTTCAGCTTCGGAGACGCTATGTTGATCGTTTGATGCCTTGTATTTGGCAACAGTATAGTATATACTAAGTATATACTATAAAAGGAGACGTTTTCATGCAGGTACAGATCAAAGAATGGGGAAACAGTCAGGGCGTCAGAATTCCAAAGGAATTTTTGCAGAACGCCGGGATTGCTTTGAATGAAATTTTAAATATTTCGGCGTCGAACGGTGTAATTACTCTGACGAAAACGTTTCGTCACAGAACGTTGGAAGAGCGGGCGGCGGAGTATGACGGTCAACTGAATCTTGACGGAGAATATGACTGGGGCGAGCCTGTCGGAAGAGAGGCGTGGTGATGTCCGGCGGGCTGCAGCAGGGAGATATCCTGAAGATTGAGCGGATCGCACAGCCGGTTCTGGTTGTCAGCAAGGATTTTTTTAATGCTTCCGGAGAGATCATCGGATGTCCGATCTATGAAAGCGGGACGGAGGGTCCGCTGCATATCGGGGTCTTTGTTGATGGAAGCCGGAAATATGTGCAGTGTGAGAAACTTGCGCTGCTTGATCTGAAAGTGCGGGGATATCAAAAAACAGGCGCGCTTACATTAGCGGACCGCATGAATATTGCGGATGCGATACAGGGAATCTTTGATTATATTTGAAGGAAAGCAATGGGAGGAAGCAATGAACGAGGTGTTTGAAAAACTGGAAAGATGTTATGAAAGCGTAAAGAAGAAAGTGGATTTTGCGCCGAAGATTGCGCTTGTGTTAGGCTCCGGTCTGGGGGATTATGCGGATTCGATCCGCGTTGAGGCGGAGCTTCCGTATGGAGAGATCGAGGGCTTTCCGGTGTCTACCGCGCCGGGACACGACGGAAAATTCATTTTCGGTTATGTCGGAGAAGTCCCCGTCGTCTGCATGAAGGGACGCATCCATTATTACGAGGGATATCCGATCTCCGACGTGGTGCTGCCGACAAGGCTGATGAAGCTGATGGGCGCGGAGATTTTGTTTTTAACGAACGCTTCCGGCGGCGTCAATCCGGCTTATAAAGCGGGCGATCTGATGCTGATGACGGATCATATCGCCTGCTTTGTACCGAATCCGCTGATCGGCGCCAATGAGGATAAGCTGGGCGTCAGATTTCCGGATATGTCCGAGATTTATGATAAGGAGCTTCGGGAAGTGATCCGCGGCTGTGCGAAGGAAGCGGATATTCCGATCCGGGAGGGCGTGTATCTGCAGCTTACGGGTCCTTCGTACGAGTCTCCTGCGGAGGTGCGGATGCTGCATACGCTTGGTGCGGACGCGGTCGGCATGAGCACGGCGGTGGAAGCGATCGCGGCAAATCATATGGGCATGAAGGTCTGCGGGATTTCCTGTGTCTGCAATCCGGCGGCGGGACTTTCGCCCCAGCCGCTGACGCATGAAGAGGTACAGGAGGCCGCCAATGCGGCTGCGCCGCTTTTCAAAAGACTGGTAACGGAATCCATTTTGAGATTTGGTCAGAAATGAGGAAAGATCATGGAAAAAGAAAAGCTGATTCTTGCGGCGTTAGAGGCAAGAACTCATGCGTATACGCCGTATTCCCATTTTCAGGTAGGAGCCGCCCTGCTGACAAGGTCAGGAAAGGTCTATCAGGGCTGTAATATTGAGAATGCTTCTTATACGCCGACGATCTGCGCGGAACGGAATGCGTTTTTTAAAGCGGTGTATGAAGGAGAGCGGGAATTTGAAGCGATTGCAATAGCGGGAAGTCCTGAGGGCGAATGTATTTCCTACGCGGCGCCGTGCGGCGTCTGCCGTCAGGTTATGATGGAATTCTGCGATCCCGAAACATTTCATATCATCATTGCAAAGTCGCCGGAGGAATATGTTGAATATTCTTTAAAAGAGATGCTGCCGATGGGATTCGGACCGGGCGATCTGCAACTTGGATAAAACGGAAGAAAGTATGAAGATCACATATTTATACCATAGCGGCTTTGCCGTAGAGCTTGCGCAGCATATTCTCATTTTTGATTATTATAGGGGAAAGCTGCCCAAATGGGACAAAAATAAGACGATTCTTTTCTTTGTTTCCCATAAACATCAGGATCATTTTGACCTCAGAATATTTGACTGCTTCGGTCAATATGAAAAACTGCATTATTTTCTTGGATCTGACGTTAAGCTGAGCGAAGCTTATTTAAAACGAAACGGTGTCAGTCCCGCCGTGAAATCGGCAGTCACAAATGTCGGTAAGAATACGGTTACAAAATGGCAGGATATTACGGTCGAGACGCTGCGGTCCACGGATGCCGGCGTTGCATTTATCGTGACTGCCGAGGACAAAACGTTCTACCATGCGGGCGATCTGAACTGGTGGCACTGGGAAGGCGAGGACGCCGCGTGGAACCGTCAGATGGAAGCGGATTATAAAAAGGAGATCGCGCGGATCAAAGGCAGGCATTTCGACGCCGCGTTTGTGCCGCTTGATCCGAGACTGGAGGGAGCGTATGACCTCGGCATGCGCGTCTTTCTGGAGCATACGGATGCAGGAGCCGTGTTTCCGATGCATATGTGGGACCGGTATGAGGTGATTGACCGTTTCCTGCAAAGTAAGGCGGGAGCGCCATATCAAGGCAGGATTATGAAAATCAAAGAGCCGGGACAGGAGTTTATTGTATGATAGGATTCGGGTGTCAAAAGGTTTTATTAAAAACTGGTATTGTCAGTTTCAGACCATTGCCGGAATGCTTAGAAAGTCTTATATCCGAAGCCCGGAACAGGAAATAAAATTTTTGTACAATTTGACCAGGCATCGTAAAAATAAAACCTTTTGACACCCGAATCATGATAAGAAAGGGCGGCAGATCATGAAAGTAACGATTTATACGGACGGTTCCGCGCGGGGCAACCCGGAAGGACCGGGAGGTTACGGAACGATTCTCCATTATACCGACCGGGGCGGGACGCTCCATACGCGCGAGTACAGCGGCGGCTATAAAAAGACGACAAATAACCGGATGGAGCTGATGGCGGTGATCGTTGGTCTTGAGGCGCTGACAAGACCGTGCG
>JAGARW010000150.1 GCA_017621975.1 Lachnospiraceae bacterium | reverse complement strand
GAAAATCCTCGTGTCACTGGTTCGATTCCGGTTCTGGGCATTTTATTTTGAAATTCATTCAAAATAAATGGGATATTAGCTCAGTTGGTAGAGCACTTGACTTTTAATCAAGTTGTCCGGGGTTCGAATCCCCGATGTCTCAGGAGGATAAAAAGAGTCGTGTCTTGATGGGCACGGCTTTTTTATTTCATAGGAAATTGCTCCATTTGTAAGTAAATAAGGGGAACTTGCAGGATGTGAGAGACGATTGACGAATAAAAGCGAGTGTGCTATAGTCCTAGGAGAATACTAGGAATAGAAAAGAGCGCTTTAAAACTAAATTGCAAAGCCGCTAAAGCGGCAGAAGGAGAGGAAAAAATGAGGGAACATATCAGCCGTGAAACGGCATTTTCATTATTAAAGAAATACAATCAGGACAGCTTCCATATTCAGCATGCGCTTACTGTTGAGGGCGTAATGAAATGGTATGCAAAAGAGCTTGGTTATGAAGAAGATGCAGAATATTGGGGAATTGTCGGGCTGCTGCATGATATTGATTTTGAGCAATATCCGGAAGAGCATTGTATCAAAGCGCCGGAGCTTTTGAGGGAAGGCGGCGTTTTGGAAGATATGATTCATGCGGTATGCAGTCATGGATATGAGCTGACTGTTGATATAAAACCGGAGCATGAGATGGAAAAGGTACTGTATGCGGCGGACGAACTGACAGGTTTGATCTGGGCGGCGGCTTTGATCCGTCCTTCAAAGAGCGTACAGGATATGGAGTTGAAATCGTTAAAGAAGAAATATAAGAGCGTTAACTTTGCAGCGGGTTGTTCGCGCGAAGTGATTGAAAAGGGCGCAGCGATGCTTGGATGGGAATTGAACACGCTTCTGGAAAAGACACTCGAGGCAATGCGTTCCTGCGAGGCAGAAGTTGCCGATGAGATGAAGGCGGAAGAATAAATAACTAGGAGGAAGAGGATGCCGGATCAATTTTCGAGAACAGAGCTGTTGCTTGGAAAAGAGAATATGAAAAGGCTGAAAAATGCCAGAGTCGCGATATTTGGAATCGGAGGCGTCGGGGGATATACGGTAGAGGCGCTTGCAAGAAGCGGCATCGGTGCGTTGGATTTGATCGATGATGACAAAGTATGCCTAACGGATATCAATAGGCAGATCATAGCAACGACAAAAACAATCGGCAAATATAAGGTGGATGCGGCAAAGGAACGTGTTTTGGAGATCAATCCCGAGGTGCAGATCAACACTTATCAGACCTTTTATCTGCCGGAAACCGCGGATCAGTTTGACTTTACGAATTATGATTATGTTGTGGATGCAATCGATACGGTGACGGGAAAACTGGAGCTGGCGGAGCAGGCGGTAAAATGCGGCGTGCCGATTATCAGTTCTATGGGAGCCGGAAACAAGCTCGATCCAACAGCGTTTCAGGTAGCGGATATTTCCGAGACAAGCGTCTGCCCGCTTGCAAAAGTAATGAGGCGGGAATTAAAAAAAAGAGGAATTTATCATTTGAAGGTTGTTTTTTCAACGGAGAAACCGCTGTCTCCGCTTAAAGATGAAGAAGCAGGCTGCGCAGAGAATTGTGTTTGCCCTCCGGGGAGCGTCCGCAAATGCGGTCAGAGACGGCAGATTCCGGGAAGCACAGCGTTTGTTCCTTCTGTTGTCGGGCTGATTATTGCGGGAGAAATCGTTAAGGACTTGACGATTAGAAAGGAAACATTATAATACAAAGCGTTATCTTGAAGAAAAACGGTGTAAAATTCCAGTAATAATTTCTTTTCTTTTGTTGTCAATAGAATGCAAAGCATATAAAATGAAAGAGAGAAATACATATTTACTAGGTGATTTATTTGCATATGGAACAAAAGTTCGTGGGAAAAAAGAAAAAGATTTGTCTTTTGAGCGGAATTGCTTTGATATGTGTGCTTTTTTTCATCTATCTGGCATTTTCGCTCTTTTTTATAAAACATTATTATTTCGGAACAATGCTTGGAACGATCGACTGCGGCGGTAAAACGATACAGGAAGCGCAGGAATTGATTGCAGAGAAAGCGGATGAGTATGTTTTGACAGTACAGGGGCGTGAAGGCATGGAAGCGGCTATAAGCGCCTCTGAGATCAGTATGCAATTTTTTACGGACGACCATCTTGAACAGATCATGAAGAAGCAGAATAGCTTTGCATGGCTTTCCTTCCTCTGGAAAAACGAAAAGCATGAAATTCCGGTAACGGTTCGCTATGATGATGCGCTTCTGCAAAAGCGTATATCGGAGATGCTGATGTTTCAGCCTTCTGCAATGCGCAGACCGACGGACGCCTATATTGGAGAATACGACAGCGAAGGCGGCAGTTATCCTATTGTTGCAGAGGATGAAGGAACGTATGCGGACAAAGCAAAGGCGAAGGAAGCAATCATAAAAGCGATCGAAAATATGGAAGATTTTGTTTCACTGGATGAAGCGGACTGCTTTTTGAAGCCCAGGATCGACAGTCAGAATGAAGAACTTGTAAGTTTTTGCGACAGGATCAACCGATATGTGAAAAGCCGGATCGTTTACGACTGGAACGGAGTTGAAGAAATCATAGACGGTTCGCTCATTCATGAATGGTTGGAAATAGACCGGAAAAACTATCGTGTGACGCTGAATGAAGAGGCTGTTCGGGAACATATTGATACGTTGTCAAGAAAAAACGATACGTTTGGAAGAATCCGGAAGTTTCACACAAGCGAGAACGAAGATATTTACTTGGAACCGGGTACGTATGGCTGGCGGGTCGACCGTGCGGCAGAGACACAGGAGCTGATGAAGCTCATCCGAAGCGGCAGGCAGACGGGGCGGGAACCGCAGTATCTTTATACCGCGTTTGTAAAAGGGCAGGACGACATCGGCGATTCGTATGTAGAAATCGATCTGACGGATCAGCATCTTTGGCTTTACGTGGACGGAAGGCTTGTAACGGACAGCGACTTTGTATCCGGTAATGTGGCGCGGGGCTACGATACGCCGACAGGCGTTTATGGATTGACCTATAAGACGTTGAACGCTACTTTAAAGGGACAGGGATACGCGACGCCGGTAGATTTTTGGATGCCGTTTAACGGTAATGTCGGCATGCATGATGCAAAATGGCGTCGGGAGTTCGGCGGAACGATTTATGAAAGAAACGGTTCGCACGGATGTATCAATCTGCCGCATGAGGCTGCAGAGGAGATTTACGGATATGTAAGCAAGGGCTTTCCGGTTATTTGCTATCGGCATGAAAAGAAGCCGGATAAGGATAAAAATACTTTTGACGGGGAAGAAGAGGAGACGACCGAAAGCGAAGATAACGCTTTTGGCGTAGAGGAAAACGGAACGCTTGAAAATGAGAGTGAATGACAGATGAGCAGAGTCGGAGACATGATTAAAAAGAACGGCAGGGATATTCTGCGTTCGGAGCATCACAAACGGACAAGATATGATATTCAGCATGGGGATACGTCGGTGCGGCGGCATACGATCAACGTGGCCAGATACAGTATTCTGATCAGTGAAAAGCTTGGAATCCGCTGCGATAAGCAGGCGCTGATACGGGGCGCGCTGCTGCACGATTTTTTCCTGTATGACTGGCACGATAAGGATCACATCAGCCTGTTCCGGCTGCACGGTATTCATCATCCGGGAATCGCGCTGCGCAATGCGGAAAAAGAGTTTTCACTCTCGGCGTTAGAAAGGGATATTATCAAGAAACATATGTGGCCGCTGACCGTTGTGCCGCCGACATGCAGAGAAGCATGGATCGTATCAATGGCGGATAAGTATTGCTCGCTGATGGAGACGGTGCGCCTGCATCAGAAAAAACAAAAGAAATAATGGCGCAAGTATGTGGTGATAAATTGGAGCATTTGTATGATAAATTAAAACAAAATAAGGCGTCAAACCGTTATCCGCTGCATATGCCGGGGCATAAGCGCAATATGGCGGGCTTCCCGATGGAAGCGTTTTATGAGATCGATATTACGGAAATAGACGGATTTGATAATCTGCATGCGCCGGAAGGCATCTTAAAAGAGATAATGGACCGGGCTTCGTCGTTGTACGGAGCGGAGACATACCTGCTTGTCAACGGAAGCACGGGCGGAATATTGAGCGCAATTTCGGCGGCAGCGCGCAGAGGCGACTGTGTGCTGATGGCGAGGAACTGCCATAGATCGGCATATCATGCGTTATATTTGAATGGCTGCAACGCAAGGTATATTTATCCTTCTTTTTTGGAAACATATGGAATATGCGGAGGGATTTCTCCTGAGCGCATGGAACGAATGCTTGCGGCATATCCTGATATACGGGCGGTATTCCTTACGTCGCCGACTTATGACGGAGTCGTGTCCGATGTAGAAACGATCGTGGAGACGGCGCATGCGCGGCACATTCCGGTTATTGTGGATGAGGCGCATGGAGCGCACTTTTTGATGGATAACAGATTTCCCAGGAGCGCGGTAGACTGCGGAGCAGATATTGTGATCCACAGTATACACAAGACGCTGCCGTCGCTGACGCAGACGGCACTTTTGCATGTGCAGGGCAGCCTGATCGACCGCGGGCGGCTGCGGCGGTTTTTGAAAATATACCAGACAAGCAGTCCTTCTTATGTGCTGATGGCAGGTATCGAGCAGTGTATTTCTATATTGGAAACAGAAAAGAAAGCGTTGAGCGATCGTTTTTTCTTATTGAACGACCGATTTGAAAAAAAAGTAAGACAGCTTAAGCATTTAAAAGTGTTTCCGGCAGGCTCGGACGGTTACGGAAGAAGAGACAGATGCAGAAATGAAATAGGGTGGGAAAAGGAAGTATTTGACTTCGATCCCGGAAAAAAGATTATTTCCGTACGAGGAACCGATCTGACGGGACAGGCTCTGTATGATCTGTTTTTGAACCAATATAAGCTGCAGATGGAAATGGCGGGGCAGGATTATGCGACGGCGATCATGACGGTCATGGATACGGAAGAAGGCTTTGAGAGACTGGCAGATGCGTTGGCAAAGATCGATGCCGGTCTGCGCGCTGCGCCTGAGGAGCCGTGTGCGGAAACGGAGAAGCCGTCTCGGCAGGCTTGCTGCATTGAGACGGCAATGGAGGCGGAGCGTCGGGACGTTTGGCTGGAAGACTGCACGGGCGAGATTTCTTCGGAATTTATTTACATTTATCCGCCGGGCGTTCCGCTGATCGCGCCGGGCGAGCAATTTTCGGAAGCGGTGAAGGAGCAGCTTATGCGATACCGTAAAAGCGGACTGACGATAGAAGGAATGAAAGAGCGGAACAGGAAAGTGAGTGTTTTAAAAGATAAAATATTTGAGAGAAAAGACGAAATATTTTAAAAGAAGCGGTTGTGGAAAGGAGTTTTATGCGTAAAACAAAAATTATATGTACGATCGGACCGGCAAGCGAGGGCGAAGAGCGTCTGAGGGAACTGATGAAAGCAGGCATGAATGTTGCCAGATTCAACTTTTCTCATGGAAGCCATGAAGAACATAAGATAAAATTTGGAAGAGTGTTAAAGGTGAGCGGCGAGCTTGGAATTTCTGTTGCGACACTGCTTGATACGAAAGGACCGGAGATCCGGCTGCGTGATTTTGAAGGCGGCAGGGCGGAGCTTTGCGCAGGAGCGGAATTTATTTTGACGACAGAGGACGTGATGGGAAACGCGCAAAGGGCGTCGATCACATACGCAAATTTGAAAAACGATGTAAAGCCGGGCTCTAAGGTATTGATCGACGACGGTAAGATCGAAATGGAAGTAAAAGAAATCCGCGGCGAGGAGATCGTCTGCAGCGTAAAGAACGGCGGCGTTATCTCTAATCATAAAGGAATCAACGTGCCGGGCGCGGAGCTTTCGATGCCGTATATCAGCGATGCAGACAGAGAAGACATTTTGTTCGGCATAAAGATGGGATTTGACTTTATTGCAGCCTCTTTTGTCCGAACGAAAGAAGACATTCTCGACATCCGCAGGATTCTGGACGAGCACAAGAGTCCGATCAAGATCATTGCAAAGATCGAAAGCCTGCAGGGAATTCAAAATCTGGAGGAAATTCTTTCCGTGTCGGACGGAATCATGGTGGCGAGAGGCGATATGGGCGTAGAGCTGCCGCTTGAGGAAGTGCCGATCATCCAGAAAAGGATGATTAAAATGGCGGTAGGCGCAGGGAAACATGTCATTACGGCAACACAGATGCTGGAATCCATGATCGAAAATCCGCGTCCGACAAGAGCGGAGGCAAACGATGTGGCGAACGCGATCTACGACGGTACGACGGCGATCATGCTGTCTGGCGAGAGCGCCGCGGGCAAATACCCGGTCGAAGCGGTCGCTACGATGGCGAAGATCGCGGAGCGTACGGAAAAGGCGATCGATTATAACGGCAGAATGCACAGAAAAACGCCGAGAAATCTGGAGGATGTGACGACGGCGATCTCTTATGCGACGTGTACGACCGCAATGCATCTGAACGCGGAAGCGATCATTACCGTTACGATGTCCGGGTTTACCGCAGGTATGGTTTCGCGTTACAAACCGGACTGCCTGATCGTCGGATGCAGCGTGAATCCGCGCGTTTGCCGGCAGATGGCGCTTATGTGGGGCGTAACGCCGGTTTTGATGTCGAAGGAAGAAACGACAAAAGATTTGTTTGATGAAGCAATCCATCTTGCGAAAAAGCAGGAACTCATTCATAATGGAGATACGGTAGTTCTTACGGCAGGCGTTCCGCTCGGAGAATCCGGGAGGACGAATATGATACAGGTGCTGGAAGCGTAGAGCGGAGCGCGAAGCGTGGAAGCACCGTCTGGACGGCGGTAAGAAAGAAAAGCATCGGCAGGTTGGGGACTGTTATGGGCAGGATATTTTATATCATGGGCAAAAGCTCTACAGGAAAGGATACAATCTACAAAAGGCTTCTGGAGCGTTGCGACGGCACGCTCCGGAGGATCATTATGTATACGACGCGTCCGATCAGGGAAGGCGAATGCGACGGCGTTGAATATTTTTTCGTGGATGAAGAGCGGCAGGCGCGGCTTGCGGCGGAAGGAAGGATCATTGAGCTGCGGTCTTATCATACCTTTCACGGCGTTTGGAATTATTTTACGGTTAAGGATGAGCAGATCGATCTGGAACGGTATGATTATCTGATGATCGGTACGCTTGAGTCATATGCAATGACAAGAGATTATTTTGGCGGGGAAAAGATTGTGCCGCTTTATATTGACTTGGACGACGGCGTACGGCTTCAGCGTGCGCTCGATCGGGAAAAGCTGCAGAAGAAACCGCGTTATCAGGAGCTTTGCAGGCGTTATCTGGCGGACGAAGCGGATTTTTCGCCCCAGAAGCTTGCGGAGGCGGAGATTACGAAGCGCTTTTACAACGATGATCTGGAGCGGTGTCTTTCTGAAATAGAGCGGTACATAGAAGAGCGGAGGTAAACAGCATGGATATGAAGGTCAATTCTGTGTCACAGCCTGCGCCGATAGAGCAGACAAAGCAGACGCCCGAAGGCGACGGCACGTTTAAATTTACACTGGCAAGCCATATCGAGGAAGCCGGACTTGCGGCAAGACTGAATACGATGATGGAAGAGATCACGATGCAGGGCAATAAGATCGCGAAGCGTATGGACGTCAGGGATATGAAACGCTACCGCAGCATGATCAAAGAATTTATGAATGAGATCGTCAGCCGTTCGCATTCGTTTTCGAGAGAAAACTTTTTGGACAGACGGGGCAGACACAGGGTATACGGAATCATTCGGCTTGTCGACGAGACGCTCGACGAGCTGGCGCAGGAGCTTGTTAAGGACGAAAAGGATCATATCGCGATTCTCGGCAAGATTGGAGAAATCAGGGGGCTGCTGCTTGATATTTTTACTTAAAGGCGGCAGAGAAAGGATAAAAAAGTGGCAAAGTTTACAGATATCATCGGACAGGAGCAGCTAAAGGAGCATCTGCAGAATGCGATTAAAGCAAATAAGGTTTCCCATGCTTATATTATTAACGGGGAACGGTGCGCCGGAAAGGAATTTATCGCCGGTATTTTTGCAATGGCGCTGCAGTGTGAAAAGGACGGCGTCGAGCCGTGCGGGGAGTGCCATTCGTGCAGACAGGCGTTGTCAGGGAACCAGCCCGATATTATACGGCTTGTGCATGAAAAGCCGAATACGATCGGCGTAGAGGACATCAGGACGCAGATCAACAACGATATTGGAATCAAGCCTTATAGCAGTCCGCGGAAAATATATATTATCAACGAAGGTGAAAAGATGACGACAGCGGCGCAGAACGCCATCTTAAAGACGCTTGAGGAACCGCCTGCCTATGCGGTCATTCTGATTCTGACGACGAATGTAAACGCGCTTCTGCCAACCATTCTCAGCCGCTGCGTCGTACTTAATATGAAACCGGTTGAGGATAGGCTTGTTAAAAAATATCTGATGGAAGAGATGCAGATACCGGATTATAAAGCTGATATTTGCGTCGCTTTTGCAAGAGGCAATATCGGCAAGGCAAGACTGCTCGCTTCGAGTGAAGAGTTTGAGAATATCCGCGAGGACGCCGTCACTCTGATGAAGTATATCGGAGAGATGGAGCTGCATGAGATTATCGCCGCCATTAAGAAAATCAACGAATATAAGCTTGAAATCAACGATTATCTGGATATTATTTCCGTCTGGTACCGTGACGTGCTGCTCTTTAAGGCGACAAAAGACGTAAACCACTTGATTTTTAAAGAGGAAATACAGTATATTAAAAAGGCAGCGGGGAAAAGTGATTACGAGGGAATCGAAAAAATTCTGGAGGCGCTGGAGAAGGCAAAGAGCCGTCTGAATGCGAACGTAAACTTTGACCTGACAATGGAGCTTCTGCTAATGACAATCAAGGAAAATTAAGCTCCGGAAAATTGCCCGCATGCAGGATACGGCGGGCGGGAGGTAGATAGATTATGGTAAAAGTAATTGGCGTAAGATTCCGCACAGCGGGAAAGATATATTATTTTGATCCGGCGAAGTTCCGCATCAAAAAAGGCGATCATGTTATCGTTGAGACGGCGAGAGGCGTGGAGTTCGGAACGGTAGTCGGAGGCGTGAAGGAAGTAGAAGACGATAAGGTGATCCAGCCTCTTAAGCCGGTGCTCAGGATCGCAAACGAGCGCGATCTGGAGCAGGAAAAAAACAATAAGCTGAAGGAAAAAGAAGCCTTCAAAATCTGTCTCGAAAAGATCAAAAAGCATAAACTTGAAATGAAGCTGATCGATGCGGAGTACACATTCGACAATAACAAGGTGCTCTTTTATTTTACGGCGGACGGCAGGATCGATTTCCGTGAGCTTGTAAAAGACCTTGCGTCCGTTTTTAAGACGAGGATCGAGCTGCGCCAGATCGGCGTGAGGGATGAGACAAAGATACTCGGCGGTATGGGAATCTGCGGCAGGACGCTCTGCTGTCATGCGCATCTGTCGGAGTTTGTCCCGGTTTCGATCAAGATGGCAAAAGAGCAGAATCTTTCTTTGAATCCGACCAAAATATCGGGCGTATGCGGCAGACTGATGTGCTGTCTGAAGCATGAGGAGGAGATCTACGAAGAGCTGAACCGCAAGCTGCCCAGTGTCGGCGATTATGTAACGACGGACGACGGGCTGAAAGGCGAGGTGGCGAGCGTCAACGTATTGCGCCAGCTTGTCAAGGTGCTTGTGACGGTAGACGACGAAAAGGAAATTCACGAATATAAGGTAGAACAGTTACGCTTCAAGAAGCGTCACGGCAAACGCGATAAAGACAGAGAAAAAGACAAAGAGATGGACGCCGAGTTAAAGGCGCTGGAAAAGCTGGAAAAGCAGGAAGGAACGTCAAAACTGGATGATAACTGAGTTAAAGCCGGGCGAACGGCTGGATGATCTGCAGCGCAGTCATCTGCATATTATCCAGAGTCCGGAAAAATTCTGTTTCGGTATGGACGCCGTTTTGCTATCTGGTTTTGCGAAGGCAAAGCCGGGCGAGAGCGTGGCCGACCTTGGCACGGGAACGGGCATTATTCCGATCCTGATGTCGGCAAAGACGCAGGCGGAGCATCTGACGGGGCTTGAGATACAGCCGGAAAGCGCGGATATGGCGCGGCGCAGCGTCTGCCTGAACGGGCTTGAAAACCGCATTACGATCGTGGAAGGCGATATCAAGGAGGCGTCAAATCTGCTTGGCGCGGCGGCGTTCGACGTTGTGACGTGCAACCCGCCGTATATGATCGGACAGCATGGACTTGTCAATCCTAAGGCGCCAAAAGCGATTGCGCGTCATGAAATACTCTGTACGCTGGAAGATGTTGTCAGAGAAGCGGCGAAGCTGCTTCGGCCGGGCGGTAAATTTTATCTCGTGCACAGACCGTTCCGTCTGGCGGAGATTATCGGTATGCTGCTTACCTACCGGTTGGAACCGAAACGGATGCGGCTTGTCTATCCGTTTGTGGATAAGGAGCCGAATATGGTATTGCTCGAAGCGAGCCGCGGGGGCAATTCCCGGATGACGGTGGAACCTCCGCTGATTGTGTATAAGGAACCCGGAGTTTACATGCCGGAGATTTACGAGATATACGGATATTAACTATGAGCGGAAAATTAATGCTGTGCGCGACGCCGATCGGCAATCTGCAGGATATGACGCCGCGTGTGATAGAAGCGCTTACGGATGCAGACCTGATCGCGGCGGAGGATACGAGAAACAGTATCCGGCTGCTGAATCATTTTCATATATCGACGCCGATGACGAGCTATCACGAATACAATAAGATTGAAAAAGCAAAATATCTGACTGCGCAGATGCGGGAAGGAAAGACGGTTGCGCTGATTACCGACGCGGGAACCCCTGCGATTTCCGATCCGGGAGAGACGCTTGTGCAGATGTGTCAGGAGCAAAATATTCCCGTAACCTCTCTGCCGGGACCGGCGGCGTGCATTACGGCTCTTACGCTTTCAGGACTTTCCACGAGACGCTTTTGCTTCGAGGGTTTTCTTCCTTCCGATAAAAAAGAAAAAAAAGAGATTCTTGCGCAGCTGACGGAGGAGCCGCGGACGATCATTCTTTATGAGGCGCCGCATCGGCTTACGCGGACGCTTTCGGAGCTTTATGAGGCGCTTGGGGAGCGGCGCATTACGCTCTGCCGGGAGCTGACGAAGAAATTCGAGACTGTGATTCCGACAACGCTTTCACAGGCGCTGCTTCTTTATGAAAAGGAAGAAGCCCGCGGTGAGTTCGTGCTTGTGATCGAGGGCAGGAGCCTTGCCGAAAAAAAGAAAGAGCAGGCGGAAGGCTGGCGGCAGATCAGCATCGAAGAGCATATGAAGCTCTATGAAGAGAAGGGTATGACGCAGAAAGAGGCGATGAAGCTTGTCGCATCAGACCGCGGAATTCCCAAGCGGGAAGTGTATCAATATATAATTGAGCAAAAAAATAGTTGACAAATAGCAGAGAGCAACATATACTTTGACTGTCAAACTATTTTTTAAAACTAGAAACCCAATAAAAAAGGTAAAGGAGATAAAACAATGTTAGAAAGAGTAAAAGAAATCATTCAGGAACAGTTAAACTTAGACGGCGTGGAGATCACAGAAGAATCTTCCTTCAAGGATGATCTGGGAGCAGATTCTCTGGATTTATTCGAGCTCGTTATGGCTTTTGAAGAAGAGTACGGCATCGAGATTCCTTCTGAAGATCTGGAGCAGATCACAACGGTTGGAGCGGTTATCGAGTACATGAAGAATAAAGGCGTTGAAGCATAAATGAAAACAAGAATAACAGAATTACTTGGAATAGAATATCCTATTATCCATGGCGGTATGGCATGGGTCGCGGAGCATAATCTGGCGGCTGCCGTATCGGAAGCGGGAGGTCTCGGCATCATCGGCGCGGGCGGCGCGCCGGCTGAGTTTGTCAGGGAACAGATTCAGAAGGTAAAGGAAGTAACGGACAAACCGTTCGGCGTTAATATCATGCTGATGAATCCGGAAGCGGACGCCATTGCGCAGGTCGTTATTGACGAAGGAGTAAAAGTAGTCACGACCGGAGCCGGTAATCCGGGAAAATATATGGCGATGTGGAAGGAAGCGGATGTGAAGGTCATCCCGGTCGTTGCCAGCGTAGCAATGGCAAAGATGATGGAGCGCGCCGGAGCGGACGCGGTCGTAGCGGAAGGAACGGAGTCCGGCGGACATATCGGTTCTGCAACGACGATGACGCTTGTACCTCAGGTTGTGGACGCCGTCAGCATTCCGGTCATTGCAGCCGGAGGCATTGCGGACGGCAGAGGCTTCGCAGCGGCTATGATGCTCGGCGCGGAGGCAGTACAGATGGGTACGCGCTTTGTTGTGGCAAAGGAATCGATCGTACACGACAACTATAAGAAAAAAGTGATCGCTGCAAAAGATATTGATTCGGAAGTAACGGGCACAAGCCACGGACATCCGGTCCGTCAGCTTCGCAACAATATGACAAGAGAATACCTGAAGCTGGAAAAAGAAGGCGCGCCGTTCGAAGAACTGGAAAAACTGACGCTCGGCTCACTGCGCAAGGCAGTCGTAGAAGGCGACGTCGTACACGGCACATTGATGGCAGGTCAGATTGCAGGACTTGTTAAGAAAGAGCAGAGCTGCAGCGAAATGATTCAGGAGATCATGGGAGAGGCCGAAAAGCTGTTGGCACGATAAAGCAACTGTAAAATGTGAAATACATAGGAGGTCATAACAGACCTCCAATTTCACATTTCAATACTTTGAATTTCAAACTAAAAGGAGTTAGGGTATGAGCAAGATAGCATTTATGTTCCCTGGACAGGGAGCGCAGTATGTAGGGATGGGAAAAGATTTTTATGACGCGGTTCCGGTAAGCCGCGAGATGTTCGAGCTGGCAGGAGCGGCAAGCGGACTTGACGTTGTAAGCCTCTGCTTCGAAGAAAACGAGAAGATCAACATTACGGAATATACACAGATCGCTATGCTGGCGGCGGAAGTGGCTATCTTAAAGGCGGTAGAGGAAAAAGGCGTAAAACCGGACGTAACGGCGGGGCTTAGCCTTGGAGAATACGGCGCGTTGGCGGCAAGCGGCGTTATGAGCTGCGAGGACGTATTTAAAGTTGTCAGAGCGCGTGGAATCTACATGCAGGAAGCCGTGCCGACGGGCGGCGCAATGACGGCGGTGCTTGGACTTGACAGCGAAACGATCGAAAAGATCTGTGAGGAAACGGAAGGCATTGTGTCGATCGCTAACTATAACTGTCCGGGACAGATCGTGATTACAGGCGAAGAGGCTGCGGTAGCCGCGGCGGCACAGAAGCTTTCGGAAGCAGGCGCTAAGAGATGCATACCGCTGAAAGTAAGCGGTCCGTTCCACTCCAAAATGTTAGCAGGCGCAGGCGAAAAGCTCGGCAAGGTGTTGGAGAACGTGGAAATTAACGAGATTCAGATTCCGTACATAGCGAACGTAACGGCAGATTACGTCGCGGATAAGGAATCGGTAAAGGAGCTTTTGACAAAGCAGGTATCTTCTTCCGTCAGATGGCAGCAGACAATCGAACGGATGCTGGAAGACGGCGTAGACACCTTTATCGAAATCGGACCGGGCAAAACATTGTCCGGCTTTATGAGAAAGATCAATAAAGACGTGAAAACGATCAATATAGAAAAACTGGAAGATCTGCAGAAGCTGGCAGAGCTGTAATCCGGGGAAAATGGAGAGATGAATATGCTGACAGGGAAAGTGGCGCTCGTAACGGGAGCGAGCAGAGGAATCGGCAGACAGATCGCGTTGACGCTTGCTGGCTATGGCGCGACGGTCATTGTAAATTATAACGGTTCCAAGGAAAAGGCGGACGCGGTCGTTGAGGAGATTACCGCAAACGGAGGCACGGCGCAGGCTGTTCAGTGCTCCGTCGCCGATTTTGACGCATGCGGCAATATGATTACGGAAATGCTCGGCAAATACGGACATATCGATATTCTTGTCAATAATGCGGGCATTACGAAGGACAACCTTGTCATGAAAATGACGGAAGAGGATTTCGACGCGGTTATCGAGACCAATCTGAAGGGAACCTTTAATACGATCAAGCATATGTACCGCGCGTTTCTCAAACAGCGCAGCGGCAGAATTATAAATATGACAAGTGTGTCAGGAGTTCTCGGCAATGCGGGACAGGCAAATTATTCCGCATCTAAGGCAGGCGTCATCGGTCTGACAAAGGCAATGGCAAGAGAACTGGCAAGCAGGAACATTACGGTCAACGCAGTGGCTCCGGGATTTATTGACACGGATATGACGCAGGCAATGACAGATGCGGCAAAGGAAGCGACCCTTTCGCAGATTCCGCTGAAACGGATGGGACAGCCGATCGATATTGCGGAAACGGTTGCCTTTCTGGCAAGCGAAAAGGCGTCCTATATCACAGGACAGGTCATCAGTGTGGACGGCGGTATGGCAATTTAGAGAAAGTGAGGAAAAAATATGAGCAGACGTGTAGTTGTAACAGGAATGGGCGCGATTACACCGATCGGACTGAGCGTAGACGAATTTTGGAACAGCGTAAAGGAACAGAAGATCGGTTTTGGTGAGATTACGAAATTTGATACGACAGATTATAAATGTAAGCTGGCTGCGGAAGTAAAAGGATTCGACGCAAAGCAGTTTATGGATTTCAAATCGGCAAAGAGAATGGAAACATTCTGCCAGTTCGCGGTAGCGGCGGCGAAAGAAGCGATCGAAGACGCAGGGCTTGACATGGAGCAGGAGGACGCGTTTAAGGTCGGCGTATCGGTAGGCTCCGGTATCGGCTCCCTGCAGGCGATGGAAAGAGAACATAAGAAGCTTCTGGAAAAAGGACCGGGACGCGTGAATCCGCTGCTTGTGCCGATGATGATCTGCAATATGGCGGCAGGCAACGTTTCCATCTATTTTGGACTGAAGGGCAAGAGCATCAACGTTGTAACGGCGTGCGCGACAGGTACGAACTCGATCGGCGAGGCGTTCCGTTCCATCCAGTACGGAGAAACCGACGTGATGGTTGCGGGCGGTACGGAAAGCAGCATCACGCCGATCGGCGTAGCAGGCTTTTCGGCTCTGACGGCGTTGTCAAGCAGTACGGACCCGGCAAGATGCTCGATTCCGTTTGATAAAGAAAGAAGCGGTTTTGTGATGGGCGAAGGCTCTGCGATCGTCGTATTGGAAGAGCTTGAGCATGCAAAGGCGCGCGGCGCAAAGATTTATGCGGAAGTAGTCGGATACGGCTGCACGAGCGACGCTTATCATATCACTTCCCCGGTGGAAGACGGTTCCGGCGCGGCGAAAGCGATGGAATATGCGATCGAGGACGCGGGCATTGCAAAGGAAGACGTAACTTATATCAATGCGCACGGAACAAGCACACATCACAACGATTTGTTCGAAACGCGCGCGATCAAGCTGCTGTTCGGCGATCATGCAAAAGAATTAAAAATCAATTCTACGAAGTCTATGATCGGACATCTGCTCGGCGCGGCAGGAGCGATCGAATTCATTACATGCGTGAAGGAGCTTCAGGAAGGCTATCTGCATGCGACGGTCGGCTATCAGGTGCCGGACGAAGAATGCGATCTGGATTATTGTAAGGAACCGGTACAGGAAGACGTGAAATACGCTCTGTCCAATTCCCTCGGATTCGGCGGTCATAACGCAAGTATTCTTGTAAAGAAATACGAAGCATAGTACGGAGGGGAATCAAAATGTCAGTATTAACAGCAAAGCAGATTATGGAAATTATTCCGCACAGACAGCCGTTTATGCTCGTAGATACGATCGAAGAGCTGGAAGAAGGCAAAAAAGCAGTCGGTAAAAAATGCGTTTCCTATAACGAGCCGTTTTTTGCAGGACATTTTCCCGGAGAACCGGTTATGCCGGGCGTGCTGATTATCGAGGCGCTTGCGCAGGTAGGCGCGGTGGCGATCTTAAGTCTGCCGGAAAACAAAGGAAAAACAGCTTATTTCGGAGCGATCAATTCCGCGAAATTCAAAGGCAAAGTCACGCCGGGAGACGTCCTTACACTGGAAACGGAGATCATCAAGTCCAAGGGACCGATCGGCGTCGGCAGCGCGAAGGCATATGTGGACGGTAAGGTTGTAGCACAGGCAGAGCTTACGTTTGCTCTGGGAAAAGCGGAGTAGGATATGGAGTGTGAAAAAAGCAAACCTCTTATCATAGGCGATCTGAAAGCGGAAGTTCCGTTGATCCAAGGCGGTATGGGCGTCGGCATCAGTCTGTCAAATCTGGCGGGCGCGGTTGCGGCGCAGGGCGCGATCGGTATTATATCCACCGCGCAGATCGGTTATCGCGAGCCGGATTTTGACGATCATCCGATCGAAGCCAATATGCGCGCGATCAAAAAGGAAGTGCGCAGGGCGAAAGAAATTTCCGGCGGCGGCATCGTCGGCGTCAATATCATGGTGGCGACAAGAGAATACGGGCGCTATGTAAAGGCGGCAGTCGACGCGGGCGTCGATCTCATCATTTCGGGCGCGGGGCTTCCGATGCAGCTTCCAGAGCTTGCGGCAGGCAGCGGCGTCAAGCTTGCGCCGATCGTATCGAGCGTAAAATCCGCGGATGTGATCTGCAAATATTGGATCCGGAAATACGACAGACTGCCGGATCTCGTTGTTATTGAGGGACCGCGGGCAGGCGGACATCTCGGCTTTAAAATGGAAGAGCTGCAGGAAATTGACGACGCCGCTTACGATGAGGAGATCAAGCGGATCATTGCCCGCGTAAAGGAATACGGCGCGTCAAAGGGAAAAGAGATTCCGGTCGTCGTGGCGGGCGGCGTTTATGAAAGAAGCGATATGGAACGTTATCTTGCGATGGGCGCGGCGGGCGTACAGGTTGCGACGCGCTTTGTGACGACGTATGAATGCGACGCGGCGGACGCTTATAAGCAGGCGTATATCGATGCGAAGAAGGAAGATATCGTGATCGTGAAGAGTCCGGTCGGAATGCCGGGACGCGCTATCTTAAATCCTTTTATGAAAAGGGCGAAGGAGGGTCAGATACCGCACGGCAAATGCCATCTCTGCATCAGCACGTGCAAGCCGGACAAGACGCCGTATTGTATTACGGAAGCGCTCGTCAACGCGGCTGTCGGCAATGTGGACAACGCTCTTTTATTCTGCGGAAGCAACGCTTACCGCGCGCAGAAGCTTGAGCATGTAAAAGATATTATAGACGAATTCAGATAGATCCGAATAGAGATATGACTGAAAAGCTTCGGAATGGAGAAGAATTATGACAAGTAGAATTATTGGGACAGGAAGCTGTTTGCCTGAAACGGTTGTGACGAACGACTACCTATCGACGATCATGGATACTTCCGACGAATGGATTTCTTCCAGAACCGGAATCCGGCAGAGGCATCTTGTAAAGGAAGAGACGACGGCGAGCCTTTCCATAGAGGCGGGAAGAAGGGCGCTTGACGATGCGGGCGTGAAGCCGCAGGAACTGGATATGATCATTGTCGGAACACTGACCGGCGATTATGTGACGCCTTCTACCGCTTGTGAAGTACAGGCAGGGCTTGGCGCCGTGAACGCAGTATGCTTTGACATCAATGCGGCGTGCTCCGGTTTTGTGTTCGGGCTTCATACGGTGAACGCTTATATTAAGAGCGGCATGTGCAAAACGGCGCTTGTGATCGGTGCGGAAACGCTTTCTAAGATCATGGACTGGTCGGACAGAAGCACGTGCGTTTTGTTCGGCGACGGCGCGGGAGCGGCAGTGATACGCGCGGATGAAACGACGGGCATTCTTGCATACGATCAAGGCTCCGACGGAGAAAGGGGCCTGCATTTGGAATGTAAGAACCGCACGAACAATAACCCGCTTGTGCAGACAGGAATGGAACCGGGCTATACCCATATGGATGGACAGGAAGTATACAAGTTTGCGGTGACCGCGGTTCCGGCATCGATTCATAAGGTACTTGAGGAAGCGGGGCTTTCTCCGGACGATATCGATCTCTATGTGCTGCATCAGGCGAATATCAGAATCATTCAGTCGGTTGCCAAGAGACTGAAGGTGAGCATGGATAAATTCCCGATCAGCCTCGATCACTGCGGCAATATATCCGCAGGAAGCGTTCCGATTCTTCTTGATGAAGTGAATAAGAAGGGTATGCTCAAAAAAGGAGACAAAATCATGATGTCCGGCTTCGGCGGCGGATTGACATGGGGAAGCTGTCTGATCGAGTGGTAAGCGGAATCGAAAAAAAGATCATTAGAAATTCCTCCGGTATTACATATTGTTGTAATATCGGGGGAATTTGTGCTATGATGAAAGTACTATTTAGAGTAGGAGCTGTATGGTATGAAATTTGTAAAAACAGAGGATATGGAAATCGGACGATTGATCGGGAAGCCGGTTTACAACAGCAAAGGCGTGTTACTATATAACAGCGGCGTTAAGATCAGCGCGCAGATGCTTTCTAATTTTCGGGAAATGGAGCTTTATGGTACCTATGTGCTTGACAACGGAGAACCGGTTCCGCCGATCACGGACGAGGAACAGGAGTTTGAACGTTTTCAGTCCATGCATACCTATGATGTAAACGATATTTTAACGGCAGTCGTGCAGGAAAAAGGGACGAAAGGGCGCGAGGAGCTGGTCGACGTCATCATGCGTCGGTTTGGTTCTCTGTCTGGCAAAATGGTTTTCAATCAATGCGTCCGTTCAGAAAAAGATTTTATCAGCAAGCATACGCTGAACGTTGCGATTCTTTCGGTCATGATCGCCGATAAGATGAAGTTTGACAGCAAGGAGAAAAAATATCTGATCGAAGCGGCGCTGTTCCATGAAGTCGGCAAGCTGCTTGTTCCCCCGAATATTCTGCACAAAAAGGAAAAGCTGACGGAAGCGGAAATGCAGGTTATTTATAAATGTCTTTTGCAGGGATTTGAAATGCTTGGAAGGAATTACCAGTATCCTGCAGGCGTGCGCAGATATATTATACAGCTTTCAAAAGAAATGTCGGACAAGCTTCTGGGCGGCGTGAAAACGAGTCAGACACTCCTGCCCGGCACAAAGATTTTGCAGGTTGCGGATATTTACGATATTTTGACGGCGATTCGCCCTTATAAAGAGCCGGTTTCCGCTCTTTCCGCAATTCAGACGATTCGTAAGGAGCCGGAGAATTATGACTCGCTGACGGTGGACGCGTTGGAAGCGTGCCTGAATATCCTCCCGGTAGGCTCTTATGTCAGACTCAGCAACCACGAGCAGGCGATCGTTATTCGGGAAAACCCGAAATCTCTGCTGCGTCCGGTCGTGTTGGGATTAAAGACAAACAAGCTGTATGACTTGGCAAACCGGGCGGTCAGAGAGGAGATACAAATTGTAGATACGGTATTTACAACCGACAATAGATTAAAGATACAGGCGGACCGCGTGAAAGAATTCATGGCGAAGAGACAATAGCGATGGAAAATGCCGGGAAATTTTTTGGAAAGAAAAAGATTTCCCGGTTTTTAAATGATATATTTTATTCCCCGGAATTTTGCAAAGTATAGTTAAAATTTTTAAAATAAAAATACAAAGTATACTTGATGTTTTTCTGGTAAAAATATATAATATACTTAATAAAAGTATGAAATAATACGAAGTATACTATTGATAATTCCAATACATACTATAATTATAGTTGTGGAGGCGGTTTTATGTCTATCGTAAGCGATGAGCAGATCATTAAGGTATTACAACAGTATAATCCGTGGTGGCGGATACCGAATGCAATAAAAGAAGAAAGCAAGCCGCATAAAAGACTGGCTTATTATGAGGCACTCGCAATGCTGAAACATGACAGCATCAGACGGTTTGTCGTGTTATCCGGCGTACGGCGCGTCGGCAAGACAACGATCCTATATCAGATCATGGATCGGCTGATAGACGACGGCGTGAATCCGAGAAATATTTTGTATGTAACGTTTGATAATCCGTTGCTGAAGCTTGTGAGCATAGAAAATGTTCTGACTATTTATGAGTCTCTGTATCCGACGGAGGGAGAACGGTATCTTTTTTTAGATGAAATACAGTATACCGACAGTTGGGAGCTTTGGATGAAAGTAATTTATGACAGCAGAAAG
>JAGARW010000149.1 GCA_017621975.1 Lachnospiraceae bacterium | reverse complement strand
CGATAGTAGATTGTAATGGTTATGCACATTATTGTGACAACGTTATTGTTAAATACTTAGTGAAAAACTTTAATATAGATGGTATTGTTAAAGAATTTTATAAAATAAAAGAGTTAATCAATCCAGAAGTATATTGGGGAAAACTGTATCTAGTTGTAGTATGGATATCGTAAATAAGTAAAAAAGATGTTTGTTAGAATGAATAAGAAAAATCGGCGCGACAGGATTTGAACCTGCGACCTCTGCGTCCCGAACGCAGCGCTCTACCAAGCTGAGCCACGCGCCGATATTAGTATATTGTAACTGCCGAATTACATAATACAATAAAAATCCGGTCTTGTCAAAGCAAAAATGAAAAAAATAGAAAATAATCAAAAAAAGAAGCAGCTAACAAGCTGCTTCAATCGCTTTTACCATTTCGACGTCAACATTCTGAATATGCTGCAGCAGCCATTCGTTCAGATAATCAAGCAGCTCGATCAGAATGGAATCCTGATTGCCTAAGGAAATGCGTGAAACTTCTTCATCCGCCTGATTCAGTCTTTCAATGAAGCTCCGGTGGAGCTTTAAGTGTTCCTCAAGCTGATTGTAGGAAGCCTTTTTCATAAAATCTTCTTCCGCAGAGAAGTGGGATAACGTATAGGTGCGAAGACCATTAAGAATTTCTTTTAATTCGTCAAATTTGTACAACATATTTTCATCTTTTAATAGGTTGCGCGCCTGATCGGTTAAGGAATAAAGCTGTCCGTGCTGTTCATCGAGGAGAGGAACGCCGGTGATATATTGGTCGCTCATCGGGTATACTGAACTAGAGTCCATGAAAATTGCTCCTTTCTTCTTTCGTGATAGGATTATTTTAACATTTCATCGTCAGAGATTCAACAAAAGAAAGGATTGTTGTTCATTAAATACAAAGAACTTTCCTTTCCTTGACAGCCCATAACAGAAATCGTAATATTTATGATAGAAAACAAGCGATCATTACAGCGAAAGCGAGAGCAGAAACGCTTCGGAACGGAGGAGAACATGGAATTTACATTTGCGCACAACAATTTTAATGTAGTAGATCTTGAGAAATCATTGAAATTTTACGAGGAGGCACTCGGACTGACAGTGGCAAGAAAAAAGGAAGCTTCAGACGGCAGCTTTGTCCTTGCATTTCTGACGGACGGCAAAACGCCGCACCAGCTTGAACTGACATGGCTCAGAGATTGGGAAAAGGATTCGTATGACCTTGGCGATAATGAGTTTCATCTCGCGTTTGCCGTGGACGATATGGACGCTGCGCATAAAAAGCATGCGGAAATGGGATGTATCTGTTATGAGAATCCGGGTATGGGAATTTACTTTATTGCTGATCCGGATGGATATTGGATTGAGATCGTACCTGCAAAATAAGGAGACGTTTTAACATATATCATGACGCAGAAAAAAAGAAAGCACACAAAAGGAAAAAAACGCAGAAGAGCGGACAGGCGGCGGGAAGTTATGCGGCAAAAGATGATTCTGGCGGCGGTCGCCGTAATGCTTGCCGTTATCGCGGGCGTATCTTTAAAAATGATTTTTTCGGGAAAACATGCGGAAATGGCGGTGAATGAGACGGAAGGCACACCGGAGCCGTCCGCGGAGGAATCATTACAAACGGAGAGTGCAGAAACAGAGCCGGAAAAGGATCTGATCGAAGAAATTACCGTCGCGGCGGAGATTGGCGCGATGGATGATGCGGAAGACCAGCAGGCGTTAGAGGATGAGCAGGAGCCGGAAGAGGATATCGGCGTGAATACGGATGAAGCTCTGCAAGGCAATGAATACGAGCAGAGCGGTATTAGTCTCGGCATCGACGTAGCAAAATGGCAGGGGACGATCGACTGGCAGCAGGTAAAAGACGCGGGGGTTGATTTTGCGATCGTTCGCGTCGGTTATCGTACGATGAAGACAGGTCTGATCTGCGAAGATCCTTGCGCCCGTTATAACCTTCAGCAGGCGCAGGCGGCAGGCGTCAAGCTCGGCGCTTATTTCTTCTCTACGGCGGTCAATGAAGAAGAGGCAAAGGAAGAGGCGGCATGGGTATGCGGCTTCGTCGCGCAGTATCCGATGACATATCCGATCGCGTATAACTGCGAAGGCTTTAAGTCGCCGGACAGCAGGCAGTATACCTTGACACAGGCGAAGCGTACGCAGCTCGCGGCAGCTTTTTTGGATTATATACGAGCAAAAGGCTATGAGCCGATGTTCTATGCTTCTAAAAACGAGATGGAGGGCAGCGCCCTCTGGGATATGGACCAACTGGAAGGAAATTATAAAATATGGGTATCACAGTATCCCGACGCTCCGTATCCGGAAACGAAAAAATCAAGTTATACGGGCAGCCATGATATGTGGCAGTATACAAGTTCGGGAATTGTTGCGGGCGTGCCGAAAGGCGCGGATATGAACGTGGCATATTTCGGATATACGGAAACGGCGCAGCCGAAGGATACGACGCCGCCGGAAGTGGCAGAGGCTGATCCGGAAGCGCTGATTCGTTTTACGGAAGTGGACGAGACCGTAACGGCAAAAATAGAAACCAATCTGCGCAGCGTGCCGAGCACGTCGGATGACGCTACGATCGTTGCGAAACTGAAAAACGGAGAAACCGCGCAGCGTACGGGAATCGGACATAACGGTTGGTCGCGCGTTATTTATAACGGGGAAAAACTCTATGCGGTCAGCAGCTATCTGACAACGGACTTGAATGCGGACGCCCAAATAACGGACACATCTTCTCAGGAAACGGAAAGCGGAAGCGCGCAGGAGAGTACGGCGGCAGAAAACGCTGCAAATACAGTAAGCAAGGCGGATGACTCAATTTATAAAGCGGTCAATGAACCGGTGACGGCAAAAAACAATACAAATCTGCGCAGTAAGGCGGATTCGTCAGATGCAGGCAATATTGTTGCGACACTGCAATACGGAGAGGTAGCGATCCGCACGGGAGTCGGCAGCAACGGCTGGTCTCGGCTTGAATACAATGGACAGACTGTTTATGCGATCAGCAGTTATTTGACAACGGACGGAAATTATAAAGAGAATAATACGCCGTCGCTTGCAAACCCGGAAGCGGGCATTACGTTTACGCAGGTGAATGAATCCGTGACGGCAAAGATTGAAACCAATCTGCGCAATCTGCCGACAACGCAGGAGCCGAGCAGCGTGGTGGCGTCTCTCAAAAACGGAGAGGTGGCAACCCGTACCGGAGTTGGCAGTAACGGCTGGTCTCGCCTCGAATATAACGGACAAACCGTATATGCGGTCAGCAGTTATTTGGTAACGGCGCAGTAACCTTATATTGACAGGAGGAATGGATGGCGGAAGCTGAAATGAAGATGGAACGTGCCATTCTTGCAGGCGTAGATCTGGAGGACGGAGAAGAATTTGAATATTCTATGCAGGAGCTTGGAAATCTGGCAAAAGCCTGCGGAATGGAAGTCGCAGGCATTTTGACACAGAAGTTAGACAGCGTAAACAAGGCGCTGTATCTGGGCTGCGGAAAAGCGGAAGAACTAAAGGAATTTGCACAGCAGATGGAAGCGGACGTGATCGTATTTGATAATGCGCTTTCCCCGTCGCAGCTTCGCAACTTGCAGCAGCTTCTTCAAAAACCGATTTTGGACCGTACTTCCCTTATTTTAGAGATTTTTTCAACGAGGGCGCGGACGCGGGAAGCTAAGCTTCAGGTCGAAAGCGCAAAGCTTCAATACCTCTTGCCCCGGCTTGTCGGAATGCATGAGGCGCTAAGCCGTCAAGGCGGCGGCAGCGGACTTGCCAACAAAGGCGCCGGGGAGAAAAAGCTGGAGCTGGACCGGCGTAAGATCGAGCACAGGCTGGCTGAACTGCGGCGTGAATTGGAAACGGTTTCCAGAGAACGGGAAACGCAGCGCAAAAGGCGACTGGCTTCTTCTTTGCCGCTTGTTGCGCTTGTCGGCTATACAAATGCCGGGAAATCCACATTGATGAACCGGCTTCTTGAACGTTATTCACAGGATGAGTCCAAAAAAGTGTTGGAAAAAGATATGCTGTTTGCTACTTTGGAAACAACGGTACGCAAAATTGAGCTGCCGGATAACCGTAGATTCCTGCTTTCGGATACGGTAGGATTCATCCATAAGCTTCCTGCAACACTGGTCAAGGCGTTTCGCTCTACGCTTGAGGAAGTGCGGAATGCGGATTTGCTGCTGCATGTGATCGATTATTCCGATGAAAATTACAAAAATCAGATCAAGGTGACGGAAGAGACGCTGCGTGAGCTTGGCTGCGGCAGCATTCCGGTTATTTATGTCATGAACAAAGCCGACCTCTGCATGGAAGGCTTTCCGAAGGTACAGGGCGACGACCGGATTTACATGGCGGCGGGCAAGGAGATCGGCATGGACGAGCTGATCTCGTTAATCAGCGGAAAGCTATTTGGCGGTTACTGTGACGCGGAATTTTTGATTCCTTATGAGCAGGGACAGATCATGTCATATTTGATGGATCATGCGCTGATTAGCAGTACGGAGTATGAGGAAAAAGGGGTCCGTATCGTTACGTCATGCAGTAAAGCGGATTATGCCCGCTACCGTCAATATTTGGTATAAGGGCGAATAAATGAACACATTAGCCTGACGGCGAGCCGGATGGCAATAGAAATTTTCAGATCAAACAGAGAGGGGACACATATGCGAACGATACCGTTATCGGAAATTACAAAAAACATCAAAGAAATGTGCATAGAAGCGAACTATACGCTGACGCCGGATATGGACTGCGCTTTGAAACATGCGAAGGAAACCGAAAAATCTCCGCTTGGCAGGCAGATTCTGAGCCAGCTTCAGGATAATCTGCAGATTGCGGGAGAGGACGATATTCCGATTTGTCAGGATACAGGAATGGCTGTTATTTTTATGGAGATTGGACAGGAGGTTCATTTTGAAGGCGGCGTTTTGGAGGACGCAATTAACGAAGGCGTGCGTCAGGGCTATGTGGAAGGCTATCTGCGCAAATCTGTAGTAGGCGATCCGTGCATTCGTGAAAATACAAAGGATAATACGCCCGCAGTTATTCATTATGAAATAAAAGCAGGCGATCAGGTCAGAATTACGGTAGCGCCAAAAGGTTTCGGAAGTGAAAATATGAGCAGGGTGTTTATGCTCAAGCCTGCGGACGGTATGGAAGGAGTCAAAAATGCGGTGCTGACGGCGGTAAAGGATGCGGGACCGAATGCATGTCCGCCGATGGTAGTCGGCGTCGGAATCGGGGGAACATTTGAAAAATGTGCTCTTATGGCAAAGAAAGCGTTGACGAGACCTGTCGATGAACGCTCCGAAATTCCATATGTCAGGGAAATGGAGGAAGAACTGCTTCAAAAGATCAATGCGACCGGTATCGGCCCGGGCGGTCTTGGAGGCAGTACGACGGCGCTTGCGGTCAACATTAATACATATCCGACGCATATCGCAGGTTTGCCGGTAGGAATCAACATATGCTGTCATGTCAACAGACATTCCGTAAGGACGATTTGAGTTTTAACGGTATTTTATGGCGCTTAGCATCAGGAATTTTTGCTTTGACGCTATATATAGTGGTTGTACAGAAGATAAGGCAATAGATATATTATTATAAATAGGAAGAAACAGCAAAGTTTCTTGCAATTACAAAGCCGCTAAAGCGGCGGAATGAGAGGGAAAAATGGAACGACATATGCAGGCGCCTTTTAGTGAGCAGGATGCGCTTTCACTGAAAGCGGGAGATTACGTATATATTACAGGAACGGTTTATACGGCGAGAGATGCCGCGCATAAGCGGATGCAGGAAACATTGGCGGCAGGCGGGGAACTGCCGATAGAGCTTACGGGGAATATCATATATTATATGGGACCGTCTCCGGCGAGAGAGGGTCGTCCGATCGGTTCCGCGGGGCCGACGACGGCAAGCCGTATGGATAAATATACGCCTCAGCTGCTGGATCTCGGCTTAAAAGGAATGATCGGAAAGGGAAAACGCTCCGAGGAAGTAAAGGCGGCGATCGTTCGGAATAAGGCGGTTTATTTCGCTGCCGTCGGAGGCGCAGGCGCGCTCTTGTCCAAATCGATTCTGCAATCGGAAGTGGTCGCCTATGATGATCTCGGTACAGAGGCGATCCGCAGGCTGGAGGTAAAGGATTTTCCGGTCATTGTGATTATTGACAGCGAAGGAAACGATCTGTATGAGATGGCGGCGAACGCCGTTTGCGATTCCGCGGAGAATTCCGGCGTGTAGTAGAATAGTGTAGGGAACAAATGAGATGAGAAGAATTATAATGATGGTACTACGGCTGTTTCTGAAGGCGCCGTACTATGCGTTGTGTATTTTATGGTACAGTAAAAATAACCGGGTTACTTATGAAAAGGCATATGAGCTTGTCAGACGGGTGACGCAGGAAGCGAACCGCGCGGGAAGAGTTACCGTTAAGTCGTATGGACTTGAGAATATTCCGAAGGAAAACGGCTTTATCTTTTATCCGAATCATCAGGGACTGTATGATGTACTGAATTTTTTGGAATCATGCCCTGTTCCGTTTGCGTTTGTCATTAAAAAAGAAATGGGAAATGTATTTCTTGTAAGACGCGTTATCAAAGCGCTCGGCGCGATCTGCATTGACCGGGAAGACGTGCGGCAGGCGATGCAGGTCATTAATCAGGTTGCGGAGGAGGTGAAACGGGGAAGAAATTTTCTGATTTTTGCGGAAGGAACAAGAAGCAAAAATGGAAATCAGCTTCTGCCTTTTAAGGGAGGCAGCTTTAAAAGCGCTGTGAAGGCGAAATGTCCTATCGTTCCCTGCGCTCTCATCGATTCTTTTAAGCCCTTTGATGAAAAATCGATACAGCCGGTGACTGTTAAAGTGATTTATCTGCCGGCTTTATATTATGAAGAATATAAAGACAAGAAGACGGTTGAGATTGCGGAAATTGTAAAAACGCGAATTGAGCAGGCGATCCATGAATATCAAGCCTGCTTTTGAGACATACTGAAAAGGCATTTATTTAGGGTTGACAAATCCGAAACGCTTATGTATAATCATATTTGCGTCGTTGATAGATGCACAATTTTATATTGGTAGAGGATAAAGTAATTCAGACTATGGAGAAATACTCAAGAGGCTGAAGAGGCGCCCCTGCTAAGGGTGTAGGTCGTTCACGCGGCGCGAGGGTTCAAATCCCTCTTTCTCCGTTCATCTACCATATAAAGAAAAAAGAATCTTGAGAGATTGAGATTTCTTTTTTTTGCCCAGAACTGCCAAGTAAACAAAATGTAAAATAAATGAAAAATTTTGTTGACAAAAGGAACTGGACAAGATATAATAAAATTCCACCGCGGAAAGCGAGCGGTGGTCTTCAGAAAAAAAGAAGAAAAAAGTGAAAAAAGGTCTTGACGAAAGATAAAACCCGTGCTATGATAACGGAGT
>JAGARW010000148.1 GCA_017621975.1 Lachnospiraceae bacterium | reverse complement strand
ATCCTGCCTTTTCGGCATCCCGCCTGTCAGCCGCACGATCCTGCGCTTTTGCAGCCCCGCACGCTTCTTTGCGTTCCCGCTCCGCCTGCGATAAGCGCAGGTATTCCGGCTGATGTTCCGCTGCGCTCTCGTAAACGCCCCGGCGGTACAATACGCCCGCATAAACGCCTACCGCCGCCGCGCTCTGCATTCTTTTATGCGCAGGCGCAAAAGAATAGGGCACGCTCATAAGCATAGGAAGCCTTTCCCTGAAAACGGGAATCCCGTCGCCCAGAAACACAACCTCCCGCCCAAGCTCGTTGCAGCGCTGCGTGATTTCTTCAATCGAAACCGCGCACTGCTCTTTCAAAATATGCAGGCGATACGTCAGAGGATTTTCCTCCCCGTCTTTCTGAAATTCATACAGTCCGGTATAAACCTGACTGCGTCTTGCATCCATGATCGGACAGATCACCTTATCCGTCCCATACATCTGGTATGCCAGTCCGTCCACAGTCGGTACCGGAATAATCGGCTTGCCAAGCGCAAGCCCGAGCCCTTTCGCCGTCGCGCTGCCGATGCGGAGTCCGGTAAAGGAACCGGGACCGGCAGCGACCGCGATCGCATCGATCGTACTAAGATCAAGCTCTGTCATTCCCCGGATCGCGTCCATCATCGGCACAAGCGTCTGCGAATGTGTTTTTTTATAATTCACGCTGTATTCCGCCGTCAGCTTATCGTCTTCAACGACCGCCACGGAAGCGGTCAGCCCCGAACTGTCCAATGCTAATATTTTCATGCTAAACCTCCATTCCGAAGCGTAGCGTAGGAATCGCGCAATCGATCGTAATCTTTCTATAGTCAAATCCCTGCGTCAAATCCTTCTCAATCGTAACGGCGATGCAGTCTTCCGGCAGAATCTCCGCAATCAGCTCCGCCCATTCAATCAGGCAGACGCCGCCGCCAAAAAAGCAGTCTTCATAGCCGATCTCTTCCATTTCCTCTATATCGCCGATCCGGTAAACGTCAAAATGATAAAACGGAAGCCGCCCGCCGTCATAAATCTGAACGATCGTAAAGGTCGGGCTGTTCACCGGCTCCGTAATACCAAGCCCTCTTGCTACTCCCTTTGTAAAAACAGTCTTGCCGACGCCGAGATCGCCTGTCAGCGTATAGATCTGCCCCGGCTTTGCCGTCTCTCCGATCTTTCTTCCAAGCTCAAATGTTTCTTTTTCACTTCTTGTCTCATATATCATTGCCTTACTCCACTGCAAAGCATCCCGCGCCGTCCTACCATCGTATTTTGACCCGCTCCGGCGTCATATGGGTAGAAATCAGCTCAATCACCTTCGGCGTCAGCTCCCCCATATCGCTGCGCGGAAATATCCATGCATTTACCTTTGTATTATATATGATGATGCTGCTGCGGGTAGAAACCGCCTTATATATATCGTCCCATTTCTGCATCTGACTCAGGCCGCCCTGCGATACCTCAATTCCTTCCTCCGTAATACGGTAGGAAAGCGGCGTCTGAAACGCCGGCGTACCCGCCATCTGCTTCATGGAGCTGATATAAAGGCTGCACGGCAGATAAAGCAACAGAACGACCCCTGCAATCAGATAAAGCGCATTCCATGTACGAAAAAATCCAACAACCAAAAGCGCGCCCACCGTGCTTC
The DNA here is from genome assembly GCA_017621975.1 of Lachnospiraceae bacterium. Lineage (GTDB taxonomy): Bacteria > Bacillota > Clostridia > Lachnospirales > Lachnospiraceae > VSOB01. The sequence goes on along the minus strand of JAGARW010000148.1, from coordinate 42,175 downwards.
CGATAATTCCGGAAGGACTGTTGTAGGTATGATGCAGCATGTAATCGTATAAAATGCCCGTCGTCATTTTTGTTTGAAACGTAAGCTCTTTCATAATCCTTTTAACCTCCATCCTATTATACCGAAAATGGGATGACGGTGCAATATCTATGAAAAAGAATCCTGCCACGCAGGATTCTCCGCCTGCGGCGGGTCGCATCAGCGACATGTTCTTTGCGTTCGCAGAACACAATTCCGCCGCAGTGCGATCCTGCCCGGAGGGCTTTTTTATTTCATAGGAACACAACTTTCATACAAAACAAAATGGAGTAATTTCCTATGAAATCAAAAAAGCAAGCCCCGCCGGCATTATTGCCAACGGGGCATTTTTCTTTACGACATAAACCGAAGCGCTTCGATCGGATTTAACTTCGCCGCCTTCCGCGCCGGATAAATTCCAAAAAACAGGCCGACGCCTGAAGAAAACAGCGTCGCGATCAGAATCACACTAAGGCTGATCGACGCCGAGAAGCCGACAAGCGAGCAGAGAAAGACCGCGCCGGAGACGCCGAGCGCGATCCCGAGCAGACCGCCCACGAGCGTGATAATCGCCGACTCGGACAGAAACTGCAGCATGATCGACGAGGTCCTTGCGCCGAGCGCTTTGCGGATACCGATCTCGCGCGTCCGTTCCGTAACGGAAACGAGCATGATATTCATAACGCCGATACCGCCGACCAAAAGGGAAATCGCCGCTACAAACGAAATAAAGATCGTAATGTAGTCCAGAATAGAGCTGATCTCCGAAATGCTGTCGTTCGCATCCTCGATCGAGATCAGATTTTCCCCGCGGATCCCGTACTTTGCCTCCAGCAGGCGCACCGCATCCTTCGCCGCCTGCGACGAGTGTTCCGCGCTGTCCGCAAACAGATAGACGCCGTCCGTATCGCCGAACCAGAAGCCGTACTCGTTCATCGCCGTCATCGGCATCTCGATCTCCAGATAGGAACCGTTCAGCATATTCATCAGCTTCGTATCGCTGTCCTTTCGGACGCCGACGATCGTCACTTCGCGCGTCGCATTGTACACCGTAAGGTCTATCGTAACGCCGACGACGTCCGTACTCCCGAAAAGCTGCAGCGCAGCGCTCTCCCGGATCACCCCGACCAGCCTTCCCGCGTCGTAATCGTTTTTCGTAAAATAGCTTCCTTTTACGATCGGTTCTTTTGACGCGTAGGCAAGCGCCTCGCTGCCGGAGCTTATGAGCGCATCGAAGCTGCCCTTTCTCCCCTCCGCGGACGCCCATATGTTCCACGACGGCGTTACGCCCTTTATGTGGTCTACCTTCTCTTTGATCAGTTCAAAATCTTCTTCCGTAAAAAACAGATTGTCCTGTTCTCCGTTTCTCTGACTGATCTGCAGATAAGCCTGCCCGCCCGCCATAGAATCAAGTTCCGCGCTCACCTGACTTTTTAATCCGTTTCCGACCGCGATCAGCATAATGACCGAGGAAATTCCGATAATAATGCCGAGCATCGTCAGAATGGAACGCCCTTTGTTGCTTCTGATATTCATCAGGGCAATTTTAATATATTCCCACATCTGTGACATAATGATCTCCATTTCCAAGCGCGTTTTTATTCCGTCTCAGCGGACGCGGCGGGTAATGCCTGCGCTTCCATACCTTCCGCAACGCCGGCGGAAGTATCTGTAATGATCTGTTCTCCTTCTTCCAGTCCTTCCAGCACTTCCATGTTATTTTCCGACGTCAGACCGATCGTAACCGCCCTGCGTTCCACGACTCCGTCCTTGATCACATAGCAGAAATCGCCGTTCTGATCGGTATTCACCGCCGAAAACGGAACCGTCAGTACTTTTTCCGCTTTTTGCGCATGGATCGTTACTCTTCCTTCGATCCCCAGATAAATATTCTCATCGGCGTCGTCGATATGCACCTGTGCCGTCACGAGTCTCGTGCCGGAATCGTTTGCCTGCGCCATATGATTGATCTTGCTTACCGTTCCCTGATAAGTATTGCCCGCGACAACGACTTCCGCCTTTTGTCCGACCGCAACCTTTTCGAGATCATACTTGGAAAGAGAAATATTTACCCTTACGTTCTCGCTGTTTTCCACCTTCATCAGCTTAGAACTCTGATCCGTAACAAATCCGTCGTATACGTTGAGTTCCGTGACAATGCCGTTAAACTCGGCGACAATGCCGCCCTTAGCCTCTTCCAGATGCGCCTGTGCCTTTTCCTCTGAAATCTTTGCTTTCTCCGCGATCGCTTCCAGTTCTTTCTTTTTATGAGCGTCCAGAACGCTGTTTTCCGCCGAATCGCGGTCCGCCTTCAGCTCCGACTTATATTCCTCCATATCGGCGAGCTTTTCCTGTTCCTTCACGATCTGCTGCTCGATCTCTGTCAATTCTTCATTCAGATCCAGTTCTTCGATCTTTTTATCGATCTCGGCGATCTTATTTCTCACTTCATAATCGGCGCTGTACATGGAATCCGTAATCTTCCCGTCAGGCTGAATCTGCATATTGACGGCTATGCCGTTCTGCTGTCTGTTTAGACGATATTTCTGATCGATCAGCTCCAGACGTTTTTTATTTTTTTCGTCGGTAACATAATTTTTCAGGTCGTCGATCAGATCCTGCTGCCAGTCGATCGACGTCTCCACGATCTCAAGCGTCGCGACCGAATCGTTATATATCTTCTCCTGCTTATCGCTTTCCGACATGGCGCTCAGATAACTGTTTTCGCTCGCGGAAGCCTCCAGCGCGCCCTCGCGCTGCGTAAATTCCAAATCCTCGGTATCATAAGTCAAAAGCACGTCGCCGCGTTTCACGGAATCGCCCTGCTCGACGGAAACATGGGCCACTTTTGCATTCAGCGGCGCATAATAGACCTTTGCCTCTTCGCTTTCCACGATACCGCTCGCCGTTACTTTTGTTTCCACGTCGCCGCGCGTTACCGCCACAGTCGGAAGCGTCGGAACTGTATTTCCCTTCGCCGCCGTATTCGCGGCAACCGCTCCGATCACGACAACCGCTATCGCCGCCACAACCCATTTCTTTTTTTTCGTAATTTTTTTCATTCTGACCCTTCTCCCCTTTTCCCATTCTTTAGAGCTGTGTATAAAATTTATATACCATTCGGCTCTTCGTCTTCGCCTCTTTCCGCTCTGCTGTCCGATTCTATTTTCCCGTCTTTGATCCTGATGACCCGCTCTGCCTGCGCGGCAATTTCATTATCATGCGTAATCAAAATAACCGTTCTGCCTTCCTGATGGAGCGTACGCAGAATTCCCATGATTTCCTTTGTCGATACAGAGTCCAGATTTCCGGTCGGCTCGTCCGCCAGAATAACAGGAGGCGCCTGAGCGATCGCTCTTGCGATCGCAACGCGCTGCTGCTGCCCGCCGCTCATCTCGGACGGCTTATGGGTCAGCCGGCTTCCCAGCCCTACCTTTGTAAGGGCGGCAAGGGAAAGGGCTTCCCGCTGCTTTTTTCCCACATTCCGGTAGATCAGAGGCAATTCTACGTTTTCCAGCGCGGTCAGATTCTGAATCAGATTAAAGCCCTGAAAAATAAAGCCGATCTCTTTATTACGGATGTCCGAAAGTTCGTCGTCCGACAGATGCGACACATCCTGTCCGTGCAGCATATATGTTCCGCTCGTCGGCTCGTCCAGACATCCCAGTACATTCATCAGCGTCGATTTCCCGGAACCGGAGTGACCGATAATCGCGACAAACTCGTTTTCATCAACGCTCAGGCTCACATCGTCCAGCGCGCGCACCTCGTTCTCGCCGGGATGATAGATTTTATATATGTTTTTCAGCGTAATCAGTTCAGACATCTTAATCTCCATTCCAGAGTGATTTTTCAACCTATCCGCCGCTTCCTGCAGACCGGCTTCTTATAATTTTATCTTACATGACAAATCTGAAAAGTAAAATAGGAAAATGTTTAATAGTTTCTTAAATATATACGCAAAAACAGCGTGGACAGCCAACGGGAATACGCCGTCTGTCCACGCTTATTTTTCGTTCTATTTTACCTTCTCAAAATCGGACGCCGGATGCTTACAGATCGGACAAATGAAATCCTCCGGCAGCTCTTCGCCCACATATTCGTAGCCGCATATCCGGCAGCGCCATACCGTCTTGCCGTCCTGCGTTTTTCCGGTATTTTCCGGCTTCGGTTTGATATTGCTCTGATAATATCCGTATGTCGCGGAAGGAGCGTCGTCAAGCACCTCCATATCCGTTACGCGCGCGATAAACAGCGTATGGGAACCGAGATCGACGCTCTGTTCTACCTGCGCCGACAGATAACCGTTCGTTCCTTCCGTAATATATGGGATTCCGTTCTCTCCTTTGGAAAAGCCCGCAAATCCTTCAAATTTATCGACCGTTCTTCCCGACTGGAAGCCGAATCTTTTGAACAACGAAAAATCCGCAGCCTCGCTGATCACCGATACGGTAAACTTACCTGTCGCAAGCACCATATCGTGCGTCAGATTCGCCTTATTTACGGCAATACTGATCCGGTTCGGTTCGCTCGTCACCTGTCCAGCCGTGTTGATGATGCAGCCGTTGTCCTTTCCGTCCTGACTTGCCGTCAGTACAAAGAGACCGTACGTCAGCTTATACATTGTCTTCTGATCCATATCACATACCTCCTGTTTTCATTTTCTTTTTTGTCCGTTACGGTTTGCGCCCGTCCGCTTACTCTCAGTATAACGCTTTCTGAAAATCCTGTCACCGCCTAAAATATGCAAAACGGCTGTTGCCATCCGAAATCTCCTGTGCTATGATAAATTTAAGCATAATTTCTAAAACTTCTTTTATTCTATTTTTCTCAGAAGGACAACCGTCGGTCACGTTTCCTGATTGTCCTCATTTCAGAAACTCTATGCTTACAATCACAAAAATAACGGCAGGAGCTTCTGAAACAAAACGGCTCCTGCATCTCTACAACTGAAAGGAGCAGCTATGGAAAAACATTATAAAGCAGTCAGAAATCACAAGGATACGGTATTCCGCCTGCTGTTTGCAGACAAAAAGGAACTTTTGACACTCTACAACGCGCTGAACGGAACAGATTATCATGATCCGCAAAGGCTTCGGATGTATACGCTTGAAAATGCAATTTATATGAATGTCAAAAACGACGTTTCCTTTCTTTTAGACGCAGAGCTTAATTTGTATGAACAGCAGTCTACTTACAATCCCAATATGCCGCTGCGGAATCTGATCTATATTGCCCGGCAGCTTGAATCTTACATCCGTATGGAATCCATCTATTCTTCAAAGCCCGTACGCATTCCCGTTCCAAGATTCGTTGTATTTTACAACGGAACGAGAAAACAGCCGGAGCAAAAAATACTGCGTCTGTCGGATTCCTTTGAAAAAGAAATTGCGGAACCGGAACTCGAATTAAAAGTCCTTATGCTGAATCTGGGCAGCGGTCAAAATAAGAAGCTGCTTGAAAAATGCGCTACGCTAAAAGAATACTGCCTGTTCGTTGAACGCATCCGCAGCTACGCCGCCCGGCTGCCTTTAGAAGAAGCCGTGGAACGCGCCGTTACCGAATGCATCCGCGAAAATATTCTGGCAGATTTTCTGATAAAACAGCGATCGGAGGTCATTGCAATGTCAATATTCGAATATAACGAAGAGGAAGAACTGAAAAAAATCCGCGCCGACGAACGTGAACTCGGAAAGGCAGAAGGTAAAGCGGAAGATATTCTCTCTCTTTTAGAGAAACTGGGTCCTGTCCCGGCGTCTCTCCATGAAAGAATCATGTCCGAAACCTCGCTGGAGCTTCTTGGTCAATGGCTGATAGATGCCGCCAGGGCAGATTCTGTCGAAGCGTTTGCAAAACGGCTGCCACCGTCCTAAAACGCGTCCTCGGCAAACCGGACCATGCGCGCCGTCTCGATCGCTTCTTCTCTGGAAAACAGGTCTTCACGCAAAAACAAAACATAATAAACGGGACAGTCTTCCTTTCCCATGAAAATATACCAATAGCGGGAAACCGTTTCTACTTCCCCGGAATCCGGATTTTCTTTCAGATATTCTTCCCACTCCGCCGCCGTAAACAAATCAAACTCATATTCCATCAATACGGCGGAAACCTCGCAGTTTTCAATCTTCTCAGCCCCGGCTATGGCCTCGCTATGATTCATCAAAAGGCATGCGTCTGTCAGTTCGCCGTCTTCGAACTGCAAAACATCAAGACCGTTCTCCGCTCTTCCAACGCCACCCGGCGCATACCAGCATACCGGCGTCCATTCTCCGTGCACCGGTTCCTTTGCAGCTCCCTCAAACAGCCAGCCGGGAAAATACGCCATATCCGCTTCATAGCCTCCAAACGTATATTCCTCTGGTAATGAAACGTTCAAGTACTTCCCGATCCCGTATTCCTTTTTCAGAAAACCGCGCAGATCGTCAGTCGTCGTATATCTGCTGTCCGAATGATACAAACCGACCGCGTCCCCTGTTTCCGTCTCCATCAGCAAAATATCGTCGATCTCGTTCTTTTTATATCCATATTCCTCCGCGGTTTCCGGCTTCCAGTAATATAACTGAAATTCATACGTTTTCTCCCGCGTCTCTCCGCTTTCGGGATCCGTATCGGCATAAGGCAGACTGCATACGTAAAGCCCCGTCAGCGACTCGTCCATATCCCTGCTGTCCTTTCGTTTCAGATTCTGATATTGCAGAAAACCGTCCAGCCCTTCCTTCTCTGCCTTCCTGTCAAGTCCGCCGTTCTCATAAAGCGCAAGCAAACTCTCGATCGTCAGTTCCTGTACTTTTTCCATGTCGTTTTCCGCATACACAGCAGCCGTATCGGCGTTTTTTTCATCCGCTGCGCTCCCGGAGCTGTCTGTGCATCCAGCGCATACCGACAGCCACAAAAGCAGGCAAGCCAGCAATGCCGCCGTCAAACTTTTTTTCATAAATTTCCTCCCGCCGCTGCTTCGCGTCACTTACAGACTTTGAAACGCATTTCGCTTGATTCTCAGTCCGTTACGTCGGCAAATTCCGCTCCGGCTGCCCGGCGCAGATCCTCCGGCGCAAGCTCAAGCTGGGAACCGATCCTGCCTCCGCTCACAATGATTTTTTCAAGCCCCTGCGCATCCTGCTGGATGCAGGTGCGGTACTGCTTTTTCATACCGATCGCAGTACAGCCGCCTCTGATATAGCCCGTTACCGCGTTGATCTCCTTCACCGGAATCATCGAAAGCGCCTTTTCCCCTACCGCTCTGGCCGCCTTTTTTAAATCGATCTCTTTCTCGATCGGAATCACAAATACAAAATAATTTTTGCTGCTGCCGACCGTAACAAGCGTTTTGTATACAAGCTCATGCGGAAGCGAAAGCTTGTCCGCAATCTGAATCCCGTTTATGAACTCATCGCATTCATAAGTATGATGCGTATAAGGTATCTTCATTTTATCCAAAATCCGCATAGCGTTCGTCTTAATTTCCTTATTCTTTGACATATAAATCTCCATTCCGAAGCGTAGCGCAGGAATCGCGCAATCGAAGTTCGCGCAGGCGACTTCGGTTGTCGCATCAAGGCTCATTTGCGACGCTTCGGCGCAAATAGCCGTGTGAAGAATCAGCGCATCAGTGTGATTTTTCACACTAAATACTCCTGTTCTTTCATCATCCGACTTATCATTCAACAAATTCCAATATTTCCTGATCTATGACAGATTGCAGATTCAAATCGCCTTTGTATGAGGCCTGCCCCTTCAGCGTATCAAAATCCATACCGGCGATAACACTGCGGCAATACTCCCGTTCCTTTTCCTGGACGGAAAGCGCCGGAACCTTCTCATCCGTCAGACCGCATTCATACCCAAACGCCCACAGCCTCCGTTCCGCCTGCAGACTGGCAGAACCCTGCCATAGCTGAAAGTCAATCCCACGCACGCTCGTGGCAAACGTTCCGTTTTCCTCTTTTTTCACATACTGCCATTCTAAGCGGAAGCTGTCACAGCTTCCATCTTCCTTCAGCGAAGCGGAAAAAGATGAATACCGTTTCCCGTCCCGGTAATGCTCCGCCGGATATTCTGCTTTTATCAGAAACGGAGCATCGCCCGCCATCGGAACATACTTATAGGTGAGATTTTCACTCTGCTGCGCAAGCAGTGTACGCCCCGCTTCCCACATTTTTTCCGCCATTTCATTCAAATGCATATCTTCCCATGTCAATTCTCTGTATATAAGCCCATCTCCGTTTTTTTGATACAGGCATCCATCATACCACAGCATTTCTCCACTGCTTCCCTCGGCATAGACTGCCGTATATTCTTCTGTCCTGTAAAATGTAACGTTGTCTCCTGCCGCATCCGTCATACAGGAAATCACATAGCCCATATCCTCCGCATCCCGCTGCAAAAGCTCTGCGCAGATCCGATCATACACTGCCTGCGCTTCCTTCTGCGAATACGTTTTTTCTCCGAAAGGCTCTCTGCCGCCCGGCACAAAAGCACAGCCTGACAGAAGCAGCAGCAAAAAAGCGGTCAATATAATAAAAGCAGCATTGATACTGCTGCTTTTATTACAATCCCTTCCCATCATCTTGCTCCCTTATCATAAGGAACACCGCTGGCACGCGGAGCCTGTGAATTTTTGGACGTAAAAATCAATACGATCAGAGTAGCGATGTAAGGTATCATCTTATACAAATAGCTGGGAATCCCCATATTATTCAAGAATGGAATACCCGAGTATGCCGCCGCAACCGCTTTTGTCAAACCAAAGAAAAGGGATGCTCCTAAAATCCTGCCCGGCTTCCACTGTCCGAAAATAAGAACTGCAAGAGCAAGGAAACCATAGCCGGAAACCGTTGCATTGAAGTTTGTCGAAGTCGGTACGACAAAGACAAGACCGCCGAGTCCTCCGAGCGCACCGGAGATCATAACGCCCGCATACTGCATCCGATACACATTAACGCCCGCCGCGTCCGCCGCCTGAGGATGCTCGCCGCACGCGCGCAGCCGCAGACCGAATTTTGTCTTATATAATACGACCGCCGATAAGATCAAAATGCCGATTCCGATATAAGTCGTGATATAAGTATTCTTAAAAAACAAATCGCCGACTACCGGAATGCTGCCAAGCACCGGAACCGATTCGATACGGAACGTATTGGAAAACTGTACCTGCTGTACGCCCTGAATAATTCTTGCTACGAAAATGGCAAATGCCGGAGCGAACATATTCAGCGCCGTACCGCTGATCGTCTGATCCGCCTTCATATTGATCGCCGCATACGCATGGAAAAGAGAGAACACAACGCCCGTCGCCATCGCAATCACAATCGCGATCAGAAGCTGTCCCTGACCGCTCATATTTTTTCCGGTCAGATTAAGGAACAGGATACTCGTAAAAGCGCCCATTGTCATAATACCTTCCAACGCAATATTGACAACGCCGCTGCGCTCCGAAAACATACCGCCAAGCGCTACGATCAAAAGAGGAATTGCAAAAAACATTGTCTGCTGAAAAATGAAATATACAACGCTCATGCTTTGATCCCTCCTTTCTTATCTGAAACCGCTTTGGAGGCGGCTGCGTCTCCCGGTTCTTTCAATCCGCTTTTCTTATCGCCTTTGTTCTTTTCCACTTTCGCGATCAGCATCTTAACCATTAACGCAAACGCGCTGAAATAAATAATGATCGCTACAATAATATCGATAATCTCCGTCGAGAACTCAAACAACTGTAAGTAAAAACCTCCCGCCGTCAAATAGGCAATAAAAATACCTGCAAACAAAATGCCGATCGGATGGCACAGACCGAGAAGGGCGACCGAAATTCCGGTAAAGCCCTCGTCCGCCAAGGTATCTACGATCTCAATGTGCTTTCCGGTCCCTGCCAGATACAGGCATGCGCCCGCCAGACCTGAGATCGCGCCCGCGATCATCATGGAAAAAACGATTCCTTTTTTCTCATTGATACCCGCATAGCGGCTTGCGTCTCTGTTATAGCCTACCGCTTTCAGCTCGTAGCCAAAGGCCGTCTTGTCCAAAACAAGATAGATCAAAATAACAACGAGTACCGCAATGATAAAACCGCCGTTGATACTGGAATCCGGGAACAGCTTGTCCAATCCCATCTTTGGAATATTAGCCGTCTGCAAAACAGGTTTGCTTTCGTTTCTGATATTATTGAACATCGGCTTGTAGCTCTTTACAAACCAGTTCACACCGTACATGCCGATATAATTCATCATAATAGAAGCGATTACTTCATTTACGTTAAAAAATGCCTTCAAAAGTCCGGGAACAAGTCCCCAGATCGCACCGAATAAAACGCCTGCCAAAAGCGCCGCAAGCCAATGGATGCTGCCAAGGTTTTCACACATAATGCCGACATAGACCGCGCCGAAACCGCCGACAATGAACTGTCCGCTCGCCCCGATGTTGAACAGACCCGTCTTGAAGGCAAAGCCTACCGAAAGTCCTGTCAGAATGATCGGCGTGGAGTAATAAAACACCTGACCGACGCCTTTTGCGCCATGCGTAAACGCGCCTGTCAAAATCGTGAAGAAACCGGGCGCCGACTGTTTCGGATTACAGATCAACAGAATGATAAATCCTACGATCAGACCGATCAAGATCGCAAATACAGAGGACAACACACCCGTGTAGTCAAATTTCCGTTTCTTATTCATGGTCTGCTTCCTCCTTTCCTGCGGACTTGGAGCCTTTCGAACCCGCCATATAAAGTCCAAGTTCCTGAACTGTGACTTCCTTCGGATTTAAGTCCGCTACGATTGCCCCTTCATAAATGACAAGAATCCGGTCGCTCAAATTCATGACCTCATCAAGCTCCAAAGAAACAAGAAGAATTGCGCTTCCCGAATCTCTCTGCGCCACAAGCTGCTTGTGAATATATTCGATCGCGCCGACGTCCAGACCTCTTGTCGGCTGTACCGCAAGGAGGATATCAGGATTTTTCATAATCTCTCTCGCTACGATCGCTTTCTGCTGATTTCCGCCCGACATGCTTCTTGTAATCGTATCCTTGCCTTGTCCGCTGCGAATATCATATTTTTCAATCAGAAGATCAGCGTATTCGTTGATCTTATCCTTTTTCAAAAAACCAAACTTACTGAACTTCGGTTCAAAATACTGCTGCAGCACAAGGTTATACGCAAGATTATAATCGAGCACCAACCCGTGCTTATGGCGGTCTTCCGGTATATGCGACATACCGTGCGTATTTTTATAGCGGATCGACTTTTTCGTCATATCTTCACCGTTTAAAAGGATCTGTCCCTGACTCATACCGCCCAGTCCGGTAATGGCATGAACAAGCTCTGTCTGCCCATTCCCGTCGATTCCGGCTATGCAGACGATCTCGCCCTTCCGCACCTTAAAGCTCACATGGTCGACGACATTCTGGCTGTGTCCTTCCCTGACGGACTTAACACAGAGATCCTTCACCTCTAAAACGACCTCGCCCGGTTTCGCTTCGGATTTCTCTACGGTCAGATTCACCTTTCTGCCTACCATCATTTCCGACATGGCTTCCTTATCCGTATCCTTTACTTCGACCGTTCCGATATATTTGCCGCGGCGCAGCACCGTGCATCTGTCCGCTACCGCTTTGATTTCATTTAATTTATGGGTAATAAATAAGATGGATTTGCCTTCCGCTACAAGATCGCGCATGATCTGCATCAGCTCATCTATTTCCTGCGGCGTCAATACCGCCGTAGGCTCGTCAAAGATTAAAATATCGTTATCACGATATAACATTTTCAAAATTTCTACCCTTTGCTGCATTCCGACTGTAATATCGGAAATAAACGCGTCGGGATCTACAAACAAATTATATTTCTCGCTCAGTTCAACTACTTTTTTTCTGGCGTCCGCCATTTGAATCATGCCGCCCTTGGTCGTTTCCATGCCAAGAACAATATTCTGCAGCACTGTAAAATTATGAACCAGCTTAAAATGCTGATGCACCATTCCGATTCCGAGCGCATTGGCATCCAGCGGTCCTTTAATCGATACTTCTTTTCCCTTTACTTTAATTTTTCCCTTTTCCGGCTGGTAAAGCCCAAACAACACGCTCATCAGCGTGGACTTTCCGGCTCCGTTTTCCCCTAACAACGCATGAATTTCCCCCGGCTTTACGCAGAGCGTAATGTCGTCATTCGCAATGATTCCCGGAAATTCTTTTGTGATGTGTAGCATCTCAATAACATAATCCATCTGTTAACCCCCAGTTTCATAATAGAATGGGGTGTCTTTCGACACCCCGCCTATTTCATTCCTTATCATGATGCCCTTACGGGCAAGATGTGTATGCCGGATTACTCTACAAAGCTAACTGCCGCCTTTGCCAGAGTCAGATCTGCTGTTGTGCTGTCTTCTGTTCCGTTTTCGATTGTAATTTCGCCCGAAGAAAGTTTTGCATACAACGCGTCATAATCAGCCTGTCCAAATGTTTCGAACTTAGATGTTTCCATCGGAAGACCAACGCCGTCGTTTTCCGCCGTAAATACGGATGTAGCGCCTCCCGGGAAGGAACCGTCATAAAATGCTTTTACGCCTTCATATACGGAAACGCTGAGCTGCTTCATAGCGGATGTAATAACTGTGTCAGATTCGGAAGACTGGTCAACGTCAACGCCGATCACCTTCGCTCCAGCTTCTTCTGCCGCTGCCATAACTGAGTTTCCAACTGCGCCGCCGCAGCCAAAGATCACTTCCGTACCGTTCTGATACCAGCTTGCCGCCATAGCCTGCGCTTCCGGAGTCGCCGCAAACGCGCCTGTATAGTTGTACATGATCTCAACGTCTACGCCCATCTCCTGAGCCGCTGCATCAGCGCCCTGAACAAAACCATAGCCATAACGGATAACTGCCGGAACTGCCATACCGCCCATGAAACCGAGCTTTGTATAGCCGTCTTTTACTACCGCATAGCCTGCAAGATAACCTGCCTGATCTTCCTGGAAAAGAATCGGCATTACGTTTTCTCCTGTCTTGTAATTATAATCCGCATCATGCGGTTCGCCGTCCAGTAAGATAAAGTGAACGTCCGGATACTGATCCTGTACGGTAAATACAGGCTCTTCAAACAGGAAACCAGGACATACAACTAACTTAGCGCCGCCTTCAATCGCAAGGCCGATCGTTTCAATATAAGAATCTGTTGTACCTTCCTGCGGCTGGTAATATTTGTAAGAAATGTTGTTTTCTTTCGCATATTTCTCCATGCCTTCCCATGCGCCCTGGTTAAAAGACTTGTCGTCAATCGTACCGAGGTCGGTTACAAGTGCGAGTTCATAGCCGCCTTCTGCATTTGCGTCGGAAGCCGTTGTTTTTGCTTCTTCTGTTTCCACGCTTTCTGTCTCTGCCGCTGCATTTTCAGTCTCTGCCGCAGGAGCCTGCTCCGCGCTGCTGCCGCAGCCCATGAGCATAGCTGCAACCATGCTTACGCATAACGCTACGCTTAAAATTTTGCTCTTCATAATAAACCTCCTATTTTTTTATAAATGTCAAGCTATAAGTAATGATACACAAAAAATATTGTTTCCGCAAGTATTTTCCTGCGGAAACGACACCTTTCTATCCGTATATTGGAAGAAAAAGACGGGAAACTTCCCGATTACGCAAAAAGGACCAACGCTTTTGCATTGGTCCTCTCTGTTATTTATAATTGCAGCAATCTTTATTTTGCAGCGATTTCTGCTTTTAACTGTGCCGTCAGGGCAGGAACGATCTTGTTCAGATCGCCTACGATGCCGTAATCAGCTACGTCAAAAATCGGAGCGTCTTCATCTTTGTTGATTGCAACAATGATGTCAGATTCTTCCATACCTGCAACGTGCTGGATCGCACCGGAAATACCGATTGCAAAGTAAATGTTCGGACGAACCGTTTTACCTGTCTGTCCTACCTGAAGATCCTTCGGCTTCCAGCCAGCGTCTACAACTGCACGTGAACAGCTTACCGTACCGCCGAGAACTTCCGCAAGGTCTTCCAGAATCTTGAAGTTTTCAGGAGTTCCAACCCCGCGTCCGCCGGATACTAAAACCTTAGCGTCCATAATGTCTACCGTATTGGAAACTGCCTTAACGACTTCCTTAATCGTTACGTATTTGTTATTCGGTGTAAATCCAGGATTGAACTCCTCGATTACTGCCTTTGCGCCCTTGATCGGGTCAATCTTCTGCATAACGCCGGGACGAACGGTCGCCATCTGCGGACGGTTGTTCGGGCATGCGATTGTAGCGATTGTGTTGCCGCCGAATGCAGGACGTGTCATAAGAAGCTGATTGTGCTTCTGTTCGCTTTCCTTACCCGGTACTGCAACAAGCGGGAAATCTCCGATTTCCAGAACAGTGCAGTCTGCTGTCAGACCTGTAGCAACTCTTGCGGATACGGTCGGACCAAGGTCACGGCCGATTGCGGTTGCTCCTACGAGCATGATTTCCGGTTTATATTTGTTAATAACAGATGCAAGCGCATGCGCATAAGGCTCTGTTCTGTACTCCTTTAATTCGGGATCGTCTACAAGGATAACCTTGTCAGCGCCATACTCTGCCAGAGAATCTGCAAGATTCTTTACGTCGGAGCCGATCAGCACTGCCGTTACTTCTGTGTTTAAAGGAGCTGCCAGTTCTTTTGCTTTTCCAAGTAATTCGTATGCAATACCGCTGATCTCATTATCAACCTGCTGTGCATACACAAATACGCCTTTATATTCTTCTAAATTCATCTCGTTCACCACCTTATTTATTAAATGATATGTTTCTCTTTGAATTTACCAACAATATAAGCAACTGCATCTTCCGGTGAATCCGGAACGATCTTTTCGCCAGCGCCCTTGCGGACTTTATCAGATGCCTTTGCAATCTTTGTCGGAGAACCTGCCAGACCTAAATTGCAGTCTTCTACGTCTTTCAGATCTGCTCTGCCCCATGTCGTGATCTCAGCTTTGCATGCATCAAAAATTCCGCCCGGAGTCATATAACGCGGATCGTTTAATTCAGAAAGCGCTGTAATCAGGCAAGGCATCTGCGCTTCCAATACATGATATCTGTCGTCATACTGACGCTGAACGATTACCTTATCTCCTTCTACCTTGATATCCTGCGCGTAGGAGATTACCGGAATGCCAAGATGCTCTGCGATCTGAGGACCTACCTGAGCGGTATCGCCGTCGATTGCCTGACGGCCCGTGATGATGAGATCATACTCAAGGTTTCTGATCGCGCCTGCGATTGTCGTGGAAGTAGCCCATGTATCAGCGCCGCCGAGCACTCTGTCCGTTACAAGGATACCCTTGTCAGCGCCCATAGCGATTGCCTCACGGAGTACGTCCGTAGCCTTCGGAAGACCCATTGTAAGTACAGTTACTTCCGCACCGTACTGATCTTTTAATCTCAGTGCCGCTTCGAGTCCGGCTTTGTCATCCGGGTTCATGATTGCAAGCATTGCCGCTCTATCAAGTGTACCGTCTGGGTTAAACTTAACGCCGCCCTTTGTATCAGGTACCTGTTTAATACAAACAACGATTTTCATTGTGTTTTCTCTCCTTATATTTTTATTTTACTTTAACAGTGCGCCGCTGATAACCATACGCTGTACTTCGCTTGTACCTTCATAGATCTCGGTGATCTTAGCGTCGCGCATCATACGCTCAACATCGTATTCTCTGATGTAACCATAGCCGCCGTGTAACTGAACGCACTTCGTTGTTACTTCCATAGCAACTTCCGCCGCAAACAATTTTGCCTTTGCCGCCTCTACGGAATATACCTTCTGCGTAGCCTTAGCCATAGCAGCTTTGTAAACGAGCATCTGAGCGGCTTCTACCTTAGTAGCGAGGTCAGCCAGTACGAACTGTGTATTCTGGAACTGTCCGATCGATCTTCCGAACTGTTTTCTTTCTTTTACATAAGCGATCGTTGTTTCAAGAGCGCCCTCTGCAATACCAAGAGCCTGAGCGGCGATACCGATACGTCCGCCGTCCAGCGTGTGCATAGCGATTGCAAAGCCCTTGCCCTTTTGTCCAAGCAGATTTTCCTTCGGAATTCTGCAGTCTGTGAAGATCAGCTCATAAGTGGATGATCCGCGGATACCCATCTTGTTTTCTTTTGTACCGAAGGAAAAGCCCGGCGTGCCTTTTTCTACGATAAACGCAGAGATCTCTTTCTGCATTCTGCCGCGTTTTTCAACCTTACCCGTTACTGCGATGATGATATAAACGTCGGCTTCTTTACCGTTCGTGATAAAGCATTTGCTTCCGTTCAGTACCCATTCGTCGCCGTCCAGAACAGCCTTTGTCTGCTGTCCCTGAGCGTCTGTACCTGCGCCCGGCTCTGTCAGACCGAAGGCTCCAAGCTTTTCGCCCTTTGCAAGCGGAACGACATATTTCTGCTTCTGCTCTTCCGTACCATATGTCATGATCGGGTCGATGCACAGAGATGTATGTGCGGAAACGATAACGCCTGTTGTACCGCAGACTTTGGAAAGCTCTTCCACACACATAGCATATGTCAAAGGATCGCATCCCTGTCCGCCGTATTCCTTCGGAACAGGAATTCCCAGAAAGCCGTATTTTGCCATTTTTTCAACAGTTCCTCTAGGGAAAACTTCTGTTTCGTCAACCTCCTGAGCCAGAGGCTTTACTTCTTTTTCAGCGAATTCTTTGAATAAAGTTCTCGCCATTTCATGTTCTTTGCTCAAAGTAAAATCCATGATCTTTATTCCTCCATCATTTATTGTTTATTTTGTATAATCATAGAAACCTTTTCCGGTTTTGCGTCCAAGCAGACCGCCGCGAACCATCTTGCGAAGAAGCGGATGAGGACGATACTTGGAATCACCTGTTTCATTGTAAAGAACTTCCATGATGGCAAGGCAGATATCCAGACCGATCAGATCGCCGAGCTCAAGCGGTCCCATCGGATGATTTGCACCGAGCTTCATAGCTGTGTCAATGCCTTCTACGCTTGCAACGCCGTCCGCATAGATACCGATCCCTTCATTGATCATCGGAACAAGAATTCTGTTTACAACAAAGCCAGCCGCTTCCTCTACCTGTACAGGCGTCTTGCCGATCTCTTCGGAGATTTTCTTGATCGTATCGACTGTTTCAGCCGGTGTGTTCAGACCTGCGATTACTTCAACAAGCTTCATGACAGGAGCCGGATTGAAGAAGTGCATACCGATAACAGGACGGTTGATGCCGGAACCGATCTCTGTAATGGACAGAGAGGATGTATTTGTTGCGAAAATACACTCCGGTTTGCAGATCTCTTCCAGTTCTTTGAATGTCTGTTTCTTAATATCCATAACTTCCAGAGCCGCCTCTACGATCAGATCGCAGTCTGTGCAGATCGTCTTTACGCCCGTTGTGATCTTTGCAAGAATCTTGTCAGCGTCTTCCTGAGCCATTTTGCCCTTTGCAACTCTTTTTTCGAAGCCTTTTGCAATTTTGTTCTTGCCGTTTGCTGCGAATTCTTCATTAATATCGCATAAGAATACTTCGTAACCCTCTGTCTGCGCAAATGCCTGCGCGATACCGGAACCCATTGTTCCTGCGCCAATAATACCTACTTTCATGGTAGTTCCTCCTTATAAATAATATATATTTCATTATTTGCAGACGGCTGCGGCGCGCAGCCGTCTGTGTATTTCATTTATTTGTTCTTGAACGGCTCTTTTACTTTTTCTTTGTTCTTGTCAAGGAAAAATGCCATACCGTATCTCTGGTCTTCCGTTTCGAAGCAGTCGCCGAATAACTTCTCTTCGATCACGATCGCTTCATCCATGTCGGCGTCAAGACCTTCGTTGATTGCTTTCTTGCAGTTGCACACGGCGATCGGCGCATTCTTTGCGATGCCTGCCGCCATCTTCTCCGCTGCCGGAAGCAGCTCTTCCTGCGGATAAACGGCGTTGACAAGACCGATGCGGAGCGCTTCGTCCGCCTTGATGTTTCTTGCCGTATAGATCATCTGTTTTGCCATGCCGGCGCCTACGAGACGCGCCAGTCTCTGTGTGCCGCCGAAGCCCGGCGTGATGCCGAGACCGACTTCCGGCTGTCCGAACACTGCGTTGTCGGAGCAGATTCTGATGTCGCAGCTCATGGAGATCTCACAGCCGCCGCCAAGCGCAAAGCCGTTGATTGCCGCGATCACAGGAATCGGGAATGTTTCGATCTTGCGGAATACATCGTTTCCTTTTTTACCGAACGCTTCGCCTTCCGCTTTTGTCAGTGTGCTCATTTCACCGATGTCAGCGCCTGCTACGAAGGACTTCTGTCCTGCGCCTGTCAGGATCAGGCATCTCACTTCTTCCAGATTTACCGCGTCCAGAGTCTGGTTCAGCTCATCCAGTACGGTAGAATTCAGTGCATTCAGCGCTTTCTCACGATTGATCGTAATGATGCCGACCGCGCCTTTCTGTTCATATAAAATAAATTCCATGATTTCCTCCATTCCGAAGCGGTTTTACAACCTATCTCCTGTCTTTTAGTCCATCTCTACGATTGTGGAGCAGCCCATACCGCCGCCGATGCAAAGTGTCGCAAGACCTTTCTTAGCGCCTTTTGCCTGCATCTCATGAAGCAGTGTAACAAGGATACGGCAGCCTGAAGCTCCAACCGGATGTCCGAGGGCGATCGCGCCGCCGTTCGGGTTGAGCTGTCTGTCAACGTCAATGCCAAGGTCTTTGCCGACTGCAACAGACTGTGCGGCGAATGCTTCGTTTGCCTCAATGATGTCGAAGTCTTCGATCTTATAGCCTGTCTTAGCCATAACTTTCTTTGTGGAAGCGACCGGTCCGATACCCATAACCTCAGGTCTTACGCCTGCCAGAGCGCCCGCTACCCATGTAGCCATCGGTGTTACGCCGAGTTCTTTCGCTTTTTCTTCACTCATAACAACGATTGCTGCCGCGCCGTCGTTAATACCGGAAGCGTTTCCTGCCGTTACGAAGCCGTCCTTGTTGATCGGGCGAAGCTTCTGTAAGCCTTCGATCGTAGACCCTGCACGAGGTCCTTCGTCAACCTTGAACTCAACCATTTCTTTTTTCTTCTTTACCATAACCGGTACGATCTCTTTTTCGAAAGCGCCGTTCTTCTGCGCTTCTTCCGCCTTTAACTGGCTCTTTAATGCGAACTCGTCAAGTTCCTCTCTTGTCAGTCCCCATTCGCGGCAGATATTGTCTGCTGTTGTAATCATATGATAATCATTGAATGCGTCCCATAATGCATCTTTGATCATGGTATCTACTAATACGCCGTTGTTCATTCTGTATCCGTAACGACCCTGAGGTATTGCATAAGGAGCCATGGACATATTTTCCATACCGCCTGCAACAACTACGTCAGCATCCCCTGCAAGAATCATCTGTGCAGCCATGTTGACGCTGTTCAGACCAGAACCGCACACTACATTGGTTGTAACTGCCGGTACTTCAATCGGAAGTCCTGCTTTGATAGACGCCTGACGGGCAACGTTCTGTCCAAGACCTGCCTGGATAACACATCCCATATATACATGGTCTACTGCTTCCGGAGCAACGCCTGCTCTGCTGAGCGCTTCTTTAATTACGATTGCCCCAAGCTCTACAGCCGGAGTCGTGCTGAGCGAACCGCCCATAGTTCCGATTGCCGTACGGCATGCACCTGCTAAAACGATCTTTTTTGCCATTCTGATTTCCTCCATTTTATAAATCCCTGATTTTCAGACCGCAACAATGATTGTTATTTTTTTATCATTGTCCATCGTTTTCATTGTATCATAGGGCTTGTTATTTTGCAACGATTTTCACGGCTCACAATACGAAGTTTCTGTAAAAAAATGAAGAATCCTGCGCGGCAGGATTCTTCGTGAAATTTTTCCTTATTTTTTTGTAAAAGTCAGATGGAAAGCTTACCAGCTCTTCTCAAGCGTCATGCCAAAATCCAGATTGTACGGGCTGTCGGGCGCCGCCTTTAACTCTTCGTAAATCGCGCGGCGTTCGTCGCTGCTCTCCTCCGCCCACCATTCGTAGCCTGCGAAATAGCTTTCCATAAATTCGTCCCATGAGGAATACATACCCTGAATGGTATTCGAGATCTCCAAAGATTTGTCGAGCGCTTCGGTTTCCGTATAATAGCCTGCCAGATAATAAAATCCGCACAGCGACATCGCGCGGCTGTAGTCCCATGCGCCGATCGCCTTCTCGCCCTGCTCTTCATACAGATTGTACCAGTATGCCACACCTTCCGCCTGATCCTCCGTCGCCTGATAATTCTCATAGATCCATGCCGCGCGGTCGTCTGCCGCAACATCCGAAAGACCTTCGCTGCCGTATGCTTCCATTGTCTCCGCAAGATCAGCCCTGTGTCCTTCCGTCAGCACCCAGTCCAGCGTCTCGTCTGCGCTCGCACGGTCCGTAACGCCCCAGTTCGAATCCAGAACGTCCACTTCGATCGCTTTACTGTCTTCATTTGCCGGAAGTCCGGCGAACAGCGTATAATCCCAACCGTTTGTCTGAATCAGGATCGCGTTCGTCGCGTTGAACCAAAGAAGCGTATCTGTCATTGCGACCTCCGAGTTATTCTCGATCTCCGGCGCCGTCTCTACGAAGCTCTGGCATACCGTCTGAAACTGCTCGATCTTCTTATCGCTTACTTTTTTTGCAATATAAATGAAAGAGTAATATGCATAATCCGATTCCCCATAAACCGTATAGCACTCTTCATTCTGCCCTTCCATAACGATTCCGCTCGTATCTGCGGACAGGTTTTCTACGCCCGGGATCTGTGCCGGCGCTTCCGCACCCGTCACAGAATGCATGGTGAATGTCGTTTCAACCGCATCCTTTACATCTTCCATATCGGAATAGCCCTCGCTCTTCGGGAACTGAATCACGAGAACGCCCCTCATATCGTCTTTGCTGAAGATTGCGAGAATACCGTCATTCTGCATGTCCTCTGTGCTCCAGCTTTCATCCATCTGAATGCTGAACGTTTCGTTGGGCGCTTTGAATTCCTTTGTCGCGGCCTGCCCGCAGCCCGCCAGCATCGTTACGACAAGCAGGACTGCCGCTATGACAGACCATTTTTTCATTCTTTTCATTTGTTCCACCCTCATTTGATTATTTTACATACTATATATGTAATATAACAATGTTAGCAAATCTCTCCCCTTTCGTCAATCTTTCCGCTTCCTGCGTTTCATATCGTTTCCGCCGCTCTGTCTCAGCTTCCTGCATTTTGATATTGTCTTTTTTGATATGCCTCCGCCGCCGGGTCTTTCATTTCACAGACTCTGTGCCATTCTTTCGTTTCCTCGTCTTTTATCGTTTCGCAGCGGTTTTTGTACAGAAATTTCGTCAGCTCATAGCAGTCGATCCATATTTCGTTGTTCCCCTCCTTCTGCGATTCGTCAAAAATAAGCTGCAGTCCCCAGTGCAGATGCGTTACCTTAATGTTATTCACATTCTCCTTGTCGCTGTAGCCCGTGTGTCCCATGTAGCCGATCACGTCGCCCGCCGTTACGACGCTGCCTTCTTTAAGCTGTTTATTATACGGAAAGTTCTGACGCAGATGGGCATAATAATAATACCGTTTTTTATCAAAGCTGCGGATGCCGATCCGCCATCCGCCGTAACGGTTCCAACCGAGCGCCTCAACGTAACCGGATTCGACCGCGATGATCGGCGTACCGATCTGTCCCATCATATCATGCCCGAGATGCGGCCTTGCATAGCCGTAGCTCCGGGAAGCTCCGAAATCATCATAATCCTCGTAATAAAAGCCTTTTGCAATCGGCGAAAACGCTTTCAAGCCATAGCAGCTCTCCCAACGCAGCGTTCCGTCCTCCTGCTTTTTCTGGATCTTGTATTCTCCGACAAACCCGCCGAGTATTGCGGTATACGCTTTCTGATAATATGGAAAATACTGCAGCTCTTTTGTCAGCTCTTCCATTGTCGTCTCCCCACCGCGCAGCTTCTGCGCCGCCCCGGACAGTTCCTTTACACTGCCGGACGGAAACTGCCCGCCATGCTTTGCCGCCACATAGGCAAGCAGATCGATCCAGTTGATATGAACATCTTCCTGATAAGTCGCCGTATCCAGCTCATATGCGGCGCTCAAAGCCTCTTCCGGCACGTGAAATTCCACCCATTTGATATAATCCTGCCCGTCCGCCTCCGTCGGTACGAAGTCTCCGTCCTGCCGCTTTGCAGTCAGGAAAATGCTCACGGCAGTGATCAGAATACACTCAAGCGCTATCGCAAATTTTAAATATTTCATATATTTCATATTATTTTAATAGCGTGCCGCCACTGCGGCAGCCGCTCTGATGATTTCTTATAACTATATGAAAACGCCGGGGCAGAAAGAACGGCTTCCATTGACTTACCTGCTTCTCCCCGGTACAATAAAATAAAAACGTGCACAGAAATGGGGATTTTATGGAAAAAAATACTTTGATTTTCGGAAAAGACTTAGAAAAAATTGCAGATCAGGCAATCGAGGCCGTTTTAAGGACCGGCAGATTTCTGGCAAAGGCTTCGATCGCCTCAGTTTCCCAAAAAGAAGGACATGCCAATTTTGTGACTGATCTGGACGTGAAGGTACAGGAAATGCTTGTGACGGCTCTTACGCCGCTCATTCCAAACGCCTCTTTTTTATTAGAGGAAAGCGATGAAGCGCCGCGTCTTTCCGAACTTGTATGGATCATTGATCCAATCGACGGAACGCAGAATTTTATTTGCCAGAACAGGCAGTCTGCGATTTCTGTCGGTCTGTTCTCTCAGGGAACAGGACTGCTTGGCATTGTATACAATCCTTTCCTGGAAGAAATATTTACCGCCGTCAAGGGAAACGGCGCTTTCCTGAACGGAAACCCGATCCACGTATCAGAAAAACCGCTCTCTGACGCTATCATCTGCGCAGGAACTTCGCCATACTACGAAGAGCTGCACGAAAAAGCGCTTCACGCCGTTTCGGCGCTGTTTCCTCTCTGCGCGGATTTCCGGCGTTTCGGCTCCGCCGCTCTGGAAATTTGTTATACGGCGTGCGGCAGATGCGACGGTTATTTTGAATACCGTCTCAGCCCTTGGGATTACGCGGGCGCTTCCGTTATCCTGACGGAAGCGGGAGGGCGGATCGGCTCGATCGAAGGCGGTCAGCTTGACTATACTCAAAAGTCAGGTATTGCAGCAGGCGGACAGGCTGTATTCGAGGCTCTTCGGAAACTTTTATGACAAACCGGTAGCTGGAATACAAATCAAGAATAAAAGAAACAGAGTTCACATGATACTGTGAACTCTGTTTCTGATTATACAGGAAACTCCGCCGTTATGCCTCCGGCTCGATCAGTCCGTACGTATTGCCTTTTCTCTTATAAACGACATTGACCTGATCCGTCTCGGCATTGCAGAATACATAAAAATTGTGTCCGAGCAGTTCCATCTGGATGCAGGCGTCTTCCGGATACATCGGTTTGATGTCAAATTTCTTTGTACGGATGATCTTCACTTCTTCCTCATCCATAAAATCCTTTTCAATATATTCCTGCTTGAAGAAGTTCGCAGCCTGCTTCTGGTCTACCAGCTTCTTTTTGTATTTTTTCAGTTGTCTTTCAATTACTTCTTCTACAAGATCGATCGATACATACATATCGCTGCTGACTTGCTCGGAACGGATGATATTGCCTTTCACCGGAATCGTCACTTCAATTTTCTGCCTGTCCTTTTCCACGCTGAGCGTAACCTGCGCTTCCGTCTCCGGTGTAAAATATTTCTCTAATTTTCCAATTTTATCCTGTACGGCTCCCTTTAAGCCTTCCGTAATATCAATGTTCTTTCCGCTGATTATGATTTTCATAGCGTCATCCCCTTTTTGTTTTTTTCAGCATTGCCGCAGCGCTCCTTCACTGCTCGTCTGGTATGTATATTTTACCAAATTACTGTGTTCTTTGCAATACTCGGCATAATTGTCTGTCTATTTTATCGTTTGTTCCGCCATTTTCTTTTTCTCTTTTTTCTGTGACATGATTCCGCTTTTAGGACAAATGAACAAAACGTCCGTTTTTTATTTTTACCTTCCCCAATCAGTCCAATTTTATGTCACCCTTGTGGATAATGTGGATAACTTGGTGTATAAATCGTTTTCCTTTATTTTTCGCTCTTTTTTATGTGGATAACTCAAAACCAAGATTTTAATGGTTTAAGCAGCGCCCAAAAAGGGACTTTTTATTTTTGTGCATCCTGCCTAATCTTTATTTTGTCAATACAATTCTTAAAAATTTATAAAGTCTGAAAGTTTGTCCGCAATTTTCTGACGATCAAAACGCTGAAAAAAATCTGGCGTTTACAGAGAACTTTCCATATAATAAAGACAGACCGTTCGTTAAGAGCGCGCGGTTCTCATCTTTATATATTAATCGGGGGAACGGAGCGGCAGATCGGGATTTATGGAGGGAATTTATTATGATGAGAAATCCGGAAGAAACCATCGGAAAAATTATTGATAAGGCAAGTACAAGTTTTATTGCCTACGTAGATGATAACGGTTATCCAATTACAAAGGCAATGCTGAAACCCAGAGAAAGAAGCGGAATTAAGACAACTTGGTTTTCAACGAATACATCTTCAAATAAGGTAAAGTATTTCAAGGAGAACAACAAAGCAAGTGTTTATTTTATTGATAAACGCTTCTTTCGCGGTGTTAGTCTGATTGGAACAATGGAAGTGCTGGAAACCGCAGAGGCAAAAGAGCGAATTTGGCGAGATGGCGACACTATGTATTATAAAGAAGGAGTGGCTGACCCTGACTATTGCGTCTTAAAATTTACGGCGGTTAAAGGAAGATATTACAGCAATTTCAAATCAGAGGATTTTGAGGTATAACTTCCAATTTGTCGATTCGTTTAACTCTCAGATAAACTGGAATTTAAAAGGAGCATTGAATATGGGCTTTCCTTTTTGTAACGCGCCTAATACCGCTACAATTATTTGTTGTCATATCATGGAGAATAAGGCTCCTATTTTGTATGTATCGCATGATGAGGATGACGGAATGTGGCAGTTTCTATGTGGGCGAAAACATACGGTGGATGAAGCTGTAAAGTAAAAAAAGACAGCTGCCTTTTTATCATTGACAGCTGTCTCTTTTTCAGTTATCAGAAAATTCTTCTTACGGCAAGCACGTTACGATAGTTTGCGTTTGATACGATAATGCCTGTCTTGCTCGTACTTGCATGGACGATCTGTCCGTTGCCTGCATAAATGCCTACGTGACCGGAATAGCATACGATGTCGCCCGGCTGCGCGTTCTCAAGTCCGCCTACGTCATATCCCTGGTTTCTGTCAGCCGAGGAAGAATGAGGGAGCGATACGCCGAAGTTTTTGTATACGCTCATAACAAAGCCTGAGCAGTCGGTACCGTTCGTCAGACTGGAACCTCCGTATACGTACGGGTTTCCTACAAACTGCATCGCGTAATTTACGACCTCGCTTCCGATTCCGCTTCCGCTGCTTGCAGGTACAGAAGCGGCTGTCTGCTCCGAGGAAGAGGAACTGCTCTGTGATGCAGATTTTTCTGCTCTTTCTTTTGCAACCTTTTCTTCCGCCTTCTTTGCAGCCTCTTTTGCCGCCTTCTTAGCGTCTTCTTCTTTTTTCAGTCTTGCTTCTTCTTCTTCTCTGGACTCCGCTTTTACAAAATCAGTTCTCAGGGAAACATAATCGGAAGAAACATAACCGTAGCCTTCTTCAATATCTACCTTTACCCAGCCGTCAAGCTCTTCGACAACAGATAATTCTTCTTCGATCGGAACAAGACCAAGCACGGGAGCGTTCAAACCT
The DNA here is from genome assembly GCA_017621975.1 of Lachnospiraceae bacterium. Taxonomy (GTDB): domain Bacteria; phylum Bacillota; class Clostridia; order Lachnospirales; family Lachnospiraceae; genus VSOB01. The sequence continues at coordinate 16,339 of JAGARW010000148.1, read as the reverse complement.
TCGGACTCTCTTACCTTAAGCGTTGTCGTCGTAACGGTAGCGACTCTCGTTCCTACCTTCTTTGCAAGCTCAACCGCTTCCTTGCCTGTTACGCAATACTCCGCTTTGACATATCCCGTCACGCTGCCGGAAGTGATTTTGTACCAACCGTCCTTTTCCAAAATGAAATCGCCGACCGACTTGTCATACAGCTTACCGAGGATCTCGCCTTCCTCGCTCGGCATGCTTCTGATATTTACATAATCGTTTACCTTTGCAATAACAAGCTTGGAAAATTCTTTTTCCTCTTTTGTCAGCTCTTCCTCTGATTCTGTCTCTTTGCTTTCATCGGATGACTCCGTATTCTTTACAGAGGATTTGCTTTCTTCTTTCTTTGTATCCTTTTCAATGATAAGAGGCTCTTTTTCTTTTTCCTCTTCTTTCTCTGCCGTCAGTGCGTTTTTCACGGAGACTTCCGTATTCTTTGCATCCTTTGCAGAATCCTTTTCCGTTACCGCCGCGGCGCCGATCTCTTTCTTAAATGTCTTATCTTCTTCTTTTTTGTTTTCTTTCTTCTGTGTCTTATCTTCCGATGTGCTCTTTGCCGACGCTACTTCTTCTCCTTCTTCCATCGTCAGAGCAAGCCCTGCTGCGGGAAGCAGTGAAGATACGCCCGTCGCATCCGCTTCAAGGGAAGCGCTGCTCAGGGCAACCGCACCAATCAGTATATATGCTGCTAATTTCGCGTTTCTACGTTTCATACAATCCTCCAGCGACTTAAATCCGTATCTTTGCTGTTTCTGATATGTTAAATTTTGTTACAAAATTGTTAAATTCTTTACTAAATATAACATTGTAAAACGCGTTTGTCAACACCCCAAACAAATTGGCAGCATTTGGAAAAGCTTGTTTTTTAAGAAAAAAGAGTATGACAGTTCCTTGATACGATCCCTCTTTTAGTTGTTACAAGTTTTTAATTTTTTTGTGGATTTGTTTTTTGCAGCAAATATTCCTGAACGCTTGTCACCGCATTGGCGCCGTCCGCAACCGCTGTCACGACCTGACGGAGCTTTTTTGTACGCACGTCTCCCGCCGCAAAAACACCCTCTATATTGGTGCGGCAGTCTTCGCCCGCCACAAAATATCCTTTCTCATCCGTCTGTACCAGCCCGGCAAACGCCTCGGACTGCGGCAGGATTCCAACGGCAATAAAGACGCCGTCCACGGCAAGCTCCTTTGTAAAGCCTGTCTTTTTGTTGAGTGTCAAAATACTTTCCACCTGCTCCGTCCCGTTTATTTTTTCTACGACGGTATCCCATATCAGTTCGACATTCGGCAGGGAAAATAATTTTTTTTGTAATATTTCCGCAGCCCGCAGACTGTCTCTTCTATGAATCACATAAACCTTTTTGCAGAATCTTGCGAGAAATACCGCGTCTTCTGCCGCGACGTCTCCGCCGCCGACGACCGCCGTCACGCGGTTTCTGAAAAAGGCGCCGTCGCATGTCGCGCAATAGGAAACGCCTTTGCCGGTCAGCTCTTCCTCACCGGGCACTCCGAGCTTTGCATGCGTCGCTCCTGCGGCAATAATGACCGCTCTCGCCTGATAAGTCTTCTCTTCTGTCACGACCTCTTTGAGTTCTCCGGCAAGATGCAGCTTTGCCACTTCCCCTTCCGCGAACTGCGCGCCCATCGCCTCCGCGTGCTCCCGAAACTTCATTCCCATATCAAATCCGCCGATTCCCGGAAGTCCGGGATAATTATCTACTTCATACGTACTCACGATCTGACCGCCGCTCATTGGCGCTTTCTCAAGCACAAGCGTTTCAAAACCAGCCCGCCTTGCATAAATCGCGGCGGCGAGTCCCGCCGGTCCCGCACCGATAATCAACACATCCAACATTCCCATACCCTGCCTTTCTTTTCTTCTTAGTGTACCAGTTTTTTCACTAAATTACTACCCGCAGCATACTGGCACTTGCTTTTTGAGAACGGATTTTTTACTATAAAGATAATAGAAAGAAAACTAAATCAAGCGGAAACGGAGGAAACATAAATTATGCGGAAACATGTTCTCATTACGGGCGCGTCCCGCGGAATCGGCCGCGCCTGCGCCCTGCGCTTTGCGCAGGCAGGCTATGACTTGACGCTGACCTGTCTGCATTCGGAAGATAAGCTGCTTGCACTTAAGGAGTATCTTACGCATACGTATCGCATAAGCTGCCGCGCCGCCGTCTGCGACGCCGGAAACGCTGATGCGGTCGCCGCGCTATTTAAGGAGATCGCTTCGCTGGACGTCCTTATCAATAACGCAGGCGTTTCCCATATCGGACTGCTCCAAGATATGTCGCCGGAGGAATGGAACCGCGTCATGGCAGCAAACTTGAATTCCTGTTTCTATACGGCAAAATATGCGATCCCGCTTATGCTTGCAGGCGGAGGCGGACGCATTATCAATGTTTCTTCGGTATGGGGAAATGCAGGCGCGTCGACAGAAGTCGCTTATTCCGCCTCAAAGGGCGGCGTCAACACTTTTACAAAGGCGCTCGCCAAAGAGCTTGCGCCGAGCAATATTCAGGTAAATGCGGCTGCCTTCGGTGTGATCGATACGGAAATGAATCATTGTTTTTCCAAAGAAGAATTAGACGCGTTAAAAGCGGAGATTCCGTCTGACCGGCTTGGAACATGCGAGGAAGCCGCGCAGCTTCTCCTAATGCTGGCACAGGCTCCCTCTTATCTGACAGGTCAGATCATTACAATGGATGGCGGATGGCTCTAAAGAAGGCGGGTATTGCGGATATTGCCCGTTTCCTGAAAGCATTCCCATTCTGCGACCGCGACCGCATGATCGCCGATCTTTTCCAAATACTTTGCGATCATCATCGTGTCAATGCATTCATCCTCCGGGAATTCCCCTTTTCGAAGAAAGCGGACGATGTCGCTCTTTACTTTATTAAATAACTCGTCGATCAGGTCGTCTCCCGCGATGACGTCCTTTGCAGCGTCCATATCGCGCGAAAGGAAGCATTCTACGGCAGACCGCATCTGCTCCTTTGCCGCATCCGCCATTGCGGCAAGATGCGGAGAATACCGGAAAATATCCATGCCCGCAAACCGAAGCGCCAATTCGCCGATATCCGATATCTGATCGCCGATCCGCTCCAGATCATTTACGATTTTAAGGGATGCCGAAATCACCCGCAGATCTTTTGCGACCGGCTGCTGTTTTGTAATCAGAGTCAGGCATTTTGCTTCGATCTGCCTTTCCATATCGTTGACGACGCGGTCTTCTTTCATGATCGAACGGACCGCCGTATCGTCTCCCGCTCCGATTGCAAGAAACATTCTTTCATATAAATTCTCTACATGCTCTCCCATTTCTTCCAGACTGACCCTTAAATCCTCAAGCGCATGTTCAAACGTAATTCTCGGTGTCATGTAAAAGCTCCTCCTCCCTTAGCCGAACCGTCCCGTTATATAGTCTTCCGTTTTCTTTTCTTTCGGTCTTGTAAAAATATCGTTTGTCGAAGCAAATTCCACGACCTCGCCGACAAGGAAAAATGCCGTATCGTCCGATACTCTTGCCGCCTGCTGCATATTGTGCGTTACAACGATGACCGTATATTTCTTTTTGAGTTCCTCCATCAGATCTTCGATCTTTAAGGTGGAGATCGGATCCAGCGCAGAGGTTGGTTCATCCATCAGCAGAACCTCCGGTTCTACGGCAAGCGCTCTCGCAATGCACAGGCGCTGCTGCTGACCGCCCGAAAGACCAAGCGCAGACTTTTTCAGCCTGTCCTTTACTTCGTCAAAAATCGCCGCGCCGGCAAGACTCCGCTCTACGATTTCATCCAGCGCCGCTTTGTTCCTGATTCCATGAATCCGCGGACCATACGCAACGTTGTCATAGATGCTCATCGGAAACGGATTCGGCTGCTGAAATACCATACCGACTTTTTTGCGCAGCAGCGTCGTATCGACTGCGGGATCATAAATATTTTCTCCGTCAAGCAGAATCGTTCCCTCGATTCTCACATTTTCGATCAAATCATTCATTCGGTTTAAGCAGCGCAGGAATGTCGATTTTCCGCAGCCGCTCGGTCCGATGAACGCTGTGACCGCATTCGCTCTGATCTCCATAGAAATATGTTTCAGCGCGTGATTTTCTCCATAATATAAATTCAAATCATTTGTCTTTATTTTTTTCTGTTCCATATTCGTCCCCAGCTACTCCTTTTTGTTTACATCCAGCCGCCCCGCCAGATATTTCGTCAGCAGATTGATCAGCAGCACTACGACAAGCAGTACGACGGCGATACCGAACGCGGTATCATACTGCGCTTTCGACATGCTGAGGTAAAGCTGAATCGTCAGCGTGCCTCCGGATTCCAGTATCTTTTTAAACCATCCGCCGATTCCAAGCGCCGCATTGGGAAGCAGATAGCCGCTGCCCGCCGTAAACAAAAGCGCCGCCGATTCGCCGACGATACGTCCCACAGCAAGAATTACGCCCGTCAGGATACCGGGCATCGCGGACGGAAGCAGTATCGTACGGATCATGTACCACTTTGTCGCGCCGATGCCGAGCGCTCCGCTCCGATAACTCTCCGGCACTGTCCGAAGCGCTTCCTGCGTATTGCGCGTAATGAGCGGCAGCACCATGATCGCCAGCGTCAGCGCTCCGGTCAGGATAGAATATCCAAGTCCCAGATTCATACCGAAAAAGACCATACCGAACAATCCGAAAATAATGGACGGAATTCCCGAAAGAATCTCTGTTGTAAATTCGATCAGGCGGACGATTCTGCCGGGGCGCGCATACTCGTTCAAATAAATCGCCGCGCCAATGCCGACCGGCGTCGCGATCAGCAGCGTCAAAGCGACAATATAAAGCGTATTCACAATATTGCCCGCAATACCGACCGTTCCTTTCAAAGCGCTCGGCACGCTTGTCAGGAACGTCAGATTCACGCAGTGAAAGCCTTTGATAAATACATAAAAGAGGATACCGAGAAGAAGAAATACCGAGATTGACGCCGACAAATAAATGAGCGTATACAAAAGCGCCTCGTTCCATCGTTTCCCTTTTCGTACAAGCGTCCGCATTCTACTCCTCCTCCTTTTTCAGCATTCTCGTAAGAGAAAGATTGATCAGCATAATAAATGCGAAAAGCACAAGCCCGATCGTAAAAAGCACCTGCCTATGCAGACCGGACGCGTATCCCATCTCGCTGACGATCGCCGTCGTCAGGAATCTGACGGAATTGAACGGCAGCGGGAAATTCACGGAGCTGCCTGATACAAGACTGATCGCCATTGCCTCTCCGATCGCCCTTCCCACGCCGAGAATGACCGCAGTAATAATACCGGATTTCGCAGCCGGCAGGATGACCTTAAAAATCGTCTGGATATGGGAAGCCCCAACTGCCAGAGACGCCGATTTCAAATGCGCGGGAACCGCGCGGATCGCCGATTCGCTGATATTGATAACGGTCGGCAGAATCATAACGGCAAGCACAAGCACTGCGGAGATCAGATTGGCGCCGCCCGTAAACTGATGCGTCTGCGAATCCTTAAAGACATATTGTTCCAAACGGTACATGACCGGATTTAAGATCATGAGTCCGAGCAGCCCGTAAATAACGGACGGGATTCCCGCCAGAAGCTCGATCGCAGGCTTTACAACGCCCGCCAGACGTTTTGGCGCTACCTCCGCCAAAAATACCGCTGTCAGCACGCCGACCGGTACCCCGAGCAAAATTGCCAGAACCGTGCCTACGATCGACGTCAGAATGACATACAGGATGCCGAAGCTCGGCGTCTCTGCCGCCGGTTTCCATACGTTTCCGAACAAAAGCTCCAGAACGCCCACCTTGGTCAGGGCGGGTACGCCGCTGATCAGCATATAAACAGTAATAGAAGCTACCGCCAATACTGCAAAGAACGCGCAGACCGTAAAAATGTCCTGCGCAGTTCTTTCCAGTATGGATTTATTTCGAAAAGTCCCTTTAATGGAAGTTCCCTGAGAGGAACTCTGCTTTAAATTTTCCATACGTTTATCCACTCTTCATTTATGAGATTAATCTACCGTGATCAGACCGACTCCTTTGATAACTTCCTTGCCTTCGTCAGACGCCATCCATCCAAGGAATGTCTGAACCGCTTCGCTCTGCTCGGAAATCTCTCCGTTGGTCGCCATAACGAACGGTCTGCTCAGGAAATATTCGCCCGCTTTGATCGTCTCTTCCGTCGCTTCTACTCCTTCCAGCTTCAGCGCCTTTACCGTATCGTCGAGAACGTCAAGGGAAACATATCCGATCGCTCCCGGCGTGGAAGCTACCTTCGCCATGACCGCGCCCGTGCTGTCCAATTCGTTTGCATATGCGCATGCGTCCTCGATCGCAAGCAGCTCTTCAAACGCCCCTCTTGTACCGGAGCCTGCTTCCCTGCCCACTACAACGATCGCCTGATCTTCTCCGCCAAGGTCTTTCCAATTCTTTGTTTCCCCTGTGTAGATACTGATGAGCTGGTCTTTCGTCAGGTCTTCTACTGTATTTGCCACGTCCGTTACAACTGCGATGCCGTCGATCGCTACGATATTTTCAACCGCGCCTGCGCTTTTTTCCTCATCCTTCAGATTTCTGGAAGAATTTCCGATGTCGACGCTGCCCGCCAGTACGGATTCAATTCCCGCGCCGGAGCACGTGAATTCCGCCGTAACGGTCACGCCCGGATATTTTGCCATAAACGCCTCTGCAGCCGCATTCGCCAGCTTTTCCATCGAGGTGCTTCCCGCCATAGAGACCGTTCCGCTGATATCTCCCGCCGTATCCTCAGCAGCCTGCGTATCAGCCGCCTGTGCCGCGTCTGCGTCTGCCGCTTCCGAAACGGCCTCCTCCGCGGGCGTTGACTCTTCTAACGCCGTCGTCGTTTCTTCCGTCTGTCCGCATCCCATTGCCATAGCGGCTACGATCGCAGCGGCCGCTGCCGCCGCCAATATTTTCTTTACTTTGTTGCTTTTCATATTTCTCCTCCATTCCAAAGCGTTTTTCTTACGCTTTCCTGCTGGCTCTGCCGCGCAGCTTTTTTTGTTTTTCAGTACGTATTTATCTTATGTTTTCTACGGAGAAGTAACTACCAGATTCAGGTAAAGAAAATGTAAACGACATTTAAAGACATGTTAAGGAAATGTAAAACCGCCCTGCGCGGTAAAACGCAGAGCGGCAAAAACCGGCGGCGCCTATTAAGGCTCCTGCCGTTTCATTTCATTTAAAACGCTGACACCGAGCGGAATTGACAAAATCAGCGTGCAAATATCTGCAATCGTCTGGCATATCTGAACGCCGAATAACCCGAACAATCTCGGCAGCACGGCGATCAGCGGCAGGAAAAAGAGCCCCTGTCTGCCCGCCGCTACGATAGAAGCCTTTACCGCTTTTCCGATCGACTGCAGCATCATATTACAGATCACGATCCATGCTCCGAATGGGAACACAAGAAGCTGAAGCCGCAGCGCCCGCGTTCCGACCGCAATGACCTCGGGATCATCCTTTCTGAAAACCGCGACGATCCGTTCCGCTTCCGCAAAGCCGAGAACAGACACCGCCACCAGAAAAACAGCCGCCCATTTGACACAGAAAAAATAAGCGTCCCGTACACGCTTCATTTTTCCCGCGCCGTAATTCATCCCGCAGACAGGCTGAAAGCCCTGTCCAAAGCCGATCAGCGCAGAATTGGCAAACATCGTGATCCGGTTCACGATCGACATGCCTGCGATCGCCGCGTCTCCATACGCGCCCGCCGCATGGTTTAAGCAGGTAACGGAAACGCTCGCAAGTCCCTGTCTGCAAAGTGAAGGAAGTCCGCCGCGTACGATCTCCTTGAGAAAATAAGGATTAGGACTGAACCTGCGCAGATGAATGACGATATTGCCGCCCCGGCGGCTGCCAGCCACGAGGAGGCAGAAGCTGATAAACTGGCTCGTCACAGTCGCCGCAGCCGCTCCCGCGATTCCCATACGACACGTAAAAATAAGAAACGGATCGAGTACGATATTGATTGCCGCGCCCGTTACGATCCCTACCATAGCGTACGCCGCGCTCCCCTGAAACCGAAGCTGGTTGTTGAGCACGAGCGAAGACGTCATGAACGGCGCGCCGAGCAGAATGATCCGCAGATATGCCTTCGTATATGGCAGGATCGTCGGCGTCGAACCGAGCAGACGCGAAAACGGTTCCAGAAACAAAAGCCCGCATACCGCGATCACAATTCCGCCGAGAAAGGCATAAACAAAGCCTGTCGCCGCCATTGTGGAGGCAATATCATATTCTCTCGCACCCAGCTTTCTTGAAATATAATTGCCGGAACCGTGCCCAAAAAAGAAACCGACCGCCTGAATAAACGCCATCACCGAAAATACCACGCCGACTGCCGCCGTCGCGCTCGTATTGATCCTGCCGACAAAAAACGTATCCGCCATATTATAAAAAGAAGTAACGAGCATGCTGATGATCGTCGGCACCGCCAACTTACATACAAGCTTATGCACGGGAGCCGTCGTCATATATTTTATTTTCTCTTCCTGCTGTGTCCTGCTGATCTCCTCTTGTTCCATAGCCATCGTCTCACTTACTTTCTTATTAATTTGCATCTGCGCTTTCCGCTGACGCTTATGCTCTCCAGATCAGATCCTCCGTGATCTCCGACAGATTATGAACGCCGCACATTGCCATAGCGTCCTCGAGTTCAGATGATAATTTGCCAACAAGCGCAAGCACGCCTTCCCTTCCGCCTCCGTAAACAGCCGTTACGAACGGTCTTGCAATGACAACGCCGTCCGCTCCGAGCGCGAGCGCCTTCAGTATGTCCACGCCGCTGCGGATGCCGCCGTCTACAAGAACGGTCATTTCTTTTCCGACTGCCGCCGCGATTGCAGGCAGTACCTCCGCCGTCGCCGGACACTGATCGAGCACTCTGCCGCCATGATTGGAAACAATAATACCGTCCGCTCCCGCCTCTTTCGCTTTCAGGGCGCCCCTGACCGTCATAATGCCCTTGACAATAAACGGAACGCCTGCTTCCTCCTTAATCCGGCGCAGCTCCTCCACGCTCTTTCTACCGGCAGGCGGCTCCATATTTTTGAGAAACGGCAGACCTGCCGCGTCCACATCCATTGCCATCGCAAACGCGCCCCTCGCAATTCCCATCTTTTCCCGTACAACGTCTGTGTTCCACGGCTTGATCGTCGGAATCCCGACGCCGCCCGCCTTGCGGATGGCTGCCGCTGCCGCCTCCATGACGTTCGGATTGATGCCGTCTCCCGTAAACGCTGCAATTCCCGCCTCCGCGCAGGCGGACACAAGCACGTCGTTATAAGTCTCGTCGCTGTAAAGATCACTGTAATGCTGCTGTACCGTCCCGACCGGTCCTGCGAAAAACGGCGCGGCAAACCGATTTCCGAACAGCTCGCAGGATATATCGATCGGACTGTTATCCGTGATCGTATCCATATTGATACGAAGCTCTTTCCATTTTTCATAATTTCTGACCGCAGTATCGCCGACTCCCTTTGCCCCCGGTCCCGGCATCGTATTCCTGCATGCCCTGCCGTTGCACTCCGGGCATCCTTTACAATACTTTCCTAAATTTCCTTTTGCCTGCTGCACTACTTCCTGCCAAGTCATATGTTCTCCTCCATTTCAAAGCGTTTCGCTTTTTTCTTTCTTACTTATTCGTGCGTATTGGTGCTGAATACGTCCGACACCTCCGAAATTGTAATAAAGGCTTTTTCATCCTCCGCCTTTACAATATTTTTCATCTTTCCGATCTGAAAACGGTTCAATACAAGATAGATCGCCGTTTTGTCTTCCGAAGAATAATATCCTTTTGCCTTAACTACCGTCATACCCTTGCCGAACATATCCGACAGCGCCTTGCATACCTGATCTTCTCGATTTGTAACGATCACCGCGGCCTTTGCCTTGTCAAAACCTTCTACGATAAAGTCGATCGTTTTCAGCGCAATATAGTAAGTAATGATCGAATACATCGGCAGGATGAAACTGCTCCGCACGCAGCCGATCAAAATATATAAAATCAGATTGTAGATCATAACGAACGTACCTACCGTCATTCCGATCCGCTTTGCAAAAATAACCGCCATAACCTCAATGCCGTCGATCGCTCCGCCAAACCGGATCGTCAGACCGCTGCCGATCCCGGAAATCAGTCCGCCGAATATACTGCACAAAAGCAGATCCGTCCCGGCGATCGGCGAGCTGACCGATACGTCGACCGGAAACACATTTGTAATCAGGAACGCGCCGAGCGAATAAAAGCAGACCGCGTACACCGAGTAGACGGTAAACAGCTTTCCTTCTTTTTTCAGTCCGAATAGAAACAACGGGATATTCAAAATAATAAGAAACAGCGACAATGTCAGATATTCCGGCGTGATCTGCCAAAGCAGCATCGACGTGCCGGAAATGCCGCTGTCGTATAAGCCGACAGGGGATAAAAATACCGTTACTCCAAATGCATTGATGAGTCCGGCGATTGCCAGAATGATAAAATTAATTGGTTTCGCTCCTTTGAGATATTGTTTCAATAGATCCTCTCCTTTCCGTTATTCTGCGCATCAGCGCCGCCCCTGTCACATCTGCCAGTACCCATCCGATCGGAATGGCAATCCAAATACCGATAACGCCGACCGCCGGCGCAAGCGCATATGCCAGTAAAACCCGCGTTCCAAGTGAAATAACCGTCAATAGCAGCGATATTCCCGGTTTGTTGATTCCCCTGTAATATCCGTAAAACAGAAACAAAATGCCGATGCCTAAATAAAACGCGCCTTCCGCCCGCAAATATCCGGCTCCGATTCTGATGATCTCCACATCCGACCATGAAACAAAAATCCGCATCCATCGTTCTGCAAACAGACATACGATCACAGAAATACAGATACAAAAGCCGCCGGAAACCAGTGCGGCTCCTTTCGTCCCCCGTTTTACCCTGTCATTTTCGCCCGCTCCGTAATTTTGTGAAACAAACAAAGAGAAGGCATTTCCAAATTCCTGCGCAGGCATATAAGCAAAGGTATCGATCTTGACGCCCGCGGCAAACGCCGCCATAACTGCCGCCCCAAAGCTGTTGATCAGCCCCTGCACCATCAGAATACCGAAATTCATAACTGACTGCTGCATAGACGCTGACAGAGAGAAATGCAGGATCTCCCGGACGCCCTCTCTCGAAATCCGCACCTCCCCAAGACCGCTGCGAAGAGAAGGCTCCCAAAACCATGTATATGCCGCGATCCCGAAACCGGATACCGCCTGCGAGATCACGGTCGCTTCCGCCGCTCCGGCAATTCCGCGCTGAAATGTGATCACAAACAAAAGGTCTAATATAATATTGAGTACCGACGAAACGCCAAGAAAGCAAAGCGGCACAACGGAATTGCCGACTGCCCGCAGCAGATAGGCGAAATAATTATACAGAAATACAAAGCAGATACCAAAGAAAATAATCTGCGTATATTCCTCCATCATGCCGAACAATTCCTGTGGAATACGCAGCAGCCGCAGAATCGGCCGCAGCAGCCAAAGAGCAAGGAAATTGAAAAGAACCGTTACCGCTCCGATCCAGGCAAACGAAATACACATGCTTTCTTTCAGCTTTGCCATATCTCCCTTGCCGAAATAAAAAGAAAACGCCGCGCCGCTTCCCATGCACAAGCCGATCAGAACCGACGTCAGAAAGGTCATCAGCGTATAAGCGCTTCCGACCGCCGCAAGCGCATCCGCGCCGAGCGCCCTTCCGACGATCAGCGTATCCGCCACATTATAAAGCTGCTGCAGCATATTGCCGAGAATCATAGGACATGCAAACAGCAGCATCGTTTTGATCACATGCCCTTTTGTCAAATCTTTCTTCATGGCTTTTATTCGTTATTCGCAGTCAAAAATCGCTTTTTTCTCTAAATATTCCGCATAATCGCGTTTCCAGACATGGTGCCACTCGCAGTCGTCGTACGCGGGCAGCGCTTCTTTGTCCATTACCATCTCAATCATCACGTCGTACCGGTTTGCCCGATCAATGCAGCAGGGGTATACGTTTACCTGATGGACGCCTTCGATCTGCGTCGTCTTCCCGAACAGCTCCCTGATCTCTCCAAGCAGCCGCTCCTTATCCTGCACCGTTACTGTTTCTTTATATTTCGCAATTATGTAGTGTTTCATAATTCCCTCCATGCTTTCTTCCGAAGCATTCTCGCCATGCTTCCATTCGAGAGCCTACGGCTCTCTCATTCACGGGCTTCGCCCTATGTCCGCAGTGAAAAACAAACTTGTCTGCAAGCAGCCAGTTTGTCTTTCGCCGCGGACGCATGGCTCATGCCTTCTGCACATTATACCACAGTCACGCAAAATACAAAAGCCCCGAAGGAAATCCTTCGAGGCTTTATGTCAACTGATATTTCTGTTTTTATTTAATTGTGATATTTCCTTTCGGCGCTGCATATTCTTCACCAATCACGCCGTTCAACGAACCTACGTAAGAAATCAAGCCTTCCGCGTCGATCACGCCTGTATCGATCACTTCCTCCGCCTGCGTAAATACGTAATAGGTATCGCCGCCGTCCGCCATGAAGTTATTGACTGCAATATAGTAGCTGTCCTCAAGGTCAAAGTCTCTGCCGCCGACCTTTTCGATCGTTACGCGGCTTCCCGGCGCCGCCGGCGCAAAATAAGTGGAATCCGGGTACTGCGCGCCCTCTGCGTAAGGAACCGCCGTATTGATCGTAAACTCAATGCCGGATACCTGCGGGAATCCGCCGAGCGCGGAAGGAACTGCGCAGCAGGACGCTTCCAGAGCCTCCAAAAGCTGTGCGCCCGTCACTTTTACAACACTGACCGTATTACCGAACGGGAATACCGTATACAATGTATTCATGCTGATCGGGCCTGCCGGAATACTTGCGCGCACGCCGCCTCCGTTCTGAATCGCGCCGTCTACCGTAACGCTGTCTCCCATATACTGCTGAGCCGCATAAAGATATGCGTCAGCCGCAAAATCACCGAGGTTTGTCTCTTCTGTACGGACGCCCGGTTCTCTTTCTCCGTTCAAGTCGACTGTCGTCGTCGCAAACAGACCTTCATACGCTGTATTTACAATATCCTGATGCGCCTTTACAAATGCGTCTACGCCCGCGTCATAACCGCCCTTGTAATCTTTTGCGCTGACAAGAGACGCTTCTGTCTTCTCGCCGTCATATACGACAACGCCGATATTTGCCATATAATTTCCTGTGCTTGTAATCAGCGTATCGCCTACCGTAACGCCGCCGTCCATTTCCGTATGGCTGTGTCCGTCGATGAATAAGTCGATCCCTGTCGTATTCGCCGCTACATCGACGGAACGCCTGCCGACGCTTTCGTCATCCACGCCAAGATGTCCAAGACAGATAATGTAATCGCAGCCTGCAGCCTGTAACTCGTCTACCTGCTCCTGCGCGCATGCATACAATTCCGCTCCGTCCAAAATCGTAATGTCCTTCACATTCTTTGGACTTGCTTTTGTCTGCGCTTCCGCCGTGTCAAGGCCGAATACGCCGACTTTTTTATCGCCAAACTCAAATATCTTATTGTCTCCGAAATACGGCTCTCCCGTTTCCTTGCTCAGTATATTCGCATCCAGAATCGGGAACTGCGCGAACTTTGCCATTACCTGCAATTCGCCGAATCCGTAGTCAAACTCATGATTGCCGAGCGAAACCGCGTCATAGCCCGCCGCGTTCATAAACAAAATCGCGGACGCCCCGTCGTAATAGCTGACCAGCGTCGTGCCCTGGGAAAAATCTCCCGCGTCGACCAAAAGAACGTCGGCTCCTTTGGACTCGTAATAGTTTTTCATGCTTGTAACGGCGGAAATTCCGATCTGCTCGCCCTCCACAGTATCGAAATGTCCATGAATGTCATTGGTATGGATGACTACCAGATCCCCTTCGTAGGACTTCTCCGCCGCGCATACCGCGCCCGCGTCCGCGGCGCTCATTCCGACGATCATTGCCGCCGACATCGCAGCCGCTAACAGTCGTTTCAACAACTTACTCATAAAACCCTCCTTTTCCTCCGTAGAAAATATATCCAGTTACACTTTCATATTACGTGCCCGCAGAGTCAGTGTCAAGAAAATATCGCTCCAAGTTTTCCGGTCCGCAGACCGCCTTCCCATCTCACAGTCACTCGCGCCGCCTTACTTTGTTATCCAAAGATCACTTCATCCGCTCTTGTCGCATTCAGCAGGCTCTGCAGGGAAGTATATTTTGCTCCGCGGAAGAAAATAGAATCCTTACTGCCTAGCTTGATCTTACTCGGCAGCTCAATCGCAGGTCCGTCAAAATAACATACCTTGCAGCCCTTTTCTTCATCCTCTACAAATTCCTTGATCTTTGCATAATGTGTGATCGCGGAAACCGGCGCGCTGCGATAGATTGCAATATATCTCAGGTTGCGCTCCCTGCTTTCGCTTACCCTGCACGGATACCAGCATGCCGGTTCATTCTCTCCCAAAAAGGTCTCTTCAAAACCTCTGCCCGAGGCGGAGAAAATTACGGTATCATACTTTTCCGACCTTACTTCTTCCAGCATCTCGTCAACGTCGATCCCATGCTCCTTTAGCAGGAATTCTTTCGATTCCTCCAAAAACTTGTCGATCGCTTCCTCGATCAGCGTATTTCTTGAAAAACTCTTCGAATCGCTGATCGAAGAAAAAATTTTCATTGTCAGGTCGATCCGCTCTATCGTCGATTCCTCTAAATAAAGAGCGATCTGTTTTTTTGACGCTTTGCTGTTTTTGAGCAGATTGTTAAAATAATTGCTTTCTTTTTCCATCGTTGCCTCCATTTTCGCTTGCCGTGTTTTCAGTTCTATTGTATCTGAATTTATAGTATCACTATTTTACATTATTTGCAATATTATTTTTGATATTATGTAGAACATCAATATTTATATTTTATATTCTATTGAGGTTTAAATCCATAAACAATATCATACTGATATTTTACTTTTTCGAATGTAAAAAGCCTTCAAAACATATCGTTTCGAAGGCTCTGAATCTCTTTCGGATCATATCGTATTATTTACTGCATTACGCCGGATCTTCCAGATGCGTGATATAGTTCTTATTTACGGCTAAAATAGTTTCATTTTTTTCCAGCTCCGCAATATACTGTTCCAGCTCATCCGCAGTCATCGGACTTTGAAGTCTTACCGCGTACATTTTCAAATTGTCCATTTTATAAATGATTTCCAGATTGTTTTCCTGAAGGAAAGCGCTTATGTCTTCCTCAGAAGCGTCTTCGGCAACTGAAATAATCAGACTGTCGCTGCTGTATTCCTGTCCCGTTTCATCGACTATCGTACCGGCTTTTGTCCCGGCGTCCGCTTCGTCTGTTATCGTACCGACATTTGCCCCGGCGTCCGCTTCGTCCATTATCGTACCGACATTTGCCCCGGCATCCGCTTCGTCAACGCTCCTGAGTCGTCCCGCTGCAAATACCGCCGCGCCGCTGACGATTGCAATAAATAAAACGACGCCCGCTATCATCTTCTTTTTCATAATGTTTCCCCTCCTGCTGCTATACTAATAGATTCATTCATTTCAACGATTGCCTTATTTCCGTTATATTCTGCATGGAAATGCGACGGATTATGTCGTCATAAATCGTTTTAGGACACTATTTCATTATCAAAAATTCTGTTGAATTGAAAATGTTATTATGTTATATTATGAGTATAAAAACAACCGCCCACAAGGTGGTTTGACCAGTTTAATAATGAAATAGAAATTCCACCCTTTCGCTCGCCAAAGTTTCAAGGGTGGTTTTTCTATGTAGACTTACTTACAAAACGTAAACACGAATGTAAGCAATGCCAAAAGGAACAGACCAAAGGTCATCAAATCCTTAAAATCAAAACGATTTTTCACAGGCATCACCCCCATTCTTAAAAATGAGAGGTCAGCCCACCCTGCAACACGGTTGTCTTATCACATGTTATCATATCTTTTTATATTCCACAATTATGTCATGGCATTTTCCAGTTCATTTTTCAGCAACTTTCCTCTTTTCCTTTTTTCATTCAATACTGTCACGCAAACCTCCCGAAAGTTAAAGAAACCCCCCGAAAGCACAATGTTTTCAGGGTCTGTTGCTCTTTCTTTGATATTCGCTTGAATTATCTCTTTGATAACTACGAACATCCAAAACAAAGGATTCTCACGGCATTTGTCACTTACTTGTTAGTTACCCACAGATTTTTATAACTCTGCACATCATCTTCTGGTCATATATTATGCTATCTCT
>JAGARW010000147.1 GCA_017621975.1 Lachnospiraceae bacterium | reverse complement strand
TACGCTACGCTTCGGAATGGAGATTAATATGGCAAATTTGAACGCGTTTTTAGGGTATTTTGTATCATATCTGATTTTATTTGCAGTGTTTGTGGCGCTTGCTGTGGTCGCTTGTCTGATCGGCATAAAATGGAGAAAGTCAAAGGATGCAAAGGCTGCGCTTGAGACGTCTGCGGACGCTCCCGCGGCGGACAAGTCATAGAATCAGGCAGACAGTTAAATGAGAGTGACAGAGGAACGGCATTTTCGGATGCCGTTCTTTTCTCCTATTGACAGTTCCATGTCATATATTCTATACTGGATGATACCACTACATATAGCGTTTTGACGAAATAAAAATTCTATATCATGTTGTAAGGACTGCAATACGAGGGAGGATTGACGGATGGGCATGACCGTAAAAGAAAAAGAAGAAACGATAAATTATGGCGAGCTGTTTATGCCGGAGCGGGAGACATGGGTCATTAAGAAGGACGGAAGCCGGGAGGCTTTCAACGTACAGAAGGTGATCGATGCGGTCGGGAAATCGGCGTACCGTGCGCTTACAAAATTTACGGAAGAAGAAAAACGGCACATATGCGAATATGTCATTGAAAAGGTAGAAGAACTGGAAACGAACGAAGTGCCGATTCCGGTCATGCATAATATCGTTGAGAGCGCTCTGGAACAGGTGAAGCCGATCGTGGCGAAGAGCTATCGGGATTACCGCAATTACAAACAGGATTTTGTGCGCATGCTCGACGACGTATACAAAAAGAGCCAGTCGATCATGTATATCGGCGATAAAGAAAACGCCAATACGGATTCCGCCCTTGTTTCGACAAAGAGAAGTCTGATCTTTAATCAGCTTAACAAAGAGCTGTATCAGAAGTTTTTTATGACGACGGAAGAGATTCAGGCATGCAGGGACGGCTATCTTTACGTACACGATATGTCGGCGCGGCGCGACACGATGAACTGTTGTCTGTTTGACGTGCAGAGCGTGCTTTCGGGCGGCTTTGAAATGGGCAATATCTGGTATAACGAGCCGAAGACACTGGATGTTGCGTTCGACGTCATCGGCGACATCGTGCTGAGCGCGGCGAGCCAGCAGTACGGCGGCTTTACCGTGCCGAGCGTCGATCTGATCTTAGAGCCGTACGCCGAGAAGTCTTACCGGCGGAATATCGAGAAGTATACCCGTCTTGGCATTGACAGGGAAAGGGCGGAGTCGGAGGCGTATGCCGACGTTGTCAGAGAGTTTGAGCAGGGCTTTCAGGGCTGGGAATATAAATTTAATACCGTAGCGAGCAGCCGCGGCGATTATCCGTTCATTACAGTGACGGCGGGAACGGGAACGGGACGTTTTGCGAAGCTGGCGACGATTTCCATGCTGAATGTCAGAAGAGAGGGGCAGGGCAAGTCGGAGTGCAAAAAGCCGGTGCTGTTTCCGAAGATCGTATTTTTGTATGACGAAAATCTGCACGGACCGGGCGGAGAGCTTGAGGATGTGTTCGAAGCGGGTATCCGGTGCTCCGCAAAGACAATGTATCCCGACTGGCTTTCACTGACTGGAAAGGGATACATTGCAAGCATGTATAAGCAGTACGGAAAGATCATATCTCCGATGGGCTGCCGCGCGTTCCTTTCTCCGTGGTATGAGAGGGGCGGTATGCATCCGGCGGACGATCAGGACACGCCCGTTTTTGTCGGGCGGTTCAATATCGGAGCGGTTTCCCTGCACCTGCCGATGATTCTTGCAAAGGCGAGACAGGAAAGCAGAGACTTTTACGAGGTGCTCGATTATTATCTCAATCTGATCCGGCAGCTTCATATCAGAACGTATGCGTATCTGGGAGAAATGCGCGCTTCCACGAATCCGCTCGCTTACTGTGAAGGCGGTTTCCTCGGAGGACATCTGAAACTGACGGACAAGATCAAACCGCTTCTGAAATCGGCGACCGCATCCTTTGGCATCACCGCTTTTAACGAGCTGCAAGAGCTGTACAACGGAAAATCGCTTGTAGAGGACGGTGCGTTTGCACTTGAGGTTTTGGAGCATATCAATCAAAAAGTAAATGAATTTAAGGAAGAGGACGGCAACCTGTATGCCATTTACGGTACGCCTGCGGAGAATCTCTGCGGTCTTCAGGTAAAGCAGTTCCGTGAGAAATACGGTATTGTTGAAGGCGTTTCCGACAGGGAATATGTCAGCAACAGCTTTCACTGCCATGTAACGGAGCAGCTGACCCCGATCGAAAAACAGGATAAGGAGTACCGCTTCTGGGAACTGGCGAACGGCGGCAAAATTCAGTATGTAAAATATCCGATCGATTACAATCTTGAAGCAATCAAGACGCTGGTCCGCCGCGCAATGGACATGGGGCTTTATGAAGGCGTCAACTTGTCGCTTGCGTATTGCGACGACTGCGGTCATCAGGAGCTTGAGATGGACGTATGCCCGAAATGCGGCAGCCGTAATCTGACGAAGATCGACCGTATGAACGGTTATCTCTCCTATTCACGCGTACATGGAGATACCCGCCTGAACGACGCCAAGATGGCGGAGATCGCGGACAGGGTCAGCATGTAGGAATCTGCGTCAAAAAGGCAGGCGTATGACTGCATAGCTTTTGGCTGCGGCAATATCAATAAAAGGAAGATAAAAATGAGATATCATAATATCACAAAGGACGACATGCTCAACGGCGACGGGCTGCGCGTCGTACTATGGGTGGCGGGGTGCGCGCATTGCTGCAAGGGATGCCAGAATCCGGTCACATGGGATGAAAACGGCGGACTGCTGTTTGACGAAGCGGCAAAAGCGGAAATTTTTGAACAGCTTGATCAGCCGTATATTTCCGGCATTACCTTTTCCGGCGGCGATCCGCTTCATCCGGCGAACCGTGCGGATGTGCGCGCTTTGATTGCGGAGATTAAACAAAAATATCCGGATAAGACGATCTGGCTTTATACCGGCGATACATGGGAGACGGTCCGTCATGATCCGATGATGAAACAGATCGACGTTTTGGTAGACGGCGAGTTCCATATCGACGAGCTGGATACAAGGCTCATGTGGAAAGGAAGCAAAAACCAGAGAGTGATCGACGTACAAAGAAGCCTGCGTCAGCCGGAAGGAGAGCGCCCGGCGCTGCATTGCGGCGATTATTCATAGATCAGATTCGGGCAGGAGACGCGGGCTTTTCACACGCGCTCCCTATCCGGTGAAAAACGCTTCAAAACGGAGGAAGAAAATGAAACGAATTGCTAAATTTCATAAAGTAAGCGAAGAAAGGTTCCGGGAAGATTTTATGGATTCGATACCGGGCTTTACCAATACGGAAATCCATCAATTATATGAAGAAATCAAGCTTCCGGCAAGGGCGACAAAGGGGAGCGCGGGGTACGATTTCGTTTCTCCGCTTACCTTTAATCTAAGACCGGGCGAAACGATCAAGATTCCGACAGGAATCCGGGTGGAAATGGAAGAAGGCTGGGTGCTCTGCCTGTATCCGCGCAGCGGGCTCGGATTCAAATACCGCCTTCAGCTCAACAATACGGTCGGCGTGATCGACAGCGATTATTTTTATTCCGATAACGAAGGACATATTATGGCTCGTATTACAAACGATTCT
The DNA here is from genome assembly GCA_017621975.1 of Lachnospiraceae bacterium. Classification (GTDB taxonomy): domain Bacteria; phylum Bacillota; class Clostridia; order Lachnospirales; family Lachnospiraceae; genus VSOB01. Next base: position 34,708 of record JAGARW010000147.1, on the reverse strand, counting down.
AACGAAGATAAAGTGCTCCGTATAGAACGAGGCAGCGGCTTTTTGCAGGGAATCTTTTCCGAATACGGAATTACCGTTGACGACGAAGCGGACGGAATACGCAACGGCGGTTTTGGAAGCACATCCAAGTAATTTTATGCCGTCTCTATTATAATAGAAGAATAAAAACTCCTTTCCATGACACAATAAAGATAACGTGTCCGAAAGGAGTTTTTGATTGTGAATAAGCAGACGGAAAAAACAGTACGGCAGGGAAAAAAGATGCAGACTGCCCTCAGCTTTAATATGCAGTATATGAAAGATACGCTTTCCATTGGGAAGAATTTTGATATTTTATACCGTGTGATCCAGATCGGAGGAAAGCAGGCGTGCTTTTATCTGATCGACGGCTTCTGCAAGGACGAGCTGATGGAAAAGATATTGCAGTATCTGATCGGATTAAAAGAAGATGAGATGGCGCCGGACGTACACGAAATGCTGAAACGGCATATGCCTTATGTGGAAGTCGATATGAGCGATACGTGGCAGGAAATTATCCATAATCTGATGTCGGGCGTACTCGTTCTCATGATCGACGGCTATGAAAAGGCGATTTTGATCGATTCGCGCACTTATCCGGCGAGAAATGTGTCTGAGCCGGAAAAGGATAAGGTACTGCGCGGCTCTAAGGACGGCTTTGTGGAAACGGTCGTATTTAATACGGCGCTTATCCGCAGGCGGATACGGAGTACGGACTTATGCATGGAGATGATGAACGCGGGAGAAAGCTCACAGACGGATATTGTGCTTTGTTATATGGATTCCAGAGCCGACCATGCCTTTTTGGAAAAAATAAAAGACGGCATCCGGAATATCCGCGTGGACGCCCTGACGATGAATCAGGAAAGCCTTGCGGAGTGCCTGTATAAGAGAAGCTGGTTCAATCCGTTTCCGAAGTTTAAGTTTACCGAACGGCCGGATACTGCGGCGGCGCACATACTAGAAGGAAATATTGTTATTCTGGTCGATAATTCTCCTTCGGCGCTGATTACGCCGACAACGGTCTTTGATGTGATCGACGAGGCGGACGATTACTATTTTCCGCCGGTGACGGGCACTTATCTGCGCCTGTCCCGTTTTTTGATCGCGATCCTGACGTATTTTCTGACGCCGACCTTTTTGCTGCTGATGCAGAATCCGGACTGGATTCCGGCGGGCTTTGATTTTATCAGAATCCGTGACGAAATGAATCTGCCGCTGATCTGGCAGTTCCTTCTGCTTGAGCTTGCGATCGACGGTCTGAGGCTTGCGGCGGTCAATACGCCGAATATGCTCAGTACGCCGCTGAGCGTTCTGGCGGCGCTCGTACTCGGTGAGTTTTCCGTCAACAGCGGCTGGTTCAATTCCGAGGTCATGCTTTATATGGCGTTTGTTGCGATCGCAAACTATACGCAGTCGAGTTATGAGCTCGGCTATGCGCTGAAATTTATGCGCATCATCAATCTGATCGCGACGGCTCTGTTTGGCGTATGGGGTTATATCGGCGCGATCGCGCTGCTTCTCGTCAGCATAGCGTGCAACAGGACGGTGGCGGATACGAGCTATCTTTACCCGCTTATCCCTTTCCATGGCAAAGAACTGGTAAGGCGTATTTTCAGACTGCGTCTGCCGGACGCCAAGCAGTAACAAACTGCCGTTTCCAAAAGGAGACGGCATTTTTATTTCTCAGGCGTTTTGTAATGCATGATTTTACAAAAACTTTAAAAAATGAGGTTGCGAAAAACATTTTCCAGTACTATAATACTTTGGAATTAAAAAATAGGAGAAGATAAAGATTCGAGTAAAGATGTGTGGTAATTGCTGGATGAAGGAGGAAAACCCATGAGAAAAGTGACGGAAGCAATTTTAAACAAACCTGTAAAAAAGAAGCTGGACTATGTATTCAGAATCATTATCCTTATTTTCTGTATCAGCATTGTGCTGGCGGTCGTTGGAATGACGAGCATCGGAGGAAGCCTGAAGACCTTTTACAACAACTACTACACAAGGTCGAGCGCGCAATTACATATACGAGGCGATGCTCAGGATATTATGAAGAACCTGTTCTGGGCATGTACGACGACGGACGATTCTCTGGTAGACGACTTGATGGCGTCTATTCAGAATGATATGCAGGATCAGCAGAACCAGTTAGCAAGATTAAAAGAAAGCGGTATGCCGCAGGATAAGCTGTCGGAGATCGAAGATCAGCTTTCCGCCGTTTCAGCGGAGCGGGCGGCCGTTATGGAGCTGATCGAGGCGGGCGACAGGCAGGGCGCGCTTACGAGAATGAACGAGAGCTATGCGGACGCGGCGAATTCTCTCGTTTCTCTGCTCGGCGAAATGGACGAAGAGACGGAAACGAGCGCGGAAAGAGGATACAGTATTGGAACCGCGTTTGAAATATTCTGCGTCGTTTTCATTCTGGTAGTAGCGGCGATTGCAATTTTTGCAACGGTACGCCTGTCCAAACTGCTTGCGGCGGTGATCGTAAAACCGCTCTATGAGCTATGCGATGCCGCAAATCATATTTCTAACGGTGAGCTTGACATCGAAGTTGTAAATGTATCGGAAGATGAAATGGGAGAACTGTCCGAATGCTTCCGCAAAACGATTTCCACACTGAAGCTGATTATCGGCGACCTGAATCAGATTGTCGAGGAATTTTCAAAAGGAAACTTTGACGTACGCAGCGAATGCAGCCAGGCTTATGTCGGGGAATTCCAGACATTGTTCAATCGTCTGACCAATATGGTAAATAATGTCAGCGACGTCTTAAAGGGAATTCAGGAATCTTCCGATCAGGTTGCGGCAGGAAGCGGCGAACTGGCAGAAAGCGCGCAGGGACTGGCAGAAGGCGCAGCGGATCAGGCTGCCGCGGTACAGGAGCTGCTTGCGACAGTAACGGAGATCACGGATCAGGTTCTGGAAAATACAAAATCTACCGACAAAGTGCATGATAAGGCGAAGACGGTCGGAGCGGAAGCGGAAAACAGCAAGAAAAAGATGAACGAGCTGACGACTGCGATGCGCCGGATCTCCGAAACGACGGACGAGATCGAAAAGGTAATCGTAGATATTGAAAGCATTGCGGCGCAGACAAATCTGCTTTCCCTCAACGCGTCGATCGAGGCGGCGAGAGCGGGAGAAGCAGGAAGAGGCTTTGCAGTCGTAGCAGATCAGATCCGCAAGCTGGCGGAAGAAAGCTCCCAGTCCGCGGTTGCGTCCAAGGGTATGCTGGAGACATGCAAGCAGGAGGTAGAGTCCGGCAATACGACGACGGCGGAAACGGCGACAGCGTTAAATAAAGTCGTTGACGAACTGGATGGAATCATCCTTGAGGTAGCCAATATCAGAACGGCGTCCGACCGTCAGGCAGTCTCCGTCAAAGAGATGGAGAAGGGCGTTGAGCAGATCAACGGCGTTATCCAGAACAATTCGGCTGCTTCCGAAGAAACTTCCGCAACGAGCGAGGAACTTTCCGCATCCGCAGAAACGCTTGACGGATTGATTAAGAGATTTAATCTTCGCAGGAATTAAACGTCAAAAGAGGAAACGCTTATGGAAAGCTATTGGTACAAATGTCCCGTCTGCGGCATGACGCATCAGGTGCCGGCGTATTGGATGTCCTATTCGCCGCAGCCTGTTTATGAGTTTCCGCATATGAACCCGGAAACGAAAACAGCCTGCGACTGTATGGAAATGGAACTACAGGGAGATAAAAGCCTATGACGCTTTACGACGGCAGAATCGGAGCAGACTACGAGGTAAGAGGCGTATATGTCGAAGAGGCTGTGACGCGCAGATTACAGGCTCTTGGCATTAATGACGGGACGACGGTCAAAATACTGAACCGCAAACGAAAAGGCGCGATGATCATACAGGTAAGAGGTACGCGGCTTGCGCTCGGCAGGCATATTTCCTCCTGCATTGAAGTAAAGGAGGAAGCGTAAGATGGCAGAGGCAAAATATTCCCAAAATGGCAGAGGGCAGATACGGGTGGCGTTTGTCGGCAACCCGAACTGCGGAAAAACAACTCTTTTTAACGCGGTAACCGGTTCTAAGCTGAAGGTTGCGAACTGGCCGGGCGTAACGGTTGAGAAAAAAGAAGGGTATGCGCAATACGAGGACTGCGATCTGACGATCGTTGATACGCCGGGTATTTATTCCCTTACCTGCTATACGATCGAAGAAAAGGTAACGCGGCAGTGCGTTATGGACGATGAGATTGACGCGATCGTTAATGTTGTGGACGCATCGTCCTTAGAGCGTAATCTTTATCTGACGCTGCAGCTTCTTGAGCTTGGCAAACCGGTCGTTCTGGCGCTCAATATGATGGATATCGTAGAAGAACGCGGAATGGAGATCGATCTGCACAGACTTCCGGAAATGCTAGGCGGGATTCCGGTCGTGTCCGTTTCCGCAGCAAAGCGTACGGGACTCGGCATATTGCTGCATGCGGTCGTGCACCATTACGAAGAAGGTCCCGCAGGCAATATTCTGACGTACGGAGAAGAGCTGGAAGCGAAGATCGCAAAGCTCGAGGTCATGATGCAGGCGCGATTCCCGCTGCATTCTTCTGTCAGATGGCATGCGATCAAGCTGCTTGAATATGACGAGGACGTGCGCAGGGAGCATCCGATCGATGTAACAAATGTCGTCGACCGGAGCTATGAAAAAGATATTATTCAGGCAAAATACAGATACATAGAGACAATCGTCAAGGAAGTGCTGTTCCATAAAGAGAAAAAGGCGGCTTTTACGGATAAAATCGACCGTATGCTGACGCATCCCGTGTGGGGCGTTCCGATCTTTCTGCTGATTATGTGCTGTGTCTTCTTTTTGACGTTTACGGTAGGAGATTTCCTGAAGGCCGGTTTTGAAGTGGCGCTTTCTTTTTTGTCGGATGAGGCGTCGGCGCTGCTTACGGCCATGCGGTGTGCGCCGTGGCTGATATCGCTTGTTGTAGACGGCATTATTGCCGGAGTCGGGGGAATCCTTACCTTTATTCCTAATATTGTTATTTTGTTTTTTGCGCTGGCTTTGCTGGAAGACAGCGGCTATATGTCCCGCGTCGCTTATGTGATGGACGGAATTATGGGCAAAGCGGGGCTTTCCGGGAAAGCGTTTCTGCCGATGGTGCTTGGCTTCGGCTGCACCGTGCCTGCGATCATGGCGACGCGCGCGTTGGAGACGGAGCGTGACAGGCGCAAGACAATGCTGATTACGCCGTTTATGTCGTGTTCGGCGAGACTTCCGATCTACGTTTTGTTTTCGGAAATGTTTTTCCCGTCGCATCCTTCGGCGGCCGCTTTTTCCATGTATGCGATCGGTATGATTGTTGCGATCGTGGTCGCGCTTGCAATTCACGGTTATGAAAAGGGCAAGATCAACGATTCGCTTTTGATCGAGCTGCCGGAATATAAACGTCCGAACGGCCGTACGATCGGTATTTACGTCTGGACAAAGCTGAAAGATTATCTGGAAAAAGCGGGAACGACAATTTTTATCGCTTCCATTATTATCTGGTTTGTGCTTAATTTTGGAATACACGGTATGGTTGCGGATCCCTCTGACAGCTTTGGCGCGGCGATCGGAAGAGGGCTTGTGCCGCTTCTTGCGCCCGCAGGGCTTGGCATGTGGCAGATCGCGGTTGCCCTGATTTCTGGAATTTCGGCAAAGGAAGTCGTCGTATCCAGCTTTGCCGTTTTGTTTGGCGTTGTAAACGCCAATTCGCAGTCGGGGATGCAGACGATCATTTCGCATATCAATGCGCAGAATCCGGGCTTTGGCGCGGTCAACGCTTATGCGCTCATGGTATTCTGCCTGCTCTATGTCCCGTGTGCGGCGACGATCGCCACTGTCAGAAAAGAGAGCGGTTCATGGCGCTTTACGGCAAAAATGGCTGTTTTTCAGCTGCTTCTGGCTTGGGCGGCGGCAGTCGTCGTTTATCAGATCGGCAGCCGTCTGTTCTAAAGGCTGTACTTTTCCCGGACTTTCCGGCTTTGTCGGGAGTTTGATAAAAAAATAACAAAAAGCCTTGATTTCCTCATCTGTTTATGTGAAAATAGAACTTGAACAGATGAGGATTTTGCTTGGACGGAGGAATTTATGAGAGGGATAGAGACACAGGTTAGAAAAATCAGACGGCGCATTTTTAAAGAGATCGCATCTTTGGCTTATAACTCGGAAAATTTGATCGACGACATGGAGGCGCTTCCTTACAAAATTATAGATTATTCAGAGTCCACATACCGTGAGAGCGTTTACCGCGAGCGGGCGATCATACGAGAGCGGCTGCGGCTGGCGATGGGCATGAGCCTTCGCCCTGAGAACGTTCCCGTGCATGTAACGCAGGGATTGGAAGAGAGTAATATCGATGAGAAATATTACGAGCCGCCGCTGATGCAGGTCATTCCGTCTGCGTGCAACGCCTGTCCGGTCAATGAATATGAAGTGACAAATAGATGCATGGGCTGCGTAGCGCACCCTTGCAACGAGGTTTGTCCGCGCGGCGCGATTACGATGGTAAACGGCAAGTCCCATATCGACCAGGAAAAATGCATCAAATGCGGTAAGTGCAAGGCGATCTGCCCGTACGACGCAATTTCCCATCAGGTCAGACCGTGCGCGGCGGCGTGCGGCGTCGGCGCGATCAAGAGCGACGAGTCGGGCAGGGCGGTCATCGACAACGATCTGTGCGTTTCCTGCGGACAGTGTATGGTAAGCTGTCCATTCGGTGCGATCGCGGATAAATCGCAGATATTCCAGCTCATCCGCGCGATGCAGTCCGGCAGAATGATTATCGCGCAGGTAGCGCCTGCTTTTGTCGGGCAGTTCGGACCGAAGGTAACGCCTGATATGCTGAAAACGGCGCTGAAGGAGCTTGGCTTTGCGGACGTATATGAGACGGCGATCGGCGCGGATCTTGGAGCGATGGCGGAGGCGGAGCATTATGTGCACTCCGTTGCGACAGGGGAGCTGCCGTTCCTTCTGACTTCCTGCTGCCCGTCGTGGTCGATGCTTGCAAAGAAATTTTTCCCGGAAACGATCGACAATATATCGAACGCGTTGACGCCGATGGTAGCGACGGCGCGCGTGATCAAAGAAGAGCATCCAGATGCGAGCGTTGTGTTTATCGGGCCGTGCGCTTCGAAAAAGCTGGAAGCATCGAGAAGGACCGTCCGCTCAGACGTCGATTTTGTCATTACGTTTGAAGAACTGGTCGGCATGTTCGAAGCGAAGGGAATTCTGTTGGACGAGATTCAGGCGATGGACGAGATGAAGGACGCGACGGGCGCAGGAAGAGGCTACGGCGTGGCGGGCGGCGTGGCGAGCGCGATTGAGGACTGCATCCGCGAATATTATCCCGATGTGGAAGTAAACATCGAACATGCGGAAAGCCTTGCCGAATGTAAAAAGATACTGATGCTTGCTAAGGTCGGCAAAAAGAAGGGCTGTCTGATCGAAGGCATGGCTTGTCCGGGCGGCTGCATTGCCGGCGCGGGTACCAACATTCCGATTACACAGGCGGCGAAGGAAGTAGGCAAGTTTAAAGCAGCGGCGGAAGAAAAGCTGCCGCATAAAGAATAAAGCGTAAGCGGCTGCGGCGGAAAATGCAGGGCGCGGAGGCTGCCGCAGAAAGAAGAAAGGACAAAAAAAGCGGCGCTTCAAATGGAGGAGACTATGGAAAAAATTAGAACCAGATTTGCACCCAGCCCGACCGGGCGGATGCATGTCGGAAATCTGAGAACGGCATTGTATGCCTATCTGATCGCCAAGCATGAAGGCGGAGATTTTATTTTAAGAATCGAGGACACGGATCAGGAACGTCTTGTAGAGGGAGCGGTAGATATTATTTACCGTACGCTGCAGAAAACGGGGCTGATCCATGACGAGGGACCCGATAAGGATAAAGGCGTCGGTCCGTATGTACAGAGCGAACGTCAGGCGCAGGGGCTGTATCTGAAATATGCGAAGCAGCTGATAGAAAAAGGCGAGGCATATTATTGTTTCTGCGATAAGGAGCGTCTTTCTACATTGACCAGAGTAGTCGATGGAAAGGAGATCAACGTTTACGATAAGCATTGTCTTTCCCTTTCCAAAGAAGAGATCGAAGAAAAGCTTGCCGCCGGGATTCCTTATGTCATCCGGCAAAACAATCCGACCGAAGGGACGACGACCTTTCAGGACGAGATTTACGGCGATATTACCGTAAACAACGACGAGCTCGACGATATGATTCTGATCAAATCGGACGGTTATCCGACATACAACTTCGCCAATGTCGTAGACGACCATTTGATGGGAATTACGCATGTTGTCAGAGGAAACGAATACCTTTCTTCCTCTCCGAAATACAACAGACTGTACGAGGCGTTCGGTTGGGAAGTCCCCGTTTACGTACATTGTCCGCTCATTACCGACGAGGAACATCATAAGCTTTCCAAACGCTGCGGACATTCCTCTTATGAGGATCTTGTCGATCAGGGCTTTCTGACGGAAGCGATCGTCAATTTTGTTGCGCTGCTCGGATGGAGTCCGTCGGACAACCGGGAGATTTTTTCGCTTCAGGAATTGATCGAGACGTTTGATTACCATCATCTTTCCAAATCGCCTGCCGTTTTCGACTATACGAAGCTGAAATGGATGAACGGAGAATATATCAAGGCGATGGAATTCGACGCTTTCTATGAGAAAGCGCTGCCTTATCTGAAAAAAGCGATCACAAAGGAGCTTGATCTGAAAAAGATTGCCGAAATGGTAAAGACAAGGATTGAGATTTTCCCGGATATCATGGGTCTGGTAGATTTTTTTGAAGAACTGCCGGAGTACGATCCGGAAATGTACTGTCACAAAAAGATGAAAACGACGAAGGAATCTTCCCTCGAAGTATTAAAGGAGCTGCTTCCTGTTTTTGAAGCGCAGGAGGATTACAGCAACGACGCTCTTTATCAGACATTGACCGATTATGTTGCGAAAAAGGGCTGTAAGAACGGTTATGCGATGTGGCCGGTAAGGACGGCCGTGTCCGGTAAGCAGATGACGCCTGCCGGAGCGACAGAGATCATGGAGATTCTCGGCAAAGAAGAATCGCTGAAACGAATCCGCAAAGGAATCGAGCTGCTTGAAGGCTGATCTGAGCAGCTTTAACGCTTCCCAGCGGGAAGCAATATGCCACGGCTGCGGACCTGCGCTTGTGCTTGCAGGTCCGGGCAGCGGCAAAACGACCGTACTTACAAGAAGGCTTCAATATCTGATCGAAGAGACACATATTCCGCCGGAAAAAATTCTGGTGGTCACCTTTACAAAGGCTGCTGCGGACGAGATGCAGCAGCGGTTCGAAACACTTTCGGGAGCGGGACTCCCCGTACGATTCGGCACATTCCATTCTGTGTTTTATTCTATTCTTCAAGAAAATTCCAAAGAAAATCCCTTGAGCTTATTAAGTGAAAAAGAAAAACAAGAATACCTTAGGACGATTCTGCGCCGCGAACAGTTAGGAGAAGAGAGGATGCCGGAGTTGTTTCAGACGTTCGCCGCGTTCAAGGGCGGAGCAGAGGCGGATGTCTCATCAGCGGATGAGATAGTGCAAAACGGTTTACTGCGGAAAAATCCGGCGCAGCAAAACAAAACGTTACAGAATAATATATCGCCGGAGCAGGCGGCGCGCATTTTTGAGGCGTACCGTCAGAAATGCCGCGAGGCGCACAAAATCGATTTTGACGATATGGCGTATGAAACGCTTCGTCTGTTTACGGAAACGCCGGATGTTTTGAAAATCTGGCAAACCCGGTTTTCCTATATTATGGTAGACGAATATCAGGACATTGCGCCGATTCAGGAACGGCTTCTGGAAATGCTTGCGCTGCCGGAGCAGAATCTTTTTCTTGTCGGGGACGACGACCAGTGTATTTACGGGTTCCGCGGCGCAGCGACGGAGCTGATGCTGTCATTTCCGCAAAAATATCCGCAGGCAAAGCAGATCGTTCTTTCTACAAATTATAGGAGCAGGCGTGGAATCATTGAGGCGGCGTCAAAGGTCATTTCGGAAAACAAAAGCCGTTTTGCCAAGAAGCAGGAGCCTGCCCGCAAGGAATCGGCGGAACGGGCGGTCGTCTGTCAGGCGTTCCCTGACAAGGCAGCGCAGCAACGGCAGATTCTCAGCATATTGCTCGAGAGGAAACGACAGGGCGTTTTATCGCAGACGGCAGTCCTATACCGCAGGAACGCGGATGCGCAGGCGCTCTTATCAGAGCTTGCCGCGCATAAAATTCCGTTTGTACAGACAAGGCGGCAGAGCTTGTATGATCATTTTATAACGGCGGACCTGACGTCCTATCTGCGTTTTATTTACGGCGCGCACAGCCGGAAGGAATTTTATCGGATTATGAATCGTCCCCGGCGCGGAATCGAGCGTGAAAGCTGTGAAACGGAAACGGTTGAGTTTGACAGGCTCCTTCGGTATCATCATTATGACAATGATGTCACAAACAATATCCGTAAGCTTGCGTCGGACTGCAGCCGGGCGTCAAAACTCAGCCTTTATGCAGCGGTTATGTATATCCGTAAGGGGATGGGATATGAAGCGTATTTACAGGAGCGCGGGGCGGACGGTGAGGCGATGCAGTGTCTTGCGCAGCTTCAGGAGCTTGCCAAAGGGATACCTGATCTTGCGGAATGGGAGCGGATGCTGAAAAGCGGAAAAGAAAAGGCAAAGGACGGCTGCAAAGAGCGGGCGGTCCATACCGGCGAGGGTGTCAGAGTGATGACATATCATGCCTCGAAAGGATTAGAGTTCGACTGTGTGATCTTACCCGATCTTAACGATGGATGCGTGCCGTACAAAAAGGCGGTTTCAAAGCGCCAGATAGAAGAGGAGCGGCGTATGTTTTATGTCGCGATGACAAGGGCAAGGGACAGACTGCATTTATATTACCGCAGCGGAACAAAAGAAGAACCGGAAGCAATGTCCCGGTTCCTCAAAATACTGATGCAAGATGATGCCTGAGGAGCTTATGCTTCGTCCTCCTCTTCAATCAGTTCGTCAAATTCCGCATTGTCAAGATATTCGTCAAAAGCGTCGGCAACGATCTCATATTCTTCATCGTCTTCAATGTAGGTCAGTTCGGGTTCGACGTTCGGATCGCTTTCGTCTTCGTGATAACGGTAGAACCACACTTCTCCGTCCGTATTTTCACCGTTTTCGTCAAGCGGAAGCAAAGCGATATAATCCTGCTGTTTTACAGTGAGAATCGTAATGACGGCGCATGTGACCTTCGCACCGTCTTCAAGTTCCAGTTCTACAGTCATTTCCTCATCAGGTTCATTGTTTTTCCCCATATATGCATACCTTCCTTTCGGTTTTATAGTTTCGTAACCACAATTTATTTTACAGAAAGAATAGAAGATTGTAAAGTAGTGTAAAAAATTCTATTTCTTACATAAGGTTTATAAAAAAGCGGGGCTTTTATGAAGACCTTATTCATGATATAATAAACATAATAATATGGAAAAATAGGCATATAGATATGCTTTTATTCTTAAAATACCGGCAGAAAAGGGTGACAGCAATGAAAAGAGGAAACTTTTATCCAAAGGGAGTGACAAATACAGACGGTGGAATTCAGTTTGTATGGAAGATAGAAAAACCGGCGAAACAAGTTGAGATCGGCATTTTTGCAGGAGAAAAGGAACTGACCCGCCTGTCGGTTCCGGAAGGATGCAGACAGGGAAAGCTGTATTGCGCTGTCTTGGAACGGCTTCCGAAAGAGGCGGATAGTTACCGCTATTATGCGGACGGAGAGAGTGTGGAAGACCGTTATGCAAGGGGCGTCGTCGGTCTGCGCTCTTACGGAAAGGAAAAAGAGGAGCTTTGCTATCGGCTTCCGGGAAAGGCATACGATTGGGAAGGCGATCTGCCGCTTGGCCATCTTTACAGCAAAACGGTCATTTACGGGCTGCATGCACGCGGTTTTACAAAGCATGCTTCTTCCGGTGTCAGAAAAAAGGGGACGTTTGCAGGAATCCGTGAAAAGATTCCTTATTTGAAGGACCTCGGCATTACGGCGGTGGAGCTGATGCCGGCATATGAATTTGACGAGCTTGAGAAGACGGAAAGCCAGTATCAAAAGGAAAACGAAGAAAAGATCAATTACTGGGGATTTAAGAGGGGATATTATTATGCGCCGAAGAGCGCTTACGCGTATGCGGAGGATGCTGCGGCGGAATTCAAAAATATGGTGAAGGCTCTGCATAAAGCGGATATTGAGGTGCTGATGCAGTTTTATTTCCCGCCGCAGGAAAAGAGCGGTGAGATCGCGGATATTCTGCGGTTCTGGATAGACGAATATCATATCGACGGTTTCCGCCTGCTTGGAACGCGTCTTCCGGCGGCGTCTCTGGCGACAGATCCGCTTCTTGCGGGAACGAAGCTGATTGCGGACGATTTTCCGCTGCATGAGATTTACGGTGAAAGAGAAGCCGTATTGTGCCGGAATCTTGGCGTTATGCGGAAAAGCTTTCTTTATGATATGCGCCGTGCGTTAAAGGGCGACGAGGGCTGTATGCAGGATATGACGGCGCATCTGTTTGACAATGCGGATCAGACGGGCGTGATCAATGCTATTACGGACTATGACGGATTTACGCTCCGCGATCTTGTTTCCTATGACAGAAAGCATAACGAGGCAAACGGCGAGGATAATCAGGACGGAAACGACTATAATCTGAGCTGGAACTGTGGCGCGGAAGGAAAAACGAGAAAAAAATCGGTGACCGCCCTAAGGGTAAGACAGATGCGGAACGCGCTCGCGCTTTTGTTTTTATCGCAGGGAACGCCGTATCTGAGAAGCGGCGACGAGTTCGGGCAGACGCAGGGCGGAAATAACAATCCGTATTGTCAGGATAATGAGACGACGTGGCTTGACTGGAAAAATGTACGTACCAACCGGGAATTTTACGAGTATACAAAAGCGCTGATTGCATTCCGTATGTTGCACGCCGCTTTCCATAGAGAGCAGCGGGTGAAGGGAATGGATACGCTTGGCTATGGCTGCCCCGACGTTTCTCTTCACGGGGAAGAAGCGTGGAAGCCTTCGCTTGAGCCTTTCAGCAGAACTGTCGGCGTGCTGTACTGCGGCAGATACGCGATGAACGACAGCCGGACGCAGGACGATGATTTTTACGTGGCGGTCAATATGCATTGGGAGCCTCATGCATTTGCCCTGCCCAGACTTTCAAGGGATAAAACATGGCGGCTTGTGATGGATACGGCTCTGCCTTCGGCGTTTGCGCCGCCGAAAACACCGGAAGAAGCTGCGGATGACGAGCCTTCAAAGGCATCGGAGCTTGCCGCCGGCGCTACCCTGACGGCGGAGCGTTCTATTCAGATTTATCTTGCACAGACGATGAAAGACAAAAAGATGCTTTAGAAAAAATGGAAAAAAATGATAGATAGGGAGAAAACGGTAAACAGGAAGAGACGAAATGCAGGCGTGGAAACATTTTAAAACAATCACATATCATAAATATCTTGTTATGAAAGGCTGTTTTGCAGTCGGACTTTACCGGCAGGGACTGACGCATGATCTGTCCAAATATACGCCGTCGGAATTTCTTGTCGGAGCCAGATATTATCAGGGCAACCGGAGTCCGAACAATGCAGAAAGGGAAGCGATCGGCTATTCTTCGGCATGGCTGCATCACAAAGGAAGAAATAAGCATCATTATGAATATTGGATCGATTACTGCGCGGACGAGGCGAAATCCCAGAGCGGCATGTCGCCCGCGCCGATGCCGGACCGTTACATCATTGAAATGTTTATGGACCGCATTGCGGCGTCAAAGGTATATAACGGAGCGGCGTATACGGATAAGGATTCCCTTGCCTATTATGAGCGCGGCGCGGAAAAGATGAGGCTGTTTCTGCATCCGTATACGAGAGCGCGGCTGGAAAAGCTGCTGCATCTTCTGGCGGATGAGGGAGAAGCCGAGGCGTTTTCGTATATCCGCAGCAGAAAGAAAAAGAGATATCATATTGATCTGTGACGGCGGGCAAAAGAAGACCCGGGATATCATACTGATCTGTAACGACGCACCAAAAGAAGGAAGCGGCATAAAATATTCATATAGAAAAGGAGTGAAACAATATGAATATTTTATGGCTGCTTGTTTTATTATGCTGCGGAAACAATCACGGCTTTTGCTGTGAAGACCATCATCATGACTGCGGACATGAAAACGATAACGGCTGCGGGTGCGGCAGTCAGGGAAGCAACGAGTGCGGGTGCGGTAATAATCAGGGAAGCAACGACTGCGGGTGCGGCAATAATCAGGGAAGCAACGACTGCGGCTGCGGTAATAATCAGGGAAGTAACGACTGCGGCTGCGCAAGTCAGGGCGGAAGTAACTGGGGCTGCGGCAATCAGGGCGGCGACTGCGGCTGTGACGAGAGACCGGGCAGACCGCAGCCGCGTTCCGGATTTGCGGGAGGTTCTTCCTGCGGCTGCGGAGAATAGAAGCAGGTACGCAGCCGGATTATCAGGTCAGAGCGACCGGCGGAAAAAGCGCCGCAGGACCGAAGGGTCTTGCGGCCTTTGTTTCTTGACGAAAGAAAACAGGAGTGATACACTAAACTGGTATGAATATGAGGACAAGCGGAAACGCTTTGAAATGGAGGAAATTATGATAGGCGATAAAAAGGTGCTTTTCAGCGGTATGCAGGCGACAGGCTCGCTGACACTTGGAAATTATCTGGGAGCGCTTAAAAACTGGGTCTCTTTGAGCGACGAATACGAGTGCTTTTATTCCGTTGTCGATCTGCATTCGATCACGGTGCGGCAGGATGCTGCGGAGCTTCGCAGGCGCGCGCGGAACCTGCTTACCTTATATATTGCGGCGGGACTGGACCCGGAAAAGAATTGTCTGTATTATCAGTCGCACGTGTCCGGGCATGCGGAGCTTGCGTGGATTTTAAACTGCTTTACCTATATGGGCGAGCTGAACCGTATGACGCAGTTCAAGGATAAGGCGGCAAAGCATGCCGACAATATCAACGCCGGGCTTTATACATATCCTGTGCTGATGGCTGCGGATATTCTGCTTTATCAGGCGGACGTCGTTCCGGTCGGCAAGGATCAACTTCAGCATCTGGAAATCACGAGAGATATCGCGCAGAGATTCAACGGCATTTACGGAGACGTATTTACGATTCCGCAGGCTTATGTCGGCAAAGTCGGCGCAAAGATCATGAGTCTTCAGGACCCGTTCAGGAAAATGTCCAAATCCGATGAGAATCCGAATGCGAGTATTTATCTGACGGACGATCCCGATACGGTAATCCGTAAGTTTAAACGCGCCGTGACCGATTCCGAGGCAAATATCGCATACCGCGAGGAGCAGCCGGGTATCCGCAATCTGATCGATATTTACTGTGCATGCACCGGAAAGACGCCGGAAGAGACGGTAAAGGAATTTGAAGGAAAAGGGTACGGCGATTTCAAGATGGCTGTCGGCGAATCGGTCGTAGACGTACTGCGCCCGCTGCAGGAGCGCTTTTCGCAGCTTCAGCAGGATAAGGCGTACATTGACGGCGTTATTAAGAACAATGCCGAGAAAGCGAATTATTATGCGACAAAGACGCTTCGCAAAGTACAAAAGAAGGTAGGATTCCCGGAAAGAGTCCGCTAGAGAATCAGCCGTTTCATGTCTTCGGGCAGGGGAGCGGTGAAGGTCAGCGACTCCTTTGTGAACGGATGATGAAAGGAAAGACGACAGGAGTGCAGAGCCTGCCGTCTTATTTTTTGCAGGTCTCCGCCGTAAAGCGAGTCGCCGAGCAGAGGGTGTCCGGCATACGCCATATGGACGCGTATCTGGTGAGTGCGTCCAGTTTCCAGCCGAAGCGACAGTAAAGCGGTATCTTCATTCTGCCACAGTTTCCGGTAATGTGTCACGGCGTTTTCCCCGCGCATAGGATCGACAAAGCGTTCGATCGTGGAGCCGGGCTTTCTGCCGATCGGTTCCCGTATCACGCCTGCATCGGGAAGCTGCGCGCCGCAGACGGAAAAGCGCGGAACGAGCGCCATGTATTCGCGGGAGAGAGAGCTGCGTTTTGCAAGCGAGCGGGAGAGAATGCCGGCGCTTATCATATGTTTGGCAATGATCGTAAGCCCCGTCGTGTCGCGGTCGAGCCGGTTGATGCAGCGGAAGGTAAAGGGAATTCCTTGACTGCTGTAATGGTACATAACGGCGTTGGCAAGCGTATTTGTATAGTTGTTCTGGGAAGGATGGATCGGCGTATCCGCCGCTTTGCTGACGATAAGGATGTCTTCGTCCTCATAGACAATGGAAAGCGGAAGCGGAACGGGGACGATGTGAGGGGAGCCGGACGTTTCCGACAGGCGGACAAGGAGCGTATCGCCTTCTGAAAGCCGGTACGTCATATATTCCCATCTGCCGTTTACGAGAATGCTTTCCGGCATCTTTTTCAGCGCCGTCAGATTGGAAGCAGAAAAACCCATAGACTTAAGATATAAGCCTATGGGCGTATCGTGCTCCTTATGCGAGATCGTATAAACAAAAGTACGTTCCATAAATTATTCGGATTTCACTTCTTTCCAGAGCGCGTTGTAAAGCGCGTCTCCTTCCTCTCCGAGATAGGAGAAGGTTTCCAGATTGTCATACTGCGAAAGATCGGGGAAAGCGATTTTGGAGTTTTTGATGTCTTCATCCTCGATCAGTTCCCTTGCGCCCGTATTCGGCGTGGAATACGTAATGTACTCAAAATTTTTGAGCGCGATTTCGGGACGGCACATATAATCGATGAATTTTTCTGCGTTTTCTTTATTCGGCGCATTCTTTGGGATTACCCAGGAATCGATCCATACGTTTGTGCCTTCCTTCGGAATGACGTATTCCAGATCGGGATTTTCACGCTGCGTATAGATCGCCTCGCCGGAATAGATCACGCCGAGCGCGGCTTCGTTTCCGATCATTTTGTCGCGTACCTGATCGATGACATACGCCTGTACGAGAGGCTTCTGCTCGATGAGCGCGTCCTTTGCCGCGTTAAGCTCCGCCTCGTCCAGAGAGTTCATCGAAGCGCCGTTTCTTTTTAAAGCGACCATGAAGGCGTCGCGCACGGAATCTTGCATGAGAATGTTGTCGGCATATTTTTCATTCCAGAGAATATCCCAGGAATCGACCGGATCGTCGACCATCGTTTTGTTATAAAGAATGCCGACCGTACCCCAACAGTAGGGAACGGAATATTCGCCCGTCGGATCAAATTCCTTTGACTGGTCGTAATATTGCTGGTCGATGTATTCTTTTGCGTTCGGTACGTTGTCAAAATTGATTTTGGCGAGCATATCGTTGTCGATCATTTTTTTGATCATATAATCGGAAGGGCATACGACGTCGTATTCGGAGGCTCCTGCCTCAACCTTCGGGTACATGATCTCGTTCGTTTCAAATTCATCATAGATTACCTTGATGCCTGTTTCCTCTTCAAAGGAAGTCAGGACGTCGGGGTCGATGTATTCGCCCCAGTTGTAAACGACAACCTCGCCGTTTTCTCCGCCGCCGCTGCCGCAGCTCGTCAGAGACAGCGCGCCGACAGCAAGCAGAAGTGTCAGAAATGCTTTTTTCATAATCGGTTCCTCCTCATCGTTAAGATTGTTTATGTTCGGACGGAGAGTGGTTTACAAGAAAGAGTAAAATCAGCACCGTCACGAAGATCAGAGTGGATAAAGAATACATTTCCGGCTTGATGCCCTTTTTGACTTCCGTATAAATCTTTGTCGAAAGGGTGTCGATGCCGGGGCCTTTTGTAAAATGCGTAATAATAAAGTCGTCAAGCGACATGGTGAACGCCATCAGAAAACCCGAAAGGACGCCGGGAAGGATATCCGGAAATACGACTTTGAAAAAAGCGCGGATATGCGATGCCCCGAGATCGAGCGCGGCTTCGTAAACGCTCGGATTTAACTGCTTCATACGCGGCATGACGCTCAGGATCACATAAGGGATATTGAACGTTATGTGGGAGAGCAGAATCGTCAGAAAACCGAACCGCAGACCCAGCGTAATAAAGAGCAGCATCAGCGAAATACCGGTGACGATATCGGCGTTCAGCATCGGAATGTTGGTGATCCCCATAATAACGGCGCGGTTTCTGCGTTTCATCGCCTGCATGGAAATACACGCGATCGTACCGATGACGGTCGCGATAAAGGCGGAGAGCAGAGCAATCAGCAGCGTATTGGAAAGCGCCTGCAGGATCGCCCGGTTCTGAAACATGGAAACGTACCACTTCAGCGTAAAGCCGCCCCATTTCGCCCTTGTCCGGCTTGCGTTGAAGGAGAGGACGATCAGCGTCAGAATGGGCGCGTATAAAAACAAAAAGATAAGGAAAATGTAACATTTCCGAAGTATGCTTCTCATAATGCGGTTCCCTCCCCGTCTTTGTCAAAGAAAGCCTCGGCGACCATATTGACGATAATAAAGATCATCAGGACAATGGAAAGGCCGCTTCCGAGATGCCAGTTGCCTGTCTGCGTAAATTCCTGCTCGATCACGTTGCCGATCAGCAGTATCTTGCTGCCGCCGAGCAGAGTGCTGATGACAAAGGTCGTCAGCGCGGGAATGAACACCATCGTGACGCCGCTGATGATGCCCGGAACGGACAGCGGAAGCGTTATGCGCAGGAAGGTCTGCACCTTATTCGCGCCGAGGTCGCGCGCGGCGTTTACGACGTTTTCGTCAATCTTGACGAGAGCGTTGTAAAGCGGCAGTACCATAAACGGCAGGAAGTTGTACACCATGCCGAGAATGATGGCGGCGGGCGTATTGATGATCTCAAGCGCCGGCAGATGCAGGAAGGCGAGGATGCTGTTGATCACGCCTGTTTTTTCAAGGAGCGTCTGCCATGCGAGCGTGCGCAGCAGAAAGTTCATCCACATCGGCAGGATGAAGATGAGAACGATAAAGCTGTGCTGGCCTACCTTCATCGCCGATAAGATCATGGCGAGCGGGTAGGCGAGTAAAAAACAGATCACAGTACTGATAAGGGACAGCTCGATCGAGAGAAGGAGCGCTTTGCTGTGCTCCGCGGTCGCGATCGTAGCGATATTTGCAAAAGTAAAGGCTCCGGTATCGTCCGTCAGTCCGTAGTAAAAAACCATGCAAAGCGGAATGACGATGAAAGCGGCCGACCAGAACACATATGGGAACGCGAGCGTTTTTTTATTCATCAATGCCGATCGCCTCCTCGTCTTCGGATTCCGGTTTGTTCATGATCTGGATGTTGTAAGGGTCGACCTTTATACCGACATGCGTGCCGACAGGGAACATCTTCGTAGACTGCACGAGCCATTCAAAGCCGTTTGCCTGCACTTCCATTTCATAATGGACGCCCTTAAAGATAATATGGGAAACAACGCCGCGGATTACGCCGTCATCGGGAGAGACAAGCTCCACGTCTTCGGGACGGATGACGACGTCGACCGCCTTATTTTCGCCAAAGCCTTTGTCGACGCAGGCAAAGCGCGCGCCGAGCAGTTCCACAAGCTCGTCGCGGATCATAACGGCGTCGATGATATTGCTGTCTCCGATAAAGTCGGCGACAAACGCGTTTTCCGGCTCGTTGTAAATTTTTTCAGGCGTACCGATCTGCTGGATATAGCCCTGATTCATGACGACGATCGTATCGGACATCGTCAAAGCCTCTTCCTGATCGTGCGTTACGTAAATGAACGTAATGCCGAGCTCGTTTTTCAGACGGATCAGCTCATACTGCATATCCTGTCTGAGCTTTAAATCGAGCGCGCCGAGCGGCTCGTCGAGCAGCAGTACCTTCGGTTCGTTGACGATCGCGCGCGCGATCGCAATACGCTGCTGCTGGCCGCCGCTTAAAGAATCCGGCATACGCTTTTCGTAGCCTTCCAGATTGACGAGCTTCAGCGCGTATCTGATTTTATCCTGAATATAAGCCTTAGGCTTGTTTTTGATCTGCAGACCGAAAGCGATATTTTCTCCGATATTCATATGCGGAAAAAGGGCGTATTTCTGGAATACGGTATTGAGCTGCCGCTTATTGGGCGGATAGGACGTAATATCGGCGCCGTCGAAAATAACGCGTCCCGTATCGGGATGCTCAAAGCCGCCGATGATACGGAGCGTCGTCGTTTTGCCGCAGCCGCTCGGACCGAGCAGCGTCAGAAACTCATTTTCCCTGATATACAGGTTCATATCGTCGAGAATCAGATTTGAGTCGAACGATTTGGAAATATGCTGCAGATCGATTAGTTTATTCACAATGGTTCCTCCTGTGTGCCGCGTATGCGCGGATATAGTCGTTAAAAGCTCGGTGGGCTGCTGACCCAGATCACGACGGCTCCGGTCTTTTTGCCGCACTCGATGTAATGCGTCGTATTCGGGGTGAAATAAAAGGATTCTCCCTTTTTGACCGGGTACGACTTTTTGCCGAGATGGAGTATGATGCTGCCTGAGAGGACATAGCCGAATTCTTCGCCCTCGTGAGGATTGTCCGGGTAGGTGGAGCCTTCCGGCTCCAGCGTCAGGCGGATCGGCTCCATAATGTTTTTCTGGGCGTTTGGAATGATCCATTCGACCGTATTTTTCCGGTCTGTTTCCTGTTTTTCAAAATAATCTTCTTTGTGGAAGACAATCTGCTCTTCCGTGTCTTCATTAAAAAAGTCTTTCAGATCCGTACCGAGACATTGCAGGATATCGACCAGCGTGGCGATCGACGGGGAAGTCAGGTCGCGTTCAAGCTGCGAAATAAAGCCCTTGGAAAGCTCTGAGCGGTCGGCGAGTTCCTCCTGCGTCAGTCCTTTACGGATGCGGAGTTCTTTGATTTTCGTTCCAATATCCATAGTGGTTTCTCCAAATGAGAGTGCTGATAAACATAAAGTTTAATAAAACTAAACAAACGCTGATACATATTATACTAGCTTTGCAACTGTTGTCAACGAAAAATACAAAAAATAGTAATAAATTTTACAAGGGACAAGTATTGAGATTGAAATAGGAACATGCTATACTAAAACCATATGAATTTTTTGCAAAATGCGCTGATCGAAAACACTGTGCAAAGCCGCTAAAGCGGCAGAATGAGAGGAAAAAATGGAAAAAAAGGCGGAAAAATATGTTGCTTATGTCTCTACTTATACAATGGGAGACGATCATGGCATTAAAATATATGATGTGGATATGGAAAACGGCAGATTTATCGAAAAGGATCAGGTAAAGATTACCAATTCTTCTTATGTGACGATTTCGCATAACCAGAAGTTTTTATATTCGATCACCGATACGGGAGTGGAATCCTACAAGATCAATCATCATACCGGGGAGCTTGCGGTTATCAATCATGCGTCTATTCATGGAATGAGAGGCTGTTATCTTTCTACCGATTATCAGGACGAATTCCTATTTGTAGCAGGCTATCATGACGGCAAGCTGACGGTGCTGCGGCTGCATGAAGACGGCGGCATCGGCGAGATCACGGACGAGGTGTTCCATAAAGGACTCGGCAGCATTGCGGAACGGAATTTCAGACCGCATATCAGCTGCGTCAAGATGACGAGAGATAACAAATATCTGCTTGCGGCGGATCTCGGTATGGATCATGTCAACGTATACCGTTTCAATTCCGGTACGGGTAAGGTAAAGCTGATCGACGTCATCAGGAGCGACATTGAGTCCGCACCCCGCCATGTCAAGTTTACAAAGGACGGAAAGTTCCTTTATATCGTACATGAGCTGAAAAATATCATCGACGTTTACAGCTATCAGGAAATCAAGGGAAATCCAGAATTTGAAGAGATTCAGACCGTATCGACGCTGAACGATTATCATGCGGGCGGCAGCGCGGCGTGCGCGCTCAATTTTTCGTCGGACGATAATTATTTAATCAGCTCCAACGCGGGAGACAACAGCGTCGTCGTATACAAGGTCGACCATGAGACGGGAGAGCTGGAGAAAAAGCTCTGTCTGCCGATCAGCGGGGATTATCCGAAGGATGCGAATTTCTTCCCGGATATGCGGCATATCGTGTCGCTGAACCACGAGTCGAATACAATGACGTTCTTTACCGTCGATATTGACAAGGGGCTGCTTGTCATGAAAGGAAAGGAAATCCCGGTAGACAAGCCGAACTGCGTAATTTTTCAGAAATTGGACGAGAAAGCCGATTGACAGACGACGGCGCGGGTTATATAATGAACGCAATATCATAATGGAAATGCCGATACGAAGACGTTCTGCGTGTGCAGGGCGTCTTTTTTTCAGCTTGCGGAGACCGTTTTCCGGGAAAACGGATGCTGCGGATTTTCCGCAAGGCGGGCGTTTGGATCGGAGGAATGGAAAGATGGGATTGAAAGAGCGGTATTTATATTTTTGGAACCACGACAGAAGGAAAGCGGCGGAAGAGGTGTTTCAGGGGATCGCGGACAGACGAAAGAAAGCGTTGGACGGCTGGTTCAGGGAGCAGTGGATGAAGATCGAGGTAATGGGGAAGGAACTCTCTTCCCTGACGGACAATGAAAACGCGTCGTTAAGCGGGGCGCTGGAAGAGCTTTATCAGGCGTATACGGAAGTGCTGGAATGCTTTCTCGTCGACGAGAAGGGAATCGTAACGGATTCCTCGTGCCGCGCGCATATCGGATGGGATTATTCGTTCCTGCCCGGCATTGCAAAAGGAAAAGAAGGAAGCCCTTACATGTACGGCCCTTATACAGACCGGGCGACGCTTGATCTGCCTGTGCGGGACCGGCGGTTCCACGACGAAGTGACGCTCATGTTTTCACTTCCGCTAAAGGGAACGGGAAAATGGCGGCTTTTGTGCGTGCGGTATTTAAACGACGATATGTGCAATGTCATTCAGGAAGAAGATACGCACGTCTATAAGGAGTCCGGCGACAATTATCTGTTTATGATCAAAAATAACAGAAACATTCCGGTAGGCACGGCGATTTCTAGAAGCCGGTTCGAAGACGATACGTTTACGCTTGGCGATAACTTAAAGGACGGCGTCCGGACGAAAAAATGGGGCGAAGTAAAAATAAAGGACCATACGGAGTTTGAGATTGTATTTAACGATCCGGCGACGGGAAAGCTCCACCCGGGCGTCGCGGCGACCGTTCAGACGGGAAGCAGTCTTGACTGCTGGCCGGGTTATCCCGATTACAGGCATATTCTGGTCGGCGGAGCCGGCGTTACGATCGTTCCGCCGCACAGCGACGAAGTATGGGGAATGATGTGCGAAGGGGATATCGCTGAAATTTATAAATTCCATAAGCTGCACAGGGTGCTCCCGCTCTGTACGCTCGGTTACGGTCTGGTGGGAATCGCGGCGGAGAATCTGCTTGACCGTCTGACGGCGCTTCCTTCCGCGTTTGGAGTGCTGGCCGCGGCGCTCATTATTTTTGCCGGGAGCGCCGCTACGGTTAAAAGGATGATCTGGAAGCCGCTGCGAGAAACGACGGAGCTGATTGAAGGCGTTTCGGGAGGGGAAGGAGATCTGAGAAAGCGGCTGGACGATTCCGTGAAAAACGAGATCGGCGAGCTCGGCACATGGTTTAATAAGTTCATCAGCAGTCAGATGCATATGATCGACAGCGTCGGCGTTTCCGCGGGGAGCTCTAAGCGTACGATCAGACAGGCGGCGCACGCGTCGAAAAAGATCGGAAGCCATGTGGAGGACGTTCAGGAAAAGCTGGAGCTTTTGTCCGACAGCACGACGCGCCAGAACGAACTGTTTACAAAGATGCAGACGGAAATCGGCAGGATAACAGATTCTTTTGAAAAAAATGTGGAACTGGAGGAAATGGTCAGGGAAATACAGGAAAAAACAAAGGATGAGAGCTCGTCCTACGACGCCGGGGAGCTGACGCAGGAGGTTCTTACTTCGATCGAAAGGCTGGAAGAAACGGTAGCCGATTCCATGGAGGCGATCAGCGGTCTGGAAGCCAAGTCGGCGCAGATCACCAGTATCGTCAGTACGATTTCGGACATTAACAGACAGACAAAGCTGCTGGCGCTGAACGCGAGCATTGAAGCGGCGAGAGCCGGAGAGGCTGGAAAAGGGTTCTCCGTTGTAGCGGATGAGATCACGCAGCTTTCGGAAAATACGCAGGCGGCGGCTTCCGGGATCGGGACGCTGATCTCGCAGATCGGGCATGACATCGAACGGACGAACCAGTGTATGGAAATGATCCGCCAGAGCGTTGATACGAGTACTTCCCTGACGCGGAGCGGCGTAGGCGCAATGCGGCTCGTCACAAACGTTTCCGCCGCGATCGAAAAGGTATATGGGGCGCTGAAGGAGCAGAATACGCTGATCGGCAACGTCAGGGAAGAGATCGACAGTATGACGGAAATGAGCGGCGAAGCCGTCAGAATCGGGATCGACAGCAGAGACGCCGCTCTGAAAAAGATGTCTGAAATTTCCAGACAGATGAGTAAGCTGGATCAGGTCGTAGAAGGTCTGCAGTTTTCTTCCGTGGCGGAGGATGCGATCGTCAATTCGTTCGTTACGGTAAATTCAGCCCGGGACGGAAGGATCGGATAACGCAAGCTTTGCCTTACGGATTTCTTCCGCATCTGTCTGCCAGATCGCATATTCGTCAAGAGACGCCGCGCCCATCGACACGTCGGGATTGCGGTAGCGCATGCCGCTTCCGATAACCTTTTTTCCCGACATATGGAAGACTGCAATATCTGTTTCCCTTCGCAGGGTGCGGATGACGCCGGCGTTTACGCCGGAGCCCGCCATGATCCTGACGGAGCCGCCCATGGATAAGGACTGTTCGTGCAGTTCCTTTAGGAGCGTAAGCCCTTCCATACATGTGTTTTTCTGTCCGGAGGTCAGAATGGTGGAAATACCGAGCTTTTGGGAAGTCTCTAAGGCTTCGGACGCGCTGCGGCACATATCGAACGCGCGGTGCAGCGTGACGGGAAGAGAACCGCATGCTTCCATAAGGCGGGAAAGCCCGTCTGTGTTCAGGGTACCGTCGGCGTTCAGCGCGCCGATGACGAAGCCGTCCGCTCCGGCTTCCCGCAGCCGTCTGATATCGGCGCACATCTGTTCAAATTCGTCCTCCGTATAGAGAAAGTCGCCGAACCGCGGACGGATAAGCGGATAGACCGGAATCGAAGACCGGTTTTTGATTTGTTCAAGTAAGGAAACGGACGGCGTTATGCCGCCGATCACAAGGCCTGAGCAGAGTTCCAGTCTGTCCGCGCCTCCGGCCGCCGCTTCTGCGGCGGACGCGGCAGAGTCAACGCAGCATTCTAATAAGCAGTTGTTTTTCATAAATACCTCCAATTTTAAGCGTTTTGAAAAGAAACATGTATCTGAAATGTGTAAATGCAGTTTTTATGCAGAACATTTATTTTTTACAAGGATTCCGACGGCGCTTTTGTTTGTATAAATTCCAAAAAGTCTGTAACTGCCTGATTGGAAGAGGTATCTTCGTGGCAGGCAAAGCCGATCTTGCGTTTCGGGATTGAAACGGGAGATTTGAGGCGGATCAGTCTGCCGCTTTCCAGTTCTTCTTTTACAAAATCGGAAATAACGCAGGCGACGCCGAGATCGATCTTGGCAAATTCGATGAGCAGATCCATTGTCGTCACTTCAATCAGGCGGTCGTTTTCGATGATGTTGCGGCTTACATATTTATCAATATACTGCCTTGTTAAGTTGTTTTTATCAAGCAGGATGAGCGTCGCCTGTGAGTAGATGGATTCATGATTCCCGGTATGACTGAAATCCATACGTTTTTTGAGATTTTCCAGATAACTTCTTGTTGTAACAAAGATATCCTGAATTTCTTTCAGCGGATAGAATCGCAGCTTTCCCGCGCGGATGGGTTCTCCGATCAGACCGATGTCAACATCGCCGTTTTCGAGCGCGCGGATCGTCTGATAACTGGACTGGCAGGAAATAGAAATTTTAATATGCGGATTCTGATGGATAAAGGTCTGAAGGTAAGGCAGAAGCACGTAGCGGCAGAGCGTTGTGCTGACGCCGATGGAAAGATGCCCGATGCCAAGCTCATAGGCGCGCCGGAGCTGCTGCTCTCCCTGCCGGATCGCGGAAAAAGCGGTTTCGACCTGTTTGTAGAGCAGCTCTCCTTCCATTGTCAGCGCAACGCCGCGGGAACTTCGTGTGAACAGAACCGTGCCCAGATTTTGTTCGAGCTTTGAGATGGACTTGCTGATTGCGGGCTGACTGATAAAAAGCTGTCCGGCAGCCGTTGAAATATTACCGCATTTTGCGACCGTATAAAAAATATGATAGAGATTCAGATTGTGTTCCATGAAATTCGTTCCTTTGTTTATATGGATTCGGGTGTCAAAAGGTTTGACCAGGCACCGTAAAAATCAAACCTTTTGACACCCGAATTCTATGTGGTTATAATAAAATATTTTATCATAACAAACGGTTATAGTAAATATGAATAATAAGTATTTCAAAAGAAAAGGAAGATATGATAGGATAAATGCTGGAAACGATGAAGCGATGCGGTCGACACAGGATGGACGCCGCTGACGATAAGGAGGATACCGTTATGGGAATGACAATGACGCAAAAGATTCTGGCCGCGCATGCCGGACTCGAAAAGGTGGAAGCCGGACAGTTGATCGAAGCCGATCTGGATCTTGTCCTGGGCAATGACATTACAAGCCCGGTTGCCATCAAAGAGATGGAAAAAATGAATACGAAGGGCGTATTTGATAAGGATAAGATCGCGCTTGTGCCGGATCATTTCGTACCGAATAAGGACATCAAATCGGCGGAACACTGCAAATGCGTGCGGGAGTTTGCTTACCGCAATGAGATCACCAATTATTTTGAAGTAGGAGAGATGGGAATCGAACATGCGCTGCTTCCGGAAAAAGGATTGACTGTAGCGGGAGACGTGATCATCGGCGCGGACTCGCATACATGCACGTACGGCGCGCTCGGCGCTTTTTCGACCGGCGTCGGCAGTACGGATATGGCGGCCGGAATGGCGACAGGAAAGGCATGGTTCAAAGTGCCGTCCGCAATCAAATTTAACTTAACGGGCAAACCGTCCAAATGGGTAAGCGGCAAAGACGTTATCCTTCATATTATCGGTATGATCGGCGTAGACGGCGCGTTATATAAATCAATGGAATTTGTCGGAGACGGTATTGCGAATCTGTCGATGGACGATCGTTTCACGATCGCGAATATGGCGATCGAAGCGGGCGGTAAAAACGGCATTTTCCCGGTAGACGAGAAAGCCGTCGCTTATATGAAGGAGCATTCAAAAAAGACCTATACGGTTTATGAAGCGGATACGGACGCGCAGTATGATGCGGAATATACGATCGATTTAAGTAAGCTGCGCCCGACCGTTGCGTTTCCGCATCTGCCGGAAAATACAAAGACAGTAGATGAGATCACGGAACCCGTAGCGATCGATCAGGTTGTGATCGGTTCCTGCACAAACGGCAGACTGGACGACATGCGTATTGCGGCGGAGGTTCTGAAGGGACGCCGCGTGGCAAAGGGAATGCGCTGCATTATTCTTCCGGCGACGCAGGCGATCTATCTGCAGGCAATGGAGGAAGGCTTATTAAAGACATTTATCGAAGCGGGCGCTGTTGTCAGCACGCCGACATGCGGACCGTGTCTCGGCGGTTATATGGGAATTCTTGCGGCGGGAGAGCGCTGTGTTTCCACGACGAACCGCAATTTCGTAGGGCGTATGGGACATGTGGAATCCGAGGTCTATCTTGCAAGCCCGGCCGTTGCGGCGGCAAGCGCGGTAACCGGAAGGATCTCCAGCCCGGAAGAGCTTGATTAAGGAGGAAAATAAGATGAAGGCAAAAGGCAGTGTATTTAAATATGGAGATAATGTGGATACGGATGTAATTATTCCGGCAAGATATTTGAATTCCTCCGATCCGGCGGAACTGGCGACGCATTGTATGGAGGATATTGACAAAGAGTTTATCCACAAGGTGAAAAAAGGGGACATTATCGTCGCCAACAAAAATTTCGGCTGCGGCTCTTCGAGAGAGCATGCGCCGATCGCAATCAAGGCTGCGGGCGTTAGCTGCGTCATCGCGGAGACCTTTGCGAGAATTTTTTACCGCAATGCGATCAACATCGGTCTGCCGATCATCGAGTGCCCGGAGGCGGCAAAGGCGATTGAAGCGGGCGATACGGTGGAGATCGATTTTGACAGCGGCGTGATCACCGATGTGACGAAGGGAACCTCGTATCAGGGACAGGCGTTTCCGGAGTTCATGCAGAAGATCATCGAAGCGGAAGGTCTTGTGAATTATATCAACCAGAAATAGAGACTGCGCGGTTTCGTAACGCGCCGCATGGGCGGAGCGTGGAAAACGCATCAGGGCGTTCTTTTAGTCGTTTTTGACTTGGAACGCTCTTATTTTTTCGTCTTATAATAAAATAATGATTCGGGTGTCAAAAGGAAAAGAGGAGAAGTATGGAAGGAATCATCATCGGAGGGATCGCATTTCTGCTGATTGGTCTGTTTCATCCCATCGTGATATGGTGCGAATATTATTTTACAAGCAGGTGCTGGCCGGTATTTCTGATTATGGGATTGCTGTGTCTGGCCGCGTCTGCGGCGGTCAGTCATACGATCGCCTCGGCGGCGCTCGGGATCGTCGGGATGAGCTTTCTCTGGAGCATTTTAGAGCTGAAGGAACAGGAAAAGCGCGTGGCAAAGGGCTGGTTTCCGAAGAGAAAGCCGAAGGAGAAGACGAAGACGGAAGAATTGTAAAAATCTTGTTGAAACATATGTTCGGGTGTGATACAATAAGCGCATGAGAAAAAAAGAGATACTTCTGACGGTCGCTGTGCTTTTGGCTGCGGGCGGTTTATTTCTGTTACAAAGGACGGCGGCTTTATCCGGAGGAGACGGCATAGCCGCGGTATACGAAGGAAAGGAAAGGACGGCTGCTTATCCGCTGTCGGAGGATATTGAGGTTACGCTCCGGCCGCAGGGCGGCGGGTACAACCGCCTTGTGATACGGGACGGGGAAGCGTGGATCGAAGAGGCGGATTGTCCCGACCGGCTCTGCGCCGGGCAGGGACATATTTCAAAAACCGGACAGTCGCTGATCTGTCTTCCGCATAAGCTTACGGTCACGATCGAGGGCGGAGAGCGCGCGGAGCTTGACGCGGTCGTGGGGTGACGGCGCTGTGCGCCTGACTTTTTTATTTCATAGGATTCGGGTGTCAAAAGGCTTTAGTGAAAACTGGTATTGTCAAATTGCACAATATATTTTATTGATTGTGCCTGCATAGTCCGGAACAGGAAATAAAATTTTTGTACAATTTGACTAGGCATTGTAAAAATAACCCCCTTTTCCCCGAATCTTCATAGGAAATTGCTCCATTTTGTTTTGAATGAAAGCTGTAACCCTATGAAAATAAGAAAAGCCCTTCTGGCAGGATTCTTTTTTATAGAAAGCCGCCCGGCGGCGGAAAGGTATGGATGGATATGCACGACGGAGATACCCGCGCGGCGAAGACCGCATGGATGGGGATGTTTCTTGCGGAGGCTCTGATACTTGGATATGTAGAGTCGCTGATCCCGTTTTCGTTCGGAATTCCCGGGATGAAGCTGGGACTTGCCAATCTGGCGGTACTGCTTGCCTTATATCGGATCGGGACAAAGGAAGCGTTTTTGATCGATGTTCTGCGCATTGTGCTGAGCGGCTTTTTGTTCGGCAGTCTGTACAGTATTTTATATAGTATGGCGGGCGGCGTCTTAAGTTTTCTGGCGATGCTCCTGCTGAAAAAGACGGGACGTCTTAGCGTGGCTTTTGTAAGCGTGGCGGGAGGGGTCAGCCACAACGTCGGACAGCTTGCAGTCGCCGCTTTTGTCGTGGAGACGAAAGGCTTGTTTTATTATCTGCCGCCGCTGCTTGTATCCGGCGCGGTAACGGGCTTATTACTCGGCATGATCGCGGAGCGCGTTCTGCAGAGCGGATTTTTTTTGCGCGGATATACGGAAAAATGAAAAGAGGCAAAGACGGCGAAGCGGCCGTACGGAAACGGAGAAGAAAGCGTGTATGATAGCGTATATCAAAGGAATATTAGAAGAGATCACGGAAAACAACGCGGTTGTGGACGTAGGAGGTATCGGCTATAATATCAAAATATCGGCGGGTACAATGAATCTTCTGCCCGGTCTGCACAAGGAAGTTAAGCTGCATACCTATACCTGCGTGAGGGAAGAGTCTTTTTCCCTGTACGGTTTTCTGACAAAAGACGAACTGGAAATTTTCAAGCTGCTGATTTCGGTCAGCGGCGTAGGTCCGAAGGGTGCGCTTGGCGTTCTGTCGGTTATGAGCGCGCAGGATCTGCGCTTTGCGGTTCTGGCGGCGGACAGCCGGACGATTGCAAAAGCGCCGGGGATCGGCAAAAAGACGGCGGAGCGGCTGATCCTTGATCTGCGTGACAAGATATCTATGGAAGACGCTATGGAGGGCGCGGCTTTGGCGGAGGAGATCGGCGGAGAGAGCGCCGGTATGCAGGGCGCCGCGCGCGGTGAAGCTGCGGAAGCTCTCGTTGCGCTTGGCTACAGTTCCGCGGACGCGCTGCGTGCGGTCGGAAAGGTCAGCGGCGTGGACGAAAACGATACGGAAGCGATTCTGAAAGCGGCTCTGAAGCTGCTGTTTTAAAACGGACGCGCCGCAGGGCGGCGGCAGGAGAGCGTTTTGAAAGGTGTTTTTGGGCGTTTTCCGGCGTAACTATGTAAAATTTGGAGAAAAGAACTGAATGGAACGCAGAGTGATCGAGACGAACCTTATGGAAGAAGATATCCGTCTGGAGGGAAGTCTCAGACCGAAATATTTAAAAGATTATATCGGGCAGGAAAAGGCGAAGGAAAGCCTGAAAATATATATTGAGGCGGCGAAGCAGCGGCAGGATGCGCTGGATCATGTTTTGTTTTATGGACCTCCCGGTCTTGGCAAAACAACGCTTGCAGGGATCATTGCAAATGAAATGGGCGTCAACATAAAGGTGACGAGCGGTCCGGCAATCGAAAAGCCGGGGGAGATGGCTGCGATCCTGAACAATCTTCAGGAAGGAGATTTGCTTTTCGTAGACGAGATTCATCGTTTGAGCAGGCAGGTGGAAGAGGTGCTCTATCCGGCGATGGAGGACTATGCGATCGATATTATGATCGGCAAAGGCGCTTCCGCCAGATCGATCCGCCTTGAACTGCCCAAATTTACACTTGTCGGAGCAACGACAAGAGCGGGGCTTTTGACTGCGCCTCTGCGCGACCGTTTTGGCGTGATTCACAGGCTTGAGTTTTACAGCGTACAGGAGCTTTGTCAGATCATTATGCATTCCGCCAGAGTATTAGAGGTAGAGATCGAGAAAAACGGCGCGATGGAGCTTGCCAAGCGAAGCCGTGGGACGCCGCGTATTGCAAACCGTATTCTGAAGCGTGTCAGAGATTTTGCACAGGTACGCTATGACGGTGTGATTACGGAAGCGGTTGCCAATACGGCGCTTGATTTGCTTGACGTGGACAAGCTGGGTCTTGATTATGTGGACAGAAATATCCTTTTGACAATGATTGAAAAATTCGGCGGCGGACCGGTCGGTCTTGATACGCTTGCGGCTGCGATCGGAGAGGATGCGGGAACGATCGAGGACGTTTATGAGCCGTATCTGATCAAAAACGGACTTTTGAACAGAACGCCGCGCGGGCGCGTTGTGACAGACCTGACATATCGCCATTTAGGGCTTGAAATTCCGACATAATGTGCGTATAATGAAGCCATATACAAGAACTTGTGGTTCAATAGGCATTCCGGGCAGAAATGGAATGCCGCAAGATACAGATGAGGGAATCAGGATGTCAGCAAAAACAGATACGGAAGTAATCATCGGAGGAAAGGTATTTACGTTAAGCGGGTATGAAAGCGAAGAATATCTTCAGAAGGTTGCTTCTTATATTAATAATAAAGTAACGGAATACAATAAAGTCGATCAGTTCCGCAGGCAGCCGCTCGATATTCAGAACGTTCTGCTGCAGCTGAATATTGCGGACGATTATTTTAAGGCGAAAAAGCAGATTACGATTCTGGAAGAGGATATTGAAAGTAAGGAAAAAGAGATTTATGATCTCAAGCATGAATTGATCGCGGCGCAGATGAAGATGGAAAGCACTGAAAAAAATATGAAGAAGCTGCAAGACGAACTGAATGAGAATGCGAAGAAGATCATTCGCATGGAAACGGAATTAAAAGGAAGCAAAAAGGCATAGAATAAATGAAAAAAGTTGAGCTATTAGCTCCTGCGGGCAGCTATGAGAGTTTTCTAGGAGCAATTCACGCAGGAACGGACGCTGTTTATATTGGCGGTCAAAAATACGGAGCCAGAGCATACGCTGAGAATTTTACAAAAGAAGAGGTATGTCTGGCTATTCGTTATGCCCATTTATTTAAAAAGAAATTGTATTTGACAGTCAATACGCTCGTCCGTGAGGACGAGCTTTGGGAGCTGCCCGCTTATATCAGACCGTTTTATGAAGAGGGGCTGGACGGCGTCATTGTGCAGGATTTTGGCGTGTTTGCGCTGCTGAGAGAAGCGTTTCCCGGTTTGGAACTGCACGGAAGCACAGAGATGTCAGTAACGGGAGCTTACGGAGCGCGATTTTTGCTTGAGCAGGGCGCGTCCAGAGTCGTTCCGGCGCGCGAGCTGTCGCTTGCGGAAATACGCGCGATCAAAGAAACAGGGATAGAGGTGGAAGCGTTTATTCACGGCGCGATGTGCTATTGCTATTCGGGACAGTGTCTGTTTAGCAGTATGCTTGGCGGCAGAAGCGGCAATCGCGGCAGATGCGCACAGCCGTGCAGACTTCCTTACCGGATCATAGAGGGACGGGAGAGGGCAAGGGAACGGAAAGAAAGCTATCCGCTGAGTCTGAAAGATATGTGTACGCTTCCGTTTTTGCCGGAATTGATCGAAGCGGGAATCGATTCCTTTAAGATCGAGGGAAGAATGAAGAGACCGGAATATGCCGCCGGAGTTACCGCACTTTATCGGAAATATATCGACCGTTATTATGAAGCGCCGGAAAAACCGTTAGTTATAACGGATGGGGATATGGAAAAGCTGCGGACCTTGTATATCCGCAGTGAAATTCAGGAAGGCTATTATCACAGGCATAACGGCAGAGAGATGATTACGCCGGATAAACCGAGCTATCTTGGAGCGGATGAGACTTATTTGACGCAGATACGAAAGGAATATTTGGAAAACGGCAGAAAGATACCTGTGTGCGGAAAAATTGTTCTTGCAAAGGATGAGCCTGTTTCTCTTGAACTTCGGACGACGGACGGCGGAGCGTCCGCTCTCTGTTACGGACAGGACGTGCAGTCGGCGCAGAAACAGCCGCTGACAAGGGAAGCCGTTGAAAAGCAGCTTTTTAAGATGGGAAATACGCCGTATGAGTTGGAAAAACTGGAGTGCGTCATAGAAGACGGCTGTTTTTTGCCGGTCAAAGCGCTGAATGATCTTCGAAGAGACGCAGTCTGCGTTTTGGAAGAGGCGATGACGGCAAAATACCGCAGAAGCGCGTTGGAACATGTTGAATGGGAAAGGGACGCGCAAGTAATTGCTGCACCGGAAACCGGAGAGCCGGAAAGCGGCATACAGAAGCCGTACTTTTCCGTACAGATCGAACGGGAAGGACAGCTTGCAGCGGCTTGCGAGGACGCGGAGGTTGACCGTCTGTATCTTGACGCCGATCTGCTTGCGGATTGGACAAAGCGGGAGCGGCTTCTGACAGCCCTTTCAGATTGGAAGACGGAGCGGACAGAAAGAAATCTGTTTCTTGTGCTTCCATATATTATAAGACTTCGGGATACAAATTATCTTAACATTCTGAAAAAAGAAATAATTCCAGACGGCTTGTGGGACGGCGTGATGATCCGTAATCTGGAAAGCCTGCAATGGCTCAGGGAGATAAGCTATGGCAGAAGAATTATAGCCGACGCAGGTCTGTATGTATGGAATATGCGGGCAAAGCATTTTTTGAAGGGGCAGGGCATCGCTTTGACTGCGCCGCTTGAATGCAATAAGACCGACTGGCACAAAATAGGTATCGCGGGGATGGAAGCGATCGTTTATGGGCGCAGCCCGTTGATGATAACGGCGAACTGTATCCGAAAAACGAACGGAGAATGCCCGGTGGAAAATAAGAAAAAAAGCGCGGAAACGCCGCTTTCCCTTCAGGACAGGTATCATACCGATTTTCCGGTAATAACAGATTGTCTTCATTGTTACAATATTATATACAATAGTCTGCCGCTGTCTTTGCATGAGTATGGCAGATCGGTGATGCAGGAAGCGCCTGCAGGAATCAGGCTTTCGTTTACGACAGAGTCCCCGCGTGAGATACGGGATGTGCTTGCCTGCTACCGCGGATATACGGCGGAGCCTTGGAAAAAAAGACAGGCGGCGTTTTCCTATACAAAGGGGCACTATAAAAGAGGAGCACAGTAGCCCGTATGAGTCAGTATATTACAGAATTTTCCAAATATTTTGCCGCGCTGTTTGCTTCCTTTTACACATACGAATGCTTTGCTGATTTTCGGTATCAGTCGGAGGAAGAGCGGAGCGGTATCTATC
>JAGARW010000146.1 GCA_017621975.1 Lachnospiraceae bacterium | reverse complement strand
GCAATGATAATAAGAACCATTCGGGAGGATCAACAGGGGGAGGCGGAGGCGGCTCGTCAAAGGTATTGTGTGGGTCGTCAGTATTGATAAGCGCTAAAGGCGGCAATGGCGCTACAGCGTCTTATGTAACGGTTAATAATGACGGCTCCGGCACGACGGTGGGAGGCGGATGCAGCGGAACAACAAGCGCAGTCAGCCTGACGGACGCGGTCTTACAAAACGAATGGAATTATTCGGGTTCCAATTCGGGGGATGGCTATATTGTAATCCGGGTAGTATCTATTCTTCCGATGATAGAATTGCAAGCGAATCCGTCTGACTGGACAAACGGGGATGTTACGATCAGTGCAGCCGTAAAAAACGCAGGCGAGGGGCTGCCGGAGGAATACCTGTCATGGGAGCAGGATGAAGACGGAAACGATATATGGACAAGCGGGGAGGAGTTTGCTGCGTCCCAAAATGGGACGTATACATGTAAGATCAGGGATACGGCGGGAAATGTCACGCAAGAGACTGTTACCATTACCAATATAGATAAGCTGCCGCCGGAAGGGGAGATTATGGCGGATATTACAGTATGGACGGTATCGGACGTTGTACTTACGGCGGCTGCTGAAGATGCTGAGGAAAATACGGAATATGGGAAATCAGGTCTGGATGATGCAGCGTATTTATGGGGAGTGGAAGATACAGACGGCAATATCATATGGGACGTCCGGCAGGAGGAAGCCGGGGAAGAGGATCAACCTTCGGAAACGAAACAGTCAGAAGCGTGGACAGGGGGAAACAGTTACACCGCGTCCCAAAATGGGACGTATGCATGCCGGATCAGGGATAAAGCCGGAAATGTGACAGAATGCAGATATACGGTATCGAATATTGACCGTACGGCTCCGGAAATCGATTACGATAGACCGGATAAGTGGTATGACGGAGAGAATGATATTACTTGGATCGGCAATGACCTACAGCCGGACGGCACGGAAGGATCGGGCTTGGCGGAAGAGGCTTACAGCTTTGACGGAGTCAGTTTTACGGCGTTAAATACGCAGAGGATTCCCGGAGCCGGGGTATATAAGGTGTGGATCAGGGACAAGGTTGGAAACACGGCGGAGTATGAGATTGAAATTCTTTATGACCGTAAACCGTCATCCAAAGGGGAAAATATATCGCCTGATACGCCGCCCGTACCGGTAGAACAGCCGCCGCTGCCTGTCATAGAGCCTGCCGGCGGAGGAGGAAATGGAGGAACTGATGGCAGCGCAGCGCTGCCGGAGCCGATCAAGGTAAAACAGCCGCAGCCGGAAGAGACACTGCCGATACTTGTACCAATGCCGGAGCCGGAACCTGTAAAGAAACAAAAAACCTCTTCGAAAATATTTCCGAAAGAACCAGAATTAGAAATCAGTAATAAGGAAATCCCGCAGCATAGTGTGATGCTGCCATACATTGTTGGTGGGACAGTGTCGACAGGAGGTATGCTTTATTTCATTTTATTCTTTATGGCGCCCATTGCAAGGATATATGAATTAAGGGCAGGAAGATATATTAGGAAAGCGTGGAAATTCATTATGCCGGGTAAAAAACTGGATTTGAGAGACTGCTTTGAGAATACGGAAGAAAATAAGCTAATAATAAGGCTTGGCTGGCTGTATTCGAAGAGAAACCGGAATCATAAGATTACATGTATAAAGCTGAATGGAACAGAAAAAATAGCGATTCGGACTAAAACAATGATAGAAAGATAAACATGGTTATTTTCCTGTTAATTGGAAGGGAATAATAATATATCACACAAAAGCCATGATGCATTTTGGAAGCTCTTCCCGGCGGAGGAGCTTCCGGAAAGGAGAGGATAGAAAAACGTATGAAAAAAGTGACAAATAGCATATACATGAGATAAAAAGCGGGAGTTTATATGATATGGAAGTGATTACAAACGTGATACAAAGCGACAGTCTGGAAGAAAGGGTCAGGAAATTTACGCTGCTTTTTGTACAAATGATTAACGAGTCGGAACGAAACAGATATTCTCAGATGCGTTTACAGGCGGAGAATCAGAAAATATAATGATATAGAATATAGTTTGTTTCGGAAAGAAGGAGCTATGAAAGATATAGTAGGAATTTATTGCCGACTTTCGGAAGAAGACAGAGATAAAAGAAACAGGGAGGATGAAAGCGAAAGTATTCAAAATCAGAAATCAATGCTTGTTACATATGCCTGTGAGAAAGGATGGGACATTTACAATATTTACTGCGATGAGGATTATGCCGGGTCAGACCGGAACAGACCGCAGTTCAATCAGATGCTGCGGGATGCGGAGGCTGGAAAGATCAATATTATTCTCTGCAAAGCGCAGGCGCGGTTTTCAAGAGAGATGGAGATCATTGAAAAGTACATTCATGGATATTTCATGATCTGGGGAACTCGTTTTGTCAGTATAGTAGACAATGCCGATACTCAGAACCGGGGAAATAAAAAAGCGCGGCAGATCAACGGTCTGATCAACGAATGGTTTCTGGAAGATCTGTCGGACAGCATTAAAAGCGTTTTGGATGATAAAAGATCGAAAGGGCTGCATATCGGTTCCAGCGTTGCGTATGGATACAAAAAGGACCCGGATCATAAAGGACATATTATCATTGACGAACCGGCGGCAGCTGTAGTCAGAGAGATTTTTGCACTGTTTATTTCAGGCGTTGGAAAAACAGAGATCACGAGAATCTTGAATAGAAGAAAGATACCGAATCCTTCTATGTATAAGTATGAAAACGGACTTTATGACAAAAGAGTGTCAGGAAAATGCGGCGGGCTGTGGGGATATGCGGTAGTGGCGCGCATTCTTTCCAATGAGATTTATATTGGAAATATGATACAAGGTCAGACCGGAACAATATCCTATAAGATTCAGAAGAAATACAGAAAGCCGGAAGAGGAATGGTTTTATTGCAGGGGGACGCATGAGCCGATCATTGAAATGGAAGTATGGGAAAAAGCGCAGAAACTGATAAAAGCAAGGGCAACGCCCCGCAGGGACGGAACGGTCAGTATTTATGCGCGGAAGGTGAGATGCGCTTATTGCGGGTACATTATGCACACACTGATAACAGGCGGCAGGAGATATTTGCGGTGTACGAGCGTTAAAAGAATGCCGGGTGTGTGTACAGGCGCTTTCATCCCGGAAAAGACGTTAGGAAATTATGTTTTAGAAGAATTCCATAAGCTGCAGAAACGGTATCTGGATGAAGAGGCAGCGCAAAAAATGATTCAAATTCCGGAAAGACAGAAGGATCAGAAAAAACAGATAAAGAATGAAATTGCGGAGATTGAAAAGAAAAAGAATAAG
>JAGARW010000145.1 GCA_017621975.1 Lachnospiraceae bacterium | reverse complement strand
GCTGCATGTGAGCGGAACACTAAGAAAGTCTAATATCCTGCGCAGGCACAGTCAATAAAATATATTGTGCAGTTTGACAATACCAGTTTTCAGTAAAACCATTTAATCCCCGAATTTTCACAGGAAATTATTAAATTTTATTTTTCATAAAATGCACAGAAATGAGGGCTACCATGTTGAAAACGTCAAATGAGTTAAGAAAGCTTCTGCGCGACATCGATCATAAGGGCTATCCGGCTTATAAATCGCTGGCGGGCGGATATCAATTCGGAAAGTACAGGCTGTTTATCGATCACGTACAGGGCGATCCGTTCGCCTCTCCTTCTAGTCTGCATGTGGAAGCGGCGCATACGGACACCGGGTTTCCGAAGGAATATTATGAGAAAGCATGCGGGCGCGTTGCCTTGCAGGATTTTCTGACAAGATGTCTGGCGCGGCGGTTTGAGGAATATAATTTCAAAGCGAAAGGCTCTGGAAAGAGCGGACTTTTGTCCGTTACGCGCTGCGGACAGGAGGTTTTAGAGCGGAGCGCCTGCGAGATCGGACGTGATAAGACGGTCGTACGCTTTCATGTGGGATTTCCCGCATTCGGCAGGACGATCAACGCCGGAGAGTTGGAAAAGATTTTGTTTGAGTTTCTGCCGCGGTGCGTGGAAAACAGTCTTTTCTATGAAAAGCTGGACGGCGGAAAGGTGGAGGAAGCGGTTTTTCTGGCGGAGGATCAAAAGGCGCTCAGAGAGCTGCTGCAGGAGGAAAATCTGGCGGCTTTTGTGGCGGACGGTTCGGTCCTGCCGAGAAAGAGCGGGGTATGCGATGCGCCGATGAAAGACGGTATTCCGTTTTGCTCGCCGCAGTCCATGAAAAGGACGTTTCTGCTGCCGCACAAAGGCAGGATCAGCGGCATGGCGATCCCGAAGGGGATCACGCTGATCGTGGGCGGCGGTTATCACGGAAAGTCCACGTTGCTCGAGGCGCTTCAGATGGGCGTGTACGATCATATTGCCGGAGACGGAAGGGAATTTGTCGTAACGGATGAAACGGCGGTAAAGCTTCGCGCCGAGGACGGACGCTCGATCAAAAATGTGGATATTTCTCTGTTTATCAGGGATCTGCCGAATCAGAAGGATACGACGTGCTTCTGTACGCAGGATGCGAGCGGAAGTACGTCGCAGGCGGCGGGTATCATAGAAGGGATCGAGGCGGGGACGAGTCTGTTTCTGATCGACGAGGACACGTCGGCGACGAATTTTATGCTGCGGGACGATTTTATGCAGCAGGTCATCAGCCGGGAGAAGGAGCCGATTACGCCGTTTCTGGAGCGCGCCCGCGATCTCTATGAGAAGGCGGGTGTCTCGACGATCCTTGTTGCGGGCAGCTCGGGCGCGTTTTTCCATATTGCGGATCATATCATACAGATGGATTGCTACCGTCCGCTTGATATTACGGATCGGGTAAAAACGCTCTGCTTAGAGCATAAAGCGCCGAGAACGCAGGCGCCTGATTTCAAGCTGCCGGAGCGCGCCCGCGTATTCGACGGAAAACCGCGCGGCGGAGGCGGAAAAAGGGCGGACGGCTATGGAGGCGCGGGAAGACGGGATGCGGGCGGCGTGCGCGGCGACCGCCCGCGCAAAAAAATCAAGGTGTTCGGGAAAGACTCGTTTTCCCTGGACAAGGAGACGGTGGAGCTGCGCTATGTAGAACAGCTTGCGGACGCGGAGCAGACAAACGCGCTGGCGCATTTGCTCCGGTACGGACTGGAGCAGGCGGCGGACGGCAGGCGGAGCGTCCGGGAGATCGCGGAGCTGCTTTCGGATACGCTGGAGAAAAAGGGATGGGAGCCGTTTTGCAGCTCCTATGTGCCGTGCGGGCTGGCCAGACCGAGGGAGCAGGAGATCTATGCATGTCTGAACAGAGTCAGATAAGGAACAGGAAAAAAAGGACGACGCTCCTTTATAAAAATAGGATTCGGGCGTCAAAAGGTTTTATTGAAAACAGGTATTGTCAAATTGCACAATATATTTTATTGACTGTGCCTGCGCAGGATATTAGACTTTCTTAGTGTTCCGCCTCCATGCAGCAATTTTCGGACACGATGTCCGAAAAAGGCGAAGCTGAGTCATGGACGGCGAATCTTCGCCGGTTGCGTCAGGTTGTTTCAGAGCATTGCCGGAACGCTTAGAAAGACTTATACCCGAAGCCCGGAACAGAAAATAAAATTTTTGTACAATTTGACGAAGTATCGTAAAAATAAAATCTTTTGACACTCGAAACAAAAATAGTTGAAAACGGAGGAAGGATTATGACAAACAAATTAAAGGTATTGATGCTGAACGGAAGCCCGAGGATCAATGGGAACACGACGCTCGCGCTCCGCGAGATGGAACAGGTCTTTGCGGAAAGCGGCGTAGAAGCGGAAACAGTGCAGGTCGGAAATCAGGACATCAGAGGCTGCGTTGCCTGCGGCTGCTGCTATAGTACGGGAAAATGTGTGTTTGACGGTATCGTCAACGAGCTTGCGCCGAAATTTGAGGCGGCGGACGGTCTTGTGATCGCAAGTCCCGTATATTACGCTTCGGCGAACGCTACGCTGATCGCCTGTTTGGACAGGCTGTTTTACAGCACGCATTTTGACAAGACGATGAAGGTGGGAGCCAGCGTCGTATGCGCCAGACGCGGCGGCTGCTCCGCGACCTTCGACGAGCTGAACAAGTATTTTACGATCACGAATATGCCGATCGCTTCGAGTCAGTATTGGAACAGCGTTCATGGCAGGGAAAAAGGCGAGGCGCAGATGGACGAGGAAGGCAGACAGACGATGCGCGCGCTTGCGAGAAATATGGTGTTTCTGATGAGGAGCATTGCGCTTGGAAAGGAACAGTTCGGGCTTCCCGAGAAGGAAGAGAGAGTGGCGACGAATTTTATCAGGTAAGAGACGTAAAAGTCCGCAATCTGATTTTTGTTGACATTTTATAACATATATGCTACAAACTGTTATGGAATTGCGGAAGCGCTTAATGAAAGAAGGAGCATTATTTTCATGAAAAAGTTACATAATCTAAAACAGAAAATCATTTTTTATGTTATGTCTGTGTCGATCTTGTTGGCGATTCTGATTACGATCAATATGTCGATTGGAAGCATCCGGTCTACAAACGCTATTTTATTGGACAACATGCAGATCACGACGAGGATCGCTTCTCAGAGTATTAGTTCCAACCTGCATCTGCTGACAGAGCGAATGTTCAATCTTTCATCGGAAGCCGTTTTTTCGGACGCGTCTGTCGATGCGGCGCAGAAAGAGGCTCGTATCGACGAGATGGAGCAGTTGATTGAATTTGTCTGGCTCGCGGGCTATGACGCGTCCGGTCAAAAGCTCTACGGAGACGCCGCCGCGCCGCAGTCGATCGCAGATACGGATTATTTCTCATATCTGACGCAGACAGGAATGATAGCCATCGGAGAGCCGTATGAGGAAAACGGCGTGCTGCAGCTCTGCGTAGGTTCCACGATGAAAAACGAAAATGACGAGGTGACGGGATATCTCGTCGGAAGCTATAAATACGATCTGCTGAACGATGTGCTTAGCCTGCTGATTCTTGGAAATACCGGCAGCGCAAGTATTTTGAACAAGGACGGAATCATCATCGGCGCCAGTGATAAGAGCGTTGTCGCGCAGAAGCAGAATATATATGATCTTTATACTTCGTCTAAAAATGCGAAAGTTTTTGACAAGGCGCTTTCTTTTCAGACAGGGTCCGCGCTGATGAGCCTGCACCATATCAAGCATTATGTAGGATACGCTCCGATTCCCGGAACGAACTGGACGCTGCTTGTAGACGTGCCGCAGCACGAATATATGGACGCCATGTTTGCTTCGATTATACTGACTGTCGTTTTGTCCGTTCTGCTTTTGCTTGGGGCGGCGGCTCTGATCATACCGATCGCAAAGAAAATTTCAGGCTCGCTTTCCTCTGCGACGAAAAGGCTGCAGGCTCTTGCGGAAGGTAACCTGACAGAAGAGGTGATCCGTTCCGATAATCATGATGAAACAAGCATTCTGACCGACGCCCTTGCACAAACGATTGCCAGCCTTAACAGTTACATACAGGATATTCAGATTTGTCTTGGCGCGTTGGCAGACGGAGACTATACGATCAATATTCCCGATAACTTCCGTGGAGATTTCACCTCGATACGGGAATCTCTCGTTCATATTACCGAATCCCTGAATCAGACGATGCGGCGTATGAACCAGTCCTCGGTCGAAGTAACACAGAATTCCAGCGGCGTTTCGGAGTATGCAAAACAGCTCAACGACGGCGCGATCAAGCAGGACGCCCTGCTTGACGAACTCAAGGAGAGTATGACCGATATCAAGGCGTCTATTGAGAAGAATAAGGATAATGTGCTCAAGATCGAAGCCTGCTCCAGAAACGCGATGGAAAAGACGACGCAGGGAGACGAGTACATGCACAGCATGTTAGATACGATGAACCAGATCCATGCGGCGGTAGAAGAAATTTCGAAGATCAGTCTGATGATCGAGGATATTTCCAGCCAGACGAATCTGCTTTCTTTAAACGCTTCCATCGAAGCGGCGAGAGCGGGAGAGGCGGGACGCGGCTTTGCGGTCGTTGCTTCCGAGATCGGACAGCTTTCCGGGCAGACGGCGGAAGCGCTGAAACAGACGATGGCGATTATCGAGCGTTCTACGGAAACGATCCGTCATGCGCTTGCGACCGCAGACCAGACGGCGGAAGCGTTCCAGCAGATCAGAGAAGTAACGGAGCAGTACGGAGATATTTCCGAGAAGCTTTCCGGTACGGTAGAGGAGCAGACGGCGGCGGTTCAGGAGATCAGCGCGCAGCTTGATTCTCTGCATGATATTGCGGAGGCTAACAGAGGACTTGCGCAGGAAACGTCGGAGATCGCGGCGGCTTCTCTCGCGCAGTCGGAGAGTCTGAAGGACTATGTTTCACTCATAAAAATAAGAGAAACGAAATGACGGGAGGATTGTTCATGAAAAAAAGGATTTGTTTCGGAATGCTTTTCCTTCTTCTGCTTTTGAGCGGATGCAGTCTGAAATCAGAAATGAAAGACGGTTTTTATACTGCGGAAATGTCCGATTATTCCCACGGCTGGAGGGAGTACCTCTGTATTCTTGTGAAAAACGATAAGATCGTTTACGCAGAATTTAACGCGAAGGACCCGAGCGGCTATATCAAGGCGTGGGACAACAGCTATATGCGCAACATGCTTACTTACGGCGGCTCTACCTATCCGAACGAGTACACCCGCGCTTATGTGGCGCAGCTTGTCGAAGCGCAGGATCCTGAAGGCGTGGATGCCGTTACGGGCGCTACTAGCTCCGGCGGAAATTTTGCCAAGCTTTCGGCGGCGGTCGTAGAGCAGGCATTAAAGGGAGATTCCACGACAGTTATTGTGGAGTCTTTTCCGGAAACAGAATAAGATACGACGTATCATCGGCGGCTGCCCAAAACAGCCGCCGTATTTATTTTGTGCTCCGGGCGGCAGAGCAGATGGTAAGTGACGTTCGCCTGCTGATCTGTGACCGGAATCTGCACTCTGCTGGCAAGAAGAGCGTCGTCTTTCGCAAGGTTCGTCGTAAAGCACGGCAGGGAAGATTCCCGAATCAGTTCCTGAAATTCGAATTCGTCCGTCTGCACCAGAAATTTTGAGGACGGCATTTGAATCCGGCACATTTCGTCCCAAAATCCGATTTCCGAACGGAGAAGAAAATTGAATCCGTTCAGGTCGGAAAAGGTCACGGAAGTTTTTCCGGCAAGCTCATGGGAGGCGGGCACGCAGACGGAGAGATTTTCTTCCAAAAAAGGAATGCTGACGTAACGGTCGGACGCTGAGTCGTCGGGAAGGACCGCAAGCTGACAGGCGCCTTGCGCAAGCTCTTCCATAATATCCGAAACGCTTTTTAACGACGAAGCGATCGTCATGCCGGGATAGGCGGAGGAAAGAGAAGGCAGCAAAAACCATAGGGGAGCGGGCGCGCAGGAGCTGACGGTAATGGTGCGCAGGCTTTTATCAAATTCCCTGACGTTTTTCAGAGAGTCTTCCGCCGCTGACAAAAGCCGCTTTGCTTCTTCTACCGCCTTTGTTCCGGTTTCGTTTAGGGCGATCTTATTTTTTCCTCTGGAAAACAGAGACACGCCGAAGCATTCCTCCAGACGCTGCATTGTCCTTGTGATTGTCGGCTGTGAAATATGGAGCTTTTCCGCCGCCATAGACAAGGTTCCCGTTTCGGAAAAGGCGACGAGCTGTTCCAGTTCGTTTAAATCAAGCATAATTCCTCCATGTCAAAGCAAGTTACTTCGACGATATGCGTCGGAAATTTCAGATTTCCGACTTTGGTATTTTTTACTATCAGTATTCATTTTATGAAATGTGGATTTCGATATTCATATTGTACATTCTTGAAAAAGAAAAGTAAAATGAAACTGTCAAAAAAATTAGATTAAAAAAAGAGAATAGAAGAACTGCTGCCGGAAAACAGACAAATTTAAGTTTGCAGGAATTGCTTCCGGCAGAGAGCTTCGGAATGGAGGAAAAAATGGAATATGCAACTTTGAACAACGGAGTAAAAATGCCAATGCTCGGATACGGTGTCTATCAGACGCCTCCGGAACAGACCGAGTCGTGCGTATTGGACGCGATCCGCGTCGGATACAGGAGTATCGATACGGCGCAGGCATATGAAAACGAAGAGGGCGTGGGGAACGCTCTGGCAAAATGCGGACTGCCGCGGGAAGAATTTTTCAT
The DNA here is from genome assembly GCA_017621975.1 of Lachnospiraceae bacterium. GTDB lineage: Bacteria > Bacillota > Clostridia > Lachnospirales > Lachnospiraceae > VSOB01. The sequence continues at coordinate 3,603 of JAGARW010000145.1, read as the reverse complement.
TACGACGAAGGTGTGGATCTCCAATGCGGGCTATGAAAAAGCCAAAAGCTCCATTGAAGAATCGTTAAAGAAGCTTCAGACCTCTTATCTGGATCTGCTGCTCATTCATCAGCCGTTCGGCGATTATTACGGAACATACCGTGCGATGGAAGAGGCGTACAAAGACGGAAAGGTACGGGCGATCGGCGTATCGAATTTTTATCCCGACAGACTGCTTGACATCCATCATTTCGCCGAGATCAAACCGGCTGTCAATCAGGTGGAAACGCATGTGTTCCAACAGCAGAAGACCACAAAAAAATATCTGGAGAAATACGACGTGCAGATCGAGTCTTGGGGACCGTTCGCGGAAGGGAAAAACGATTATTTCAACAATTCTGTTTTAAAGGAAATCGGAGGAGCGCACGGCAAATCCGCAGCGCAGACGGCGCTTCGTTTCCTGATCCAGAGCGGCGTAGTCGTGATACCGAAGTCCGTGCGTAAGGAAAGGATGGAGGAGAATTTCAACGTTTTTGATTTTTCCTTATCCGATGAAGAGATGCGCAGGATCGAGGCGCTGGACGGCGGAAAGAGCCTGTTCTTTTCTCATTACGACCCGGAAACGGTCGAATGGTTTATGACGATAGCCTGAAACGGCGGGCAGGCGTTCCCGAATCGGTACGCAGGCGCGCCCGGACGACGTGGCAGACGGGTTGACAAATGCGCAAAAAAAGCGCACAGTAAAAGAAAAGAATGAAAGGAAGGATGAGGTATATGAGTAAAGTATTGGTTGCTTATTTCAGCGCCGGCGGCGTAACTGCAAAGCTGGCAAAACGGCTCGCGTCAGCAATCGGAGCCGATCTGCATGAGATCCGCCCGGAAGTTCCTTATACGTCCGCCGATCTGGACTGGACGAACAAAAAGAGCCGCAGCAGCGTGGAAATGAACGACAAGTCGTTTCGTCCGGCCATCGCGGGCAGGGCGGAAAATATGGAGCAGTATGAAACGGTGTTCGTAGGCTTCCCGATCTGGTGGTATGTGGCTCCTACGATCGTGAATACGTTTCTGGAGCAGCAGAGTCTGGCGGGTAAGACCATCGTTCCGTTCGCGACCTCAGGCGGCAGCGGCATGGGGAACACCAACAGGGAGCTCGCCCCTTCCTGCCCGGGCGCGGTATTAAAGGATGGAAAACGGTTTTCCGCAGACGCGGGAGAGGCGGAATTAAAGGAATGGGCGGAAGGCTTTTGCTAGAGAGAGCTTTCACAGGATGCCTTCCCGGAGCGCTTTCGCCGCAAAGCGGCGGGTTTTAATGCTCCTTCCGCAGCCGGTCCAGCCGCCCGCACATTTCCTGCACGGAACACTCAGGACAAAACAGGCGGACTGAGATGGAAACAGCGATCGGCGTGATCAGGGGACTTTGCTTCAGAAAAGCAAGGTCCTCTTTGTCCGTCTGTCCGTTGATGAAATGGGACACGGCGGTATTCAGAAAGTGAAAATGCCGGATCAGGGAGCGGTAATCCCTAAGACTATCCAGAATACAGCGCCCATAGGCTTCGTCTTCAAAACGGCTTGTGGAAATGATCTGCATACAGAGCCGCAGCTCGCCGGTCACATCGGAGGCTTCCATCAGCACGTCGGGACGCTTCCGGTAGCAGTCCCAGAAGCAGCTTTCCGCCGCGGCATAGTCTCTTTTTGCAAAAAACGCCGCGAGCTGTTCTTTTAATTGCCTTGTCTCGTATTTTTCCCCGACCATACCGACCATACATTCGCAGACGGACAATCCGTTATGCCGGATCCACACGGTCTGCAAAAATTCCGCGAGAAAGCCGAAGAGACGCTTTTGGTAGCCGGTATAACCGGTCAGGTCGGTTCGCGCATACACTTCGAATAAAAGATCGAACAGCCATACGCAGTAAGAGTCATAGAGCCGTTTCGAAGCGATGAAAATGTTTCCGAAATAAGTATGCGTTCCGCGCGCCAGTCTGTCAAAGGTCTTAACATATTCGGGATATTTTTCAACCAGAACCGCCCGCGTCGTATCGAGATCGCGCTTATGATGATCCGCGCCGAAGCCCTGCTCGTAAGAGCAGGGCAGAGTCAGCAGCTTTGTCGTGATCATATCGTATTTTTCAAGCAGAGGGATCAACTGCTTCTCGGTAAAGAGCCCGCCGTCTTCGTTTAAAAGATAGCGTCTGTAATGACAGACGCCGACGGCGCCCGGCGTACGGTAATTTTTCCAGATCCAGTACATACCGGTCAATTCGCAGAAATACGGATTGAGTCTGGAAATTTCGTCGCCCGTATCATCGCCGGGGAAACCGAGATTTTCCGCGCCGCTTCGTCCGACCTGAAGCGGTATGTAGAGAGGATCGGGCGGCGGCGTAAAGGGCTTGTGCGTTAGTGTAAAGATTTGGACCGACATAGACGTTTCTCCGGTTTTATGCTTTGTTCTGTCCGAGCAGCCGGTTCATCTGACCGACCATATCGTTGATGGCGCACGCCTGCGCCGTTACCTCGGAAGTATCGTCCGCATTGGTTTCTGCCATTGCGTTGATCGAGCGGAACTGTTCGTTTTCGCTTCGGATGCTCTCTGCGATCGACTGATTGATCGATACGGTCTTCTGGATGACCTCCGTCTGCCTGTCATGGGCGTCTCCCATCGTGCCGATCGCCTGAACGGAAAGATTCAAAAGCTTTGTCATATCCTGCATACACTGGAATACGTTCGTAAAGTATGTATTCTGCGTCTCTAATTTCGACGCGTTTTCTTCGATCTGGGAAGTGATGTTGCGGACATTCTGCTGTACCCGTTCGATGACTTCCTGAACGACCTTTAAAGAATCCTGCGTATTGTTCGCAAGGTTGCCGACCTCTGTCGCAACGACCGCGAAGCCCCTTCCGGCTTCTCCGGCTCTCGCCGCCTCGATCGAAGCGTTCAGCGCCAGCAGATTCGTAGAGGAAGAGATGTCGCTGATCAGATTTAAGGTAACGCCGATCTCCTGTACCGCCGCCGAAAGATTTTGTGCGATCTGCGTCGTAGCGTTCATGGATTCGGACACTTCGCCGTTGATTACTTTCAGGTCGTTTAACAGCTTTTCGTTTTCTGCCGATTTGCCGAGCAGATCCTTTGACGCGTTTTCCGCCTGCTCTACATTTTCCGCGACGACGCCCGACCATTTGTCGAGCTCGCTCAGATTCGCCATACTTTCGTCCGTTTTGGAGCTGAGCAGATTGCTGTTTTTAACGAGCTGCTCGCTCGTAGAGGCAAGCTGCCGCGCGGAAGCGTTTTCGCTTTCCGATATCTGGGAAAGCGCCGTGCCTGCGCCTGACAGGCTTTCCGACAGCGCCTGTACTGCGGAAAGGACGTTTCTGACCTGTTCGGTATTTTTCTCAAGCTCGTCCTTTTTCGCATTGACAAGAAAACGATTGATCAGATAGGTCAGAAGCACGATCGTTGACAGCGACAAAAAGACGCATATGATACGGTCGAGCATGTTGACTGCAAAGGCGGCGTCTCTTGCGGGAAGATGCACTTCTCCATCCAGAAACCATGTCGCTATGACCGAACCGCCGATTTCGATGGAGGCGACCGCGACCATTTTATAATCGAGGAAAAACGCCGTC